>MERI01000261.1 GCA_001772005.1 Betaproteobacteria bacterium RIFCSPLOWO2_12_FULL_62_58 | reverse complement strand
GAGCCTTGCGAGGTCGCCAGCGTGTCCATGCGCCTGGTCTCGGACCGCAACGTCGCCGCGTCGTCGGCTGATGCAGTCGTCGCCATGGAAAACATGCCGAGCGTGCTTAAAAGGACCATCTTCGATGCAAGAGCACTGACTTTCATGAGCTCACTCCTTTCCCGTTGTTGAGCGCCTTTTCCGTCTGAAGAATGATTTCAGTGGCGGTAGCGCTGTCCATGAAAAGACCGTTACGCACCGAGGTGCGCATACGGGTCGTACTAGCCGTAATAGCGTCGAGCTCGATTTCGATTTGGCGCTCGCTGGCGGAGGCCTTGATCACTTCGCCTTCCTTGGTTTTCTCGCGCGAAGCGACCTTGATGCCCATGCGGTTCAGGCCGTTGATGGTCGCCGTGCGCACCCGTGGCAGCGGCGCCGTGAACGTCTTGTAGGTGATGCCGTTCAGCGTGTGCTGCACGCCGGTTGCCGTGCCGACCCCGAATACGGTGAGCGAGACCGGGTCGCAGCCCGCAAGCAATGCGATACCGAGCGCGGCAACGCACTTGCCAAAAGTGGATCTGGCTGTGACACGGCCCTTCGCATCAGACATGGTGGTCTCCCTTATTTCGAGTCAGCCTGCGGCAACAACGCCGTTGTTCGTCACGCGCACTTTCTGCCCGACGCTCAGCCCCGGCTGCGAGCGTTCGTAAAACGTTCGGGAAGTGCCGTCGTTCATGCGCACGCGGATCTGGTAACTGAGCGATTTGTTCATGTTCTTCTCGATCTCGTGGCCGGCGTAGGCGCCGGCGCCGGCGCCGACCACCGTCGCCGCCGTCCGGCCCCCACCGCGGCCGACCTGATTACCGAGGATGCCGCCGACCACACCGCCCGCCACCGCGCCGAGCCCGCTGCCCTGGCCCTTGGCCTCGACGGCGCGGATCGACTCCACGACGCCGCAGTCGGCACAGGCTTCGGCGGCGGCGCTGCTGGAGGCCGCGACACGCGCTTTCGCCGGTTTCGCTGACGGAATCGCTGCTGGCGCGCTCTTCGCAGCGCTTTCGGGTGCGGTCTGCTCGTTCTTGGAAAGCGCGCGCGGCATCACGCCGGTCATGGTGGCAATACCAATCACGCTGAAAATGATGACGGCGATCGCTGCGATCAGCATGATCGTGTACAGGATGCCGTTGCGTTTTCCGGTCGTGTTCGTGTCGTGCAGGTGATTGGTGGTGTCCATATCGCTCAGCTCTTCACGATCAGGCTGTTCTTGACCGCGGTGACGCCGCGAATGCCGGAGGCGATCTCGGCGGCACGCTGCGCCTGCTGCTGTTCATTGACAAAGCCGGAAAGCAGCACCGTTCCCCTATAGGTCTCGACCTTGACGACGAGCCCCTTCAGCCGCAGGTCCTTGAGCAGCGCGGCCTTGACCTTGGCGGTGATCACGCTATCTTCAACGTATGTGCCAGCGACTATGCGGGCGTGAATGGCCTGCGCCTTGACGAACTCATCGGAATCCAGCCGGCCGTCACGGTTGTCGTCGGCCTCGGTAAACGCCTTGTCGAAGTTCTTGAGCTTCTTCGCTTCATCGCGGCTCAGGTAGCCGTCGCGATCGGTGTCAAGACGCTTGAACTCGGGACCGGGTCCCGGCGCCTGCTCGGTAACCTGTGCGGCAGCAGAAACCGATGTGATGGCCGCCACCAGCAGCGCAGCCAGATGTGGATTCAGGAATCGCTTGCTTTTCATGACAGGCTCCTTTCGTCAGTTGCTATAGACTGCTTTCGATATTTAGCAACAGCCATGCCATGCAATATTATTTAATTAAAACATGTAGTTATGACACTGCCGGCGGCGCGGATTGTCGCCGATCGGCAACATCATCGCCCGGTGGTTATCTACTGGCCTGATTTGACGCCGGTTTTGGCGTCGCGGGACGGCGACACATGCGCCGTGGTGCGGCGTTTACTGCTTGGGGGCCTTGAACAGCTTGGGATCGAGCTGATGGCGCTGCAACAGCTTGTAGAACTCGGTGCGGTTGCGCTTGGCAAGCCGCGCCGCCTGCGTGACGTTGCCTTCGGTGATCTTCAGCAGTTGCACGAGATAGTCGCGCTCGAATTTCCTGCGCGCCTCCTCGAACGACGCGAATTCGCTTTGCTGGTGCTGGATCGCCTGCTGCACAGATGAGGGTGGAACCAGCGGCGTAGTCGCGAGCGCAACAGACTGCTCGATAACATTGTAGAGCTGGCGCACATTGCCGGGCCACGACGCTCCTACCAGCAACTCCAGCGCCTCGGGCGCGAAACCGTTGACCGTTTTCTTATACTTCTCTGTGAGCTCTTCGAGGAAATGCTTGGCCAGCAGCGGAATGTCCTCCCGCCGCTCGGCGAGGGACGGCAGTCGCAGGGTCACCACGTTGAGCCGGTAGAACAGATCCTCGCGGAAATTGCCCGCCGCCATCTCCGCTTCGATGTTGCGGTGCGTGGCCGAGATCACGCGCACGTCGATATCGTAGGTCTGGTTCGAGCCCACCGGCCGCACCTGACGCTCCTGCAGCGCGCGGAGCAGCTTGACCTGCAGAGGCGCCGGCATGTCGCCAATCTCATCGAGCAACAGCGTGCCTTTGTCGGCAGTCCGGAACAACCCATTGTGATCGCGCGTTGCACCGGTAAATGATCCCTTGACGTGGCCGAACAATTCGGATTCCAGCAACTGCTCTGGGATCGCGCCGCAGTTGATGGCGACAAACGGACGTTCGCGCCGCGGGCTGGCATTGTGGATGGCGCGCGCGAGCAGCTCCTTGCCGGTGCCCGATTCGCCATAGATCAGAACGCTCGCATCGCTGTCGGCGACCAGACGCGCCTTCGCCAGCACGTCCTCCATCGCCGGATTGCGGGTGAGGATCTCATTGCGCCAGGTCTGGTCGTCCGCCAGCGCGTCGGGTGGCGCAGTCCCGCCGGACACGGCGAGTCCCCGCTCGATTTCGGTGAGCAGCACCTTGGCGTCGAACGGCTTGGTGAGATAGCCGAATACGCCGCGCTTCACCGCCGCCACCGCGTCGGGAATGGTGCCATGAGCGGTGAGAACGATCACGGGCAGCGTGGGATTTTCCGCGCGGATAGCGTCAAACAACGCGATGCCATCCATGCCGCCCATCCTGAGGTCCGTCACCACCAGTTGCGGACGGGCGACGGTGAAGTGGGCAAGCGCCTGCTCGGCGCTTTCCGCGGTAGTCACCACATAACCCGCAGCCGAGAGCCTGATCTGCATCAGGCGGAGCAGATCGGGATCGTCGTCCACCACCAGAATGGTGCTGCCCGCCGGATTCATCGCCGCTTTGACCCCGCTTGCTCGCGCTCGATCAGGCTGCGCTCCATGGATTTCAGCGCATCGAGCTTCTGTTGCATGCCCTGCAGGCTATTGCCGAGCCGCCTCTGCTCTTGCACAAGTGTGCTCATCAGGAACGCCAAACCGTGCAGGGTCGAATTCTGATTTCTGGCCATCGGTTCCAGCAGGTCCAGCGCGCGCGCTTCGTCGCTGAATCCGGTGTTGGGCAGCGACAGCACGATTGCGAGCCGCACGCGGTCGAAATCCGAGCGCGTCCGCGTGAAAGCCAGCCGCACGTTGTTGTGCTCTTTGCCGAGTTCGGCGCCGACCAGCTTCTTGACGCGCTGAAAATAGTCGAGCAGCCGCTCAAGCTCGGAACCGGGCCCGCGAACTTCCTCGGCCTCAGGCGCCGTATCCGGTGGTTCCGCTTCGGGACCCCGCAGCAGCGCGCAGCCTGCGAGCGCAAGCGCCATCGCGGCAAGCAGGGCAAGCAGCGGCACCCTCATTCTCCTTCTCCCGCCGCGAGGAGAGGCAGCCGCACGCGCAACCGCGCGCCGCGCCTTCCCGCCTCGTCCACCACTTCGACGCTGCCGCCGTGGGCGGTCGCATACTCCCGCACCACCGACAGACCGATGCCGGTGCCCTTGACCCGCCCCTCCGCGACCTGAGCGCCCTGGTAGAAGGGGTCGAAGACGTGCGGGCGGTCCGCGGGCGCAATGCCCGGACCCTCGTCGGCGACATCGAGCTCGAGGTGCGCGCCGTTTGCGCGCGCGGCGATCGAGACCGTTCCGCCCGGCGGTGAAAACTTGATGGCGTTGGACATCAGATTGTCGAGAATTATCCGCAGTTTTTCGAAGTCGGCCGAAAGCGTCACATCGCGCGCCTCAATGTCAAGCTTGAGGCTTTTCGCCCGCAGCGCAAGCCCGTGGTCATCGGCCACGCGGTTGATGACCTGTCTTATCTGGACCGGCTTTACTTCCAGCGCCGTCTTGTGAAACTGGCTCGCGCCGTAGGACAGCAGGTCGTCGATCAGCTTCTGCAATTCTATACTGTTATGGCGCAGGATTTCCGCAATTTCGCGCTGCTCCGGGGAAAGCTTGCCGACCACTTCGTCCGACAGCAGCTCGGCGCCCTCGCGCAGCGCCGTGAGCGGTGTTTTCAATTCGTGCGACATCTGTCTCAGGAACCGGTTCTTCTGCTGATCGAGATCGACCAGCCGGCGGCGCATCCATTCGAGACGTTGTCCCAGATATTGCAGATCCTCCGGCCCGGCGACGTCCACTGCCGTATTCAACTCGCCGCCGCCGAGCCGGCGGATCGCCGAGTCGATCTGGCGGATCGGACGCGCAATCAGGATCGTGAAACCGATCGCGAGAAATAACACAACCGGGATCAACGCCAGCAGCTGCCAGAGCATGATGCGCTGGGCCTGCGCCGCGGTGGCGCGCATGGCTTCCACTTCCCGGTCGATCAGCTCATTGCTGCGCACGGTGATGGCCTGCGCGCGATCGGCGAGCCCGATAAAGCCCTCGACGGCCTTGGCCTGCTGCGCGGGATTGGCGCCGGCGCCCGACAGCACGGCGTAAATCGCCGCTTCGTCGCGCACGATGGCATCGAGGGCCTGTTTCTGTTCGCTGTCGAAGGGCAACGTCCCGAACTCACCCGCCGCGGCGAGAAACTGCTTGCGGTTGAGCGCGTAGGTGTCAAGCAGCGCGGGGTCGCCCAGGATCACCATTTGCCGCGCGCTGCGCTCCATCGCGGTCAACAGTTCGACGAGCCGCCGGCTGCTCTGGGTTGCCTGTACGGCCTGATACACCGCCTGCTGGCTGCGGTTCGCCAGCTGATCGATGGAAATCGCGTTGTTGACGAGCGCAAAGACGAGCGGCAACGCGACCAGCGTGAAGCCGACCGCAAGCAGTGTGAGGAAGGAACGGGGGTAGTAGAACCGCATGGCGCCGACGCAGTTGAGATCAAGTTCGAAGATTGGATCAGCACTTGCGCGCGCCGCCTACTCAGAATGGCGGAAACCGGACGCCCGCCGAATGGCGGGTGTTGTCGGGAGCGGTTGCTCGTGCCTGGGCCGCGGCCGTGCGCGATCACCCTTCGGCGAGCTTCTGGTTCTTCGCTTCGATGGTTTTGATCAATCCGTCGATACCGGAACGGCCGATTTCCGCCGCGAATGAGCTGCGATAGTTAGTCACCAGGCTCAGGTTCTCCACAATCACGTCGTACACTTTCCAGCCGCCGGACGTGCGTGTCATGCGGTAATCGATCGTGACTGGCTGCCTGCCGGACTGCCTGGCCACCGTTTTCACCGTGACATCGTCCTGATCCGACTTTACTTGCACCGGCTTCACCTCGACGGCAGCATCGCTTGTCGTGTTCTGGCCCAGTGCCGTGGTATAGGTGTTGACGAGCAGCCCGCGGAACGCGTTTTCCAGTTTGCTCTGCTGATCCGGATTCGCTTCCCGCCATGATTTGCCCATCGCGAGGCGCGTCATCGCCTGGAAATCGAAGTGCGGCAGCACTTTCTTTTCGGCGAGATCATGCAGCGTGCGCTTGTCCTTCTTCTGCTTGATTACGGACAGCACCTCGTCGACAGTGGTCTTCACCAGCGCGTCCGGCGCAACTTCCGCCGCCGGCACGGCAAACGCCGCAACCAAAAATACCACACCCAACGTCCGCGCAACTGTTCTCATGACTCATCTCCCTCTGCAAGTGATTCTACCAACACTTTAGTCGCGATTTTCATGATGTCGTTCCTTGTCCTCGGTTATGCAGACACCCTCAATTCGGGCAATCACCGTGCCAGCTCCGGCTTGCCGTGCTGAATCAGTGGGTTGCGAGACCAGCGTCAACTCTTTTCGGATCCGGGGATGTCGCCGCCGAACGACGCGCAGCGGTGGCAATCGACCTAACGCGTTTTGTTTCAAGCAGTTCACTTGTCTCCCGGCCCCGACAGAAAGTGCCCGACATATCTTTGATAAGATGCCTGGGAGTTTGTCGGACTCAGGTCGGACAAATTCCCAACCGATCCACACCGGGGAATAAACATGAAGTTGATGCGCTACAGCCGCAAACACGAGCCGTCCGCCCTCGCACGTTTGGGCATTGTGGTCGGCCACGACCTCGTTGCCGACCTGCGCGCGGGATATACCCTGTACCTCGTCGAAGAAACCGACAACCCGAAAGGACGCGAACTCGCTGCGGTTTACGTCCCGCCGTACATCGCACAGTTCCTGCACATGGGCGAGGCGGCCTGGCTCGCGCTGGGGGATGCCTACACCTATCTCGTCGATCTCGCGCAGACCGCGCCCGATGCGACGGGATTGAACGGCGAGCATCTTTTCATCCCGCTTGCCGAATGCCGGCTTTACGCGCCGCTGCGGCCGTCGAAGCTGATCGCGATCGGCCGCAACTACCCCGGATACACCAAGAACCCCGGCAAGCAGGGCGGCAAGGTGCCTGCCGCCTTCGTCAAGACCCTGTCGGCCATCGTCGGCCCAGGTCGCGACATCCTTAAGCCGCCCGTCTGCAAGGAGCTCGACTTCGAAACCGAACTCGCGGTGGTGATCGGCAAGAAGTGCAAGCACGTGCGGGAAGAGGATGCCTACGACGTGGTTGCGGGCTACACCATCGTCAACGACATCACCGCACGCGACGTCGGCGCGCTCGAACGCGAAGGCGGTCATCTGTTCCTCGGGAAGACGTACGATACTTTCGCACCGATGGGACCGTGGCTGGTGACGCGCGACGCCATTCCCGAACCGATGCATCTGCGCATCGCGACGCGCGTCAACGGCGAGACGCGCCAGGACGGCAACACCAAGGACATGATCTGGTCGATCCCGAAGCTGATCGCCTACCTGTCGCAGATCACGCTGATGCCGGGCGACATCATCTCCACCGGATCGCCGGGCGGCGGCGGGCTCGCCAATCCCGACTGGCTGCTCAAAGCGGGCGATGTGATCGAAGCGGAAGTCGAAGGCATCGGCATTCTCAAGAACGCCGTGGTAGACGAGCCGGCTGGCTGAAAGTTCTCTTAGCCGCCGATGGATTCTTTTCAATACCCCCTTGAGGGGTACGCCGATAAAAACGAAGAGCTGAACCGCCAAGCCTGTCCTGAGCTTGTCGAAGGGACGCCAAGACGCCAGGGAAAACCGGAAAGACAATTGAGCCGCAGATAAACGCCGATAAACGCGGATAGAGAAAAGCGAAAAGCAGGCGCCTCTGACATTCTCCTAGGCGCTGGCGTCGGTCTCATCGTTCTTGAAGCGCGCATCCAAGGCGGACAGATCGATTTCGTGATCGAGCAGATGGTCGAGCGCGTGTTCGAAGGTGCCCGGCAACAGTTGCCGTTTCAGGTCTATCGCCAGAAAGCGCGGGCTTACGTCAATGTGCTTGTAGCGGGCCATGCCGTATCCCCCAATGGTCAATGTCCCTTCTTCGAACCTTGATACGCGCAATCGTTCCGGGTAGGCTGGGGTTTTTCTACAGCCTCCTTAGCCGTCGACAAGTATGGAATACATGCAATACATCGCGCCACTCTTGCAAACGCTGTTATGGGTCGGTTTAATCGCGGCAATCGTTTTTCGGTTTCATCGGCCTATTGACGCGCTCTTGACAGCTCTACACAAAAGAGTCGAAGGCGGAAGCACCATAAAAGCCGGGCCGTTCGAATTGAGTGATCAATTCAAGCCGCAGGACCCGATGCAGCAGAAACAAAAGGCTGAGACCGAAATGCAGGAGATGCTGCAAATCGAGCAGCAGAATGTTCCTGTGGTGGGCCAGCCGCCACCACCAGAAGTCAAATCACGGTTCTTCGCAGCCGAGGATCTAGCACTTAGAGCCATACAAGCGGAGTTCCAGCAACCTCTCAAGCGCCAGGTCACCGCAGGACCTGACATGGATTTCGACGGGGTTTTCACCGCCGACCGCCAACTTCATATTGTGGAAGTAAAGTATGTCGTTCGAGAGAAAAACGTACAGACGACCATCCGCCGAACCCTTGAATCCTTTGCTCGCTTCCTTCAGCGGACTCGGTGGCATAACGTGAAAGTACTTGTTGCCATCGTAGTTGAATACCCAGTCGATCTTGCTGCACTGAAGAGTCGCCTCGAGGAAATGGCTGGTGCCTTTTCGATACCCGTTGTGTTTCGCTGCTACTCAATGTCCGAGCTGCGGGAACAGTTTGGCATTCCCAATTCCAACGGCTAACCTAATTCGAGCGGACGCGGTTAAGCGCGCCGCTCAATATCACGTTCGGCGGAACGGTGCGCGATGTCACGATCTCGGTGCTACGTGAGGCATCTCAGATGAACTATCCCATGCCAACTCTTGCGCATTTGCGGACAGCACGTAAGGAATTCAAAAGGATCGAGCCGCGAGATTTCTTCTACTGGTCTGTCACCAAGCTCGTCGCTGCCGTCGTCGACACGAAAGCGAGAACGAGCATGGTAGACGAATTGGTTCGGGTTCTTATGATGCTCTTGATGACCTGGAACAAGAATTACTATCGCTTCTTCAACGATCGCAAGCCAGGGATGACGCTGGAAGGCCACTTCCGCGAACTCGAAGTTGTCATTTCGAAGCACTTCGACCGTCTGATTAAGTTCCGAAGCCAGAAAATCCAGGAGACTGCCGAGATTCCTGAGCAAGACATTCGAGATATCTTCGAGGATTTCGCCGGCGTTCTCGGGCGGGTGGGCGCCGCGAAATGCCTTCATCTTCTGGCACCGGGCCTCTTGCCGCTCTGGGATGCCGCTATTCTGAAAGGCTATGGATTGGAGAAGGCGAAATACCGACACCGGACGGATGCAGAAAGATATATCGCGTTCATCCGCCTTTCGAAGGCTCAAATAGACAACCTTGGGGACTTCAGCTCGTTGACTGATAATCCATTGAAGAGCTTGGACGAATACAATTACTGTCGTTTCACAAAAAAGGTCGCCTTCGACTGATGGCAACAAGCGGGTCCAGTACTCGAACGGGCCGAACAAGGCGGTCAACCCGAGCGGCGGATCGCGCGTGTTCTGAAATGGAGGTCGCTTGGCCGCCGCCGGGTTACCTTGATCGTTGAGACTGTAGAAAAAGTCCCTTCGAGAAATCGACCATGCGTTCCAGAACAAATCGGCTTCTCAGGATCGCCCACAATCGACGATCAGGGTCTTGGGAAGGGTCAAGTGACCCCCGAAAACAGCGTGTCTTGACCCCTCAGGGACTTTTTCTACATCCTCGTTAGATTGTTAGATTGCAGAGCCATCATGTCCACACGTGATCGTCTTGACCTCATCGCTGTCAAGGTCGAGCGTGCGAGGGAGCACATACGCACCCTAGAGGCAGAAGTGCGTTCGTATCTATCGTCTACTCCCTATGTGATAGGCACAAAGCGCGATCCGGAATCTAGGCGACTAATCTATTTTCTTGTGAGCGTTCAGCCCACGCCGCACAGGGTGTCAGCGATTCTCGGGGACACGATCCATAATTTGAGGAGTGCACTTGACCACCTGGCCTACCAGCTCGTATGGGTTGGCACTGGAAAGGCGCCCTCAAGTCATGTGTACTTCCCTATCGCGGACGATCGACCGCGGTATGTTGAGCAGCGTCGCCATCAAATGAAGGGCGCGCTGCCTCCGGCTATCGCGGCGGTCGATGCGCTGAATCCATACAAAGGCGGCAACGACCAACTGTGGAGGCTTCACAAACTCAACAACGTGGACAAGCATCGCGTATTGATTACGGCGGGATCCGCATTTCAGAGTGTCAATGTTGGTGCACACCTGAGCAGAGAGATGCAAAAACAAATTGCTTCGTCCCCTTTGGCTTCTAAGTTCGCGGAGTTTCCTGCACTGGACCTTTTCATTAAGCCGGCCGATCGGATGTTTCCCCTCAAGCAAGGCGACGAGCTCTTCATCGATGGACCGGACGCCGTTCCCAACGAAAAGCTTCAGTTCCGCTTCGAGGTCGCATTCGGTGAGCAAGGCGTGGTGTTCGGCGAGCCGATCATTGAAACGCTTGCCTCAATGGTGGCCCTTGTGGAAGGCATAGTGCCGACGTTCGAGGCTCACCTCGGATAGACACCAGCCCCTAAAACTGGACGATGCAATCTAACCCCTCGCTCCAGCCGGCATCCGCCAGCAAGCCGGCGTCCGCGGCTGAGCTCAAACGTTAAAGTTCTCTTGGCCTTGGAATTTCTTGGCGTTCTTGGCGACCTTGGCGGTTCAAATGTTCCTTCTTTCTTGGCTCCCTAGCGTCTTTGGCGGTTCAATTATTGTTCTCGATTTTCCTTCGCGTGCTTTGCATCTCAGCTTTTGACCTTATCGGCGTACATCGGCGCCTAAAGGTTCTTCGACCTGAGCCAAGTCGCGCAGCATCCGATAGAGCCCCGAGGTCAAGCGCGCGAGCCGCTCGTAGTCCACCTTATCGGGTGTATCGGTCGCCGCGTGGTAGTGCGGATACCGGAACAGCGCGGTATCGGTCACCATCAGCGCCCGATAGCCTTCCTGCCAGAACGACCAGTGGTCCGACCAGTCCACACCGGGCAGGACAGCGGGCGCCGCCGCGCCCTCTGACGGAAACTCGGCGTGGCGGCGGAATGACGCGATGACTTCGTGCAGCAGCGGGCGCGAAGCAAAGTTCGAGACGAAGGCGACGAAGTTGCCGGTGTTGGGGTAGAAGAAACTGAGAGGAAACGGGTAGCGCTGGCTGCCCGGCTTATCGGAGTAGTAGCCGATCGTTTCGAGCGAAAACATCGCGACGATGTTCTCGCCGCGCTCCTTCGCGCGCCGCGCATAGTGGCGGCTCCCCATTTCCTCGCTCTTGAAAAACGGCGGCTCCTCGTCGACGAACAACACGAAGCGCAACGTGCGCCCCGGCCGATGGTCCCGGAACAGCCGCGCCAGCTCGATCGCCGCCGCGACGCCCGAACCATTGTCGTTGCCGCCCGGCGCGCCGAACACCGAATCGTAGTGCGCGCCGACAATGATGATCTCGCTCGCTCGCGCCGCGCCTTTGATTTCGACTTCGATGTTGCGCACCTCGCCCACCGACACTTTGAAGCGCTGCGTGTCCGCCCGGTAGCCGAAGCGTGAGAGCGTGAGCTCGATGTACTGCGCCGCGGCCTCGAGTTCCGCGAAGTGAAAGACATTGTGCTCGCGGCTCGCGACCGCCGCGACATGGCCGCGCAGATTTTCGCGCAGTTGCGTTTCTTCCGCGGTGAGCGGCTTGAACGGGCCCGAGTACGACTTACCGGGCACGGTCACCATGTACCACAGCAGCCAGGCGATCGCCGCAGCGAATAGAATCCAGAACGTCATCCGCGCCATCCTGAACGCCTGTTAGCGTGAGCGCGTGAGGGCGGGAGAGCGTGAGGGCGGAAAAACGAGAAAGCGAAGAAGTTCCCTCTCACGATCTCGCGATCTCACCACCTCCCGGCTTCTCCTCTCCCGATCTCACGACCTCCCGACGTTACGAGTCTCGCCGTTCACGCGAGCGGGGCGATGTTCAGTTCCGCCGCGAGCTGGTTCAGGCTCGCGAGGAGCGGCGCGGGCAACGGGATGCCGTTTTCAAGGCGATCCTCCCGCGCCGCGTAGCTGCCCTCCCCCGGCAACCGGATACGGTCCACGCCCGGCAGACGCTCGGAATTGCGGATGTCGCGGATCAGCGCATCCACGCTCTTCTTGAATTCGACAACCGGCTGGAAAGCCTCGATGTGGATCGCGACGATGACGTGCCCCGTGTTGGTGGGTGTCGTATCATCGGCGTTGAAGTCGATTACGTCCTTCCCCATCGCCGCGCCGTTCAGCGTGCCCGCGAGCAGACCGAAAATCAACGCGAGCCCATAGCCCTTGTAGCCGCCGATCGGCAGCAGGAAGCCCTCGTTGGCGCGCTTCGGGTCCGTGAGCGGTCTGCCCTCGCGATCCATCATCCAGCCTTCGGGCATCATCTCGCCGCGCTGCGCCTTGGTCTTGACCTTGCCATAGGCCGCAACCGTGGTCGCCATGTCGAGCACCACGGGAAGCTCTTCGTCCGCCGGCACCGCCACCGCGATCGGGTTGGTCGAAAGCAGCATATCGATCCCGCCCCATGGCGGGAGATGGTTGGCGTTGCCCACCGCGAGATAGAGCCCGATCATGTCGTGCTCGAGCGGCATTCCGGCGTAAAGCGATGCAGGCCCCGCGTGATTGCTGCGCTTCACGCCCACCCATGCGACACCCGCCTGCTTCGCCTTCTCGATCGCCTTTTGCGTTGCGAAACGCATCACCAGATGTCCCATGCCATTGTCCCCGTCCACCAGCGCCATGCCCGCCGCCTCGCGCGCGACACGAATGTTGGGTTTCACATTCACTGCGCCGCCCTTGATGCGTCGGATGTACTGCGGCAGACGGAACACGCCGTGACCTTCCGAGCCTTGCGCATCGGCGCGCACCATCAATTCGGCAATGATCGTTGCTTCCGATTTCGCGATGCCGACCGCTTCGAATGCCCGCGCGATAAACGTTTCCAGTTGCGGAACAGAAACCCGTGTCACGTCAGCCACCCCCTTTCTCCTCTCGCCTCTCGCCTCTCACTTGCCCTTGGGCGGAATAATTGGCAGCAACAGGTACGAAACCATGCCGCCGCCGGTGTACACCGTATTCTCGCCCCCGGTGTTGTAGGCGGCGGGATAATGCGTATATGGCGCGCTGCCGACACCGTCCCGCGGCTGGATGTCGAGCCGGATGCGGTGCCCCTTCTTGAACACCATGCCGGTCGGCCAGATTTCGATCTCGCATTCGACGGGTTCGTTCGGTTTCAGCCACCAGCGTTCGTTGTGCGCGTGGTACGGCCGGTACGGCAGGGAACGCTTCGGGTCGAGCTTGCGGTGAGACGCGCGCAGCCAGCCCTTGGCAACCGGCACCGCCTGTCCTTGTTGTCCTACTTCCCACACGTCCTTGCCGTCGGGGCCGATGTTGCGGATGGTGGCGAAGGTATCCATGTCCTTCGTGGTGCTGGAAACCCAGAGCACGAGCTTGACCGGTCCCGTGACCTCGGTGTCTTTCGGCATGGGCCCGGTTTCAAACGACACGCCGGTGCGGTGCAGGGTGGCGGCGGAAAGCATGGTCGAGGAAGCCGAGGCCACGCCGGCGTGCGTTGTTCCGGTGGCGGAGTAAGTCAACGCCGTCTGCTTTTTAGGGGCTTGCTTCAGCAGGCTGCCTTCGACGCCCATGGCGGCCGATGATGGTTCCTTTTTCTCGGTCTTGAGATAGAACTTGGTCCACTGCGTGCGGGCGAGTGGCCATTCGTTCTCGAAGCGAAACTTGTAATCCTTCATGGCACCGCCGCCGGTGCGGATCAGGAGCTTGACGGGCGGCTCGTCCATGATGCCCGTGTCGATGCCTTTCAGCCAGTAGTCGAACCAGCGCAACTGGTCCATCCGCCCTTCTTCCGTATAGAACGCATGGTAGTGCGTGCCGCAGTGAATGCGCAGTTTCTTGTGCCTGGAAGCGGCGCGCACGTAGCCCTCGACATTGCCGCGCAGGTGCAGGTTGTGGCCGCTCCAGTTGCCGACGCTGTAGAGCGGGACCTTGATCTTGTCCCCATGGGCGCTGCGATTGTCCCACCAGCCGGTGTCGAGGCTGTGCCGCATGTATTGGTACAGCCTTTCGTTGTGGAATGCGTCAGGATTGTATTCCTGCGGATCGCCGAGCAGATGGTGCGCCATTTGCGTCGCATACCAGGTTGCGAGGTAGTAGAGCTGGAAAATGCCGCCGTGGAACACTGCGTCCCGGTAGGTATCCGCATTGCCTTCCCACGGCATGATCGCCTTGAGTGAAGGGGGCTGCAGGCCGGCCACTTTCCATTGCGTCCCCGCGTGGTAGGAAATACCCGAGGTCCCGATATTGCCGCTGCACCATGCCCGCCGCGCGGTCCATTCGATTGAATCGTAGAAATCGAGCGTTTCCTGCCATCCGCCCGGGTCCGACAGACCGGGCGACTTGCCCGAGCCGCGTGTATCCACCCGCACGCAAGCGTAGCCGCGGGGAACCCACCACAGCGGATTCACCGTTTCCCAGCTCATGTAGGGATTGGCCTTCTCTTCGAGATCGGACGGCGGCACCCAAACCTTATCCTTCTGGTAGGCGCTGATGTTGATGATCGCGGGGAATTTCCCGGCCTCTTTCGGCCGGAAGACGTCGGCGTAGAGGATCGCGCCGTCGCGCATCTGGACCTTGACGTCCTTCTCGATCGTCATCGTGTGGCGCGGCTGCGAGATCTTCGTGTCCCTGGTTTTCATGTTTTCTCCCTGAAGCAAGTAAGTTATCCGTGAAAGGAAAAACGTGATCCCCTTCAGGCCGGCCCTCTCCCGGCCCGCGGAGCCAGGATGTTTGTCCGATCGCCGTTCACTGTTCACCGCTCACTAGTCGATCTTCACGTTGTTGTCCTTGATGATCTTCGCCCAGCGCTTCATTTCCGATTGCACGTAGGCGTCGAACTCGGCCGGCGATGCGCTGATGCTGATCGGGGTCT
>MERI01000260.1 GCA_001772005.1 Betaproteobacteria bacterium RIFCSPLOWO2_12_FULL_62_58 | reverse complement strand
CCATTTCATCACGGCGCGCGTCATGGGCTGCCACAGGCCCGCACGCTCTACGATAGCTACCATTGCAGCCGCTATAATACGCAGACCAAGCGCCTCACAGCGGAAATGTTCCAAGATGTTTTTGCCGAGATTTCGCGGCGTCTGAAAGCCGGCTGATCATGCCTCGACGCGCCCTACCCGGCGTACCGGCAAGCCTCGAAGGGGGAGCGTCCGCCGATGCTCCCGTCACCCTGTCCGATCCAGCGGAAGTCGTTTCCAATCTGCCCCATCTGCCGGGCGTATATCGCATGCTGAACGCGGTAGGGGAGGCGTTGTACGTCGGCAAGGCGCTCGACCTCAAGAAGCGGGTCGCCTCCTATTTCCAGAAAAGCGGCGGGCTCTCGCCGCGCATTCAGTTGATGCTGTCCCAGGTTGCGTCCGTGGAGTCCACGGTCACGCGTTCCGAGGCGGAGGCACTGCTGCTCGAAAACAACTTAATAAAAACTTTAAGTCCTCGATATAACATACTGTTTAGAGACGATAAATCATATCCATATCTCGTGCTCACCGGAAACCGCTACCCGCGTCTGGGATTCCATCGCGGCAGCCTCGATAAACGGCATCGTTACTTCGGGCCGTTCCCCAACGCCGGCGCGGTGCGCGAGAGCATTCAGTTGCTGCAGAAGGTGTTTCGCATTCGCAACTGCGAGGATACCGTATTCAGCAACCGCTCGCGTCCCTGCCTGCTGCACCAGATCAGGCGTTGCACGGCGCCGTGTGTTGGGTTGATCCCCGAAGCCGACTACGCCGAGGACGTTCGCAGCGCCGAACTGTTCCTGACGGGAAAGGAGGACGAGGTGGTCGGGCGCCTGATCGGGCGCATGAACGGCGCGGCGCAGCGCATGCAATACGAGGAGGCCGCCGTTCTCCGTGACCAGATCGCGGCGCTCAGGACGGTGCGCGAGAAGCAGTTTGTGAGCGGCGAATCAGGACGCGACGCCGACATTATCGCTTGCGCCCGCGCGGCGGGCATCACGTGCGTCAACCTGGTGATGGTTCGCGGGGGGCATCATCTGGGCGACAAGAATTTCTTTCCGCGCAACGCCGATGACTGCACCGACGAGCAGGTGATCGAAGCGTTCATCATCCAGCATTATCTGCGCCACGGCATCCCGTCGCAGATCGTCATCGGGACCGCCATCGCGGTCGCTGCGCTCGAACAACTGCTGAGCGGGCAGGCCGGACGCAAGGTGCAGATCACGACCCATCCGGCGGGCATGCGCCGGGCATGGCTTGAGATGGCGTCAAAAAACGCCCAGCTGGGCGCCGCGCAGACCCTGAGCCTGCAGGCGACGCAGGAAGAACGGCTCGCGGCGCTGCAACAGGGGCTTGAGCTGCCCGAAAACGTGCAGCGCATCGAATGCTTCGATATCAGCCACACCATGGGCGAAGCGACCGTCGCGTCATGCGTCGTATACGACAGGTCTGCGCTGCAGAAAAGCGATTACCGCCGCTACAACATACGCGTCAAGCCGGACGATGGATCGCCGCTTGACTCTGGCGCGATGGAACGGACGCAGCGCGCCGTTGATCGCACCGCGATAACGCCGGGCGACGATTACGGCGCGATGCGCGACGTGCTCACCCGGCGCTACCGCAAGGTCGTGTCCGGAGAGGGCAAGGTTCCGGATCTGGTGCTGATCGACGGTGGCAGGGGGCAACTCACTGTCGCGCAAGAGGTGTTCGCCGAACTCGGGCTGAGCGATGTGGCGCTGGTTGCTGTCGCAAAAGGGGAGGAGCGCAAGCCGGGACTGGAACAACTGCTGCGGTCCGGGCGCGATGAGCCGCTCAGACTGAGCAGGGACCATGCCGGGCTGCACCTGATCCAGCAGATTCGAGATGAAGCGCACCGGTTTGCAATCGAGGGCCACCGTGCGCGGCGCGGCAAGTCACGCACCAGTTCATCTTTGGAGAACATCGCGGGGATCGGCGCCAGGCGCCGCCAGCGACTGCTCGCGCGCTTTGGCGGCCTGCGCGGCCTGTTGTCCGCGAGTGTCGATGAACTGGGGCAGGTCGAAGGGATCGGCCGCAAGCTGGCGGAAAAAATTTATCAGGAACTCCATTAGACCGATGCCGCTCAATCTGCCCAATCTTCTGACCTGGCTCAGGATCATCCTGATCCCGCTTTTTGTCGGCATTTTTTATTTCGAGAAGAGCTGGGTTTCCGCGCCCAACCAGAACCTGGTGGCGACCATCATTTTTACGGTCGCCGCGATCACGGACTGGCTTGACGGCTGGCTTGCGCGCAAGCTCGACCAGACTTCGGCGTTCGGGGCCTTCCTCGACCCGGTGGCGGACAAACTGATGGTCGCCGCAGCGTTGATCACGCTGGTTCAGCTCGAACGGGTGGATGCCCTCATCGCGCTCATCATCATCGGGCGCGAGATGGCGGTTTCAGCCCTGCGCGAATGGATGGCCACGATCGGCGAGTCGAAAAGCGTTGCGGTGTCGTTTCTGGGCAAGATCAAGACCGTCTCCCAGATGATCGCGATTCCGCTGCTGCTCTATCACGATCGCATCGGAGCTTTCAGTCCGCAGCGGGTGGGCACCTGGTTGATCTATTTCGCCGCACTGCTTACGCTGGTGTCGATGGCGTACTACCTGAAAATGGCGTTGCCGCAACTCTGGAAAGCCGGGCGGCCCGGTTGATCGGGGCTGGCGCTTACCCTATAATTCGCCTTTACTTACGCGGGAATAGCTCAGTTGGTAGAGCGCAACCTTGCCAAGGTTGAGGTCGCGAGTTCGAGACTCGTTTCCCGCTCCAGATTTCCGGGGAAAGTGGCTGGGCGCTTTAGTTCCGGCGTAACCTAAAGGTTAGCCTTCACTGAAACGGCCAGCCGTTTTCCCCTTCTGCTTTTCGTTTCAGCGGCGGGGTGGCAGAGTGGTCATGCAGCGGCCTGCAAAGCCGTGGACGCCGGTTCGATTCCGACCCCCGCCTCCATACAACCCAAGAAGTGACGACCGACGGAAAAGCCCGGACTGCTGCGCACGCGCCGTGACTTCAGGCAGTCCACCGGGGAAGGGCGGCGGCGGGGTGATAGTCGCCGCGAGCAGTTCCTCATCCGATTCTTCCCGCCCCCATCCGTACCGCTCAGTGCCGCCGATGGTGACGACATCGGACTGGCCCAATCCGCAGGAAGGAAATGCCGGCTGAAAAACCTGCTTTCCCACTTCTTTCTTTGCCCAGTATCCCAGGCCGGGTAATGGGATGTTGGATTTGCGGCAACGCTTGGTGATCGCGACGTCCGAGATCCCGAACCGTTTCGCGAATTTTCGGAGCGGTTCGGACCATATGATACAGATCGAGGCGGGGGAATTTGTGGCTCATCGAGTGACTCCTTATGCGGCGGCTTTAGGACGGTTTCTTATCTGTATCCTATATGATACAATCGCTCATGATCGAAGTCCGTCAAACCGAGACGTACGCCCAGTGGTTTGAGGGCTTGCGAGATCGACAGGGCGGGCGCGCATTGACGCCCGGATTCGCCGTCTATCTCTGGGCAACCCCGGTGATGTAAAGCCGGCGGGAGAGGGCGTCTCGGAACTACGGATCGACTACGGGCCCGGATACTGGGTGTATTTTGTGCGGCGTGGGCAGGCGTTGGTGATCCTGCTCGCCGGCGGTGACAAGCGCAGTCAGGACCGGGACATTAAATCCGCGATCGAGATGGCGCGAGGATTGTAGGAGAGTGCTATGGCAAAGATCAAAACGAAACCGTGGGACGCGGCGGAACATCTGAAGACCGACGAAGATATGGCCGCATATCTCGAAGCGGCCCTGGAAGACGGAGACCCTGCGTTGGTGTCGGCCGCGCTGGGGGACATCGCGCGTGCCAAAGGAATGACGGAAATCGCACGGCAAACAGGACTGGGTCGCGAGAGCCTTTACAAGGCTTTATCGCCCGAAGGCAATCCGGAATTTTCCACGGTGCTGAAAGTTGTGAAGGCGCTTGGTTTACGGCTTCATGCGACGGCGGAGCATTAACCCCGTGTTTAGGTGATCTCGGCGCCGATTTTGGCCTCGCGACCGGCGCTCGATCGCGCAGCCCCAATCATATGCAAAAACATTGCTTTTTAGTAAACTTTTGCATATGATTGGGGCGTGGCTTCCCTTGACCAATATCTGGATGAACGGCTTGCCCGTGGCCGCGCCTACTTTTCCCGCAAAGAGGCGCTGGACAGGCTCGGCCTAGCTCCGGAAACACTCGCCGTCGCTGTCAGCCGACTGATTAAGAAGCGCCGGCTGGCGAATCCGCGGCATGGTTTCTATTTGATCCTGCGACCCGAAGACCAGCCGAGCGGGGCACCGGACCCGGTGCGCTGGATCGACCCCTTGATGAAGCATCAAGGCATCGACTATCGAATCTCGTTGCTTCGTGCAGCGGCATTCTACGGCTCGTCGCACCAGGCGGCGATGGTTTTTCAGGCGATCGTTCCCAAACAACTACGTGCCTTCGAGATCGGCCGCCACCGACTGCAGTTCGTCTACCAAGCCCCGCATGTTTTCGCCAAGACCAATCATCCGGAGTGGCTGGGCCAGATGAAGAGCGAGGCGGGTTTCGCCAAGGTCGCTGGCGTCGAGCTAGTCCTCCTGGATTGCGCTCGCTACTTTCACCGGGCTGCCGGCATCAACGGCGTCGCTCAGATCGTCAAGGATCTGGGGGCGAAAGCTGATTCCCGCAAGCTGGCCAAACTTGCGGCGGTCTACGAGAACTCTTCTGTCCGGCGGCTCGGCTACCTGTTGGAACTCACCGGCCACGTGCGCCAAGCCAAAGCGCTGGAGCCCTTCGCGAACAAAGCGAAGTCGGTGAAGCCTCTGGACCCTTCGGTCAAATCCTTCGTTGAGTCACTGGCCAGCCAGTCGCTGAAGAACTCAAAGTGGATGCTGATCATCAACGAACCGGTGGAGATTGAATCTTGATCCCGCAGGCTTACCTGCAGGAATGGAGCGCCAAGGCGCCCTGGCCGGATTTGAGGCAGGTCGAGCAGGATCTTGTCATCTGCCGCGCGTTGTGCGACCTGTTTAATTCGCCTGCACTGGCTGGCAAGATCGCCTTTCGCGGCGGCACTGCCATCAACAAATTACTGTTCCGACAGCCGCTGCGCTATTCCGAGGACATCGACTTGGTGCAGACACAGCCGGAGCCGATCGGCACCACCGTCGATGCGACCCGCGAGGCGTTGGCGTGGCTGCCCGAGTCTCTTAAGGTGAGGGTGAGCTGGTAGTAGCCGTCAAGCAAAGGATGAGACAATGCGGCTTGGGGCTTTTTGAGACAGTTGGCGGAAAAAAGTGGTCAGACAGCGTTATTGTTAGATATCATTCAAAATTGCAACGCGCTGTTTTATCAGGAATCGTGCTGTAAGCCGTTGTTGGTTTGCAGGCAATTTCTTCCTGCAAAGCCGTGGACGCCGGTTCGATTCCGACCCCCGCCTCCAAAATCAGCGCCGAAACAGGCTTATGGGCGAGTGGTGGAATGGGTATACACAAGGCACTTAAAATGCCTCGGCGCAAGCCATGCCGGTTCGAATCCGGTCTCGCCCACCAGTTTTTCAGCAGCTAGGAGTTTGTCGGACTTGGCCCCGACAAACTCCTAATGCAAAACCGGCGTGAGGAAAATGGCAAGAGAAAATGATAGATATGCGAATTCGCCATCAGTTTTCTTCACGTTCGACCAGTTTGGCGGGTTTTTTTCGGAATGGTCAGCCGGTTTTGCTTTTAGCAGCCTGTTCGGGCTGTTAAGTCCGACAGGCTGCTAGAGGATGTTGAGCCCGGTTCCTCGCACTAAGTGTGACGCCTGCGGCTGGGTCAGCGCGTTTTCGGCATGCGCGCGGCTCCGAACGAACCGCCGGGTAACCGGTCTTACAGACAGCAACGGAATATTATCGTGATCGTTTTTGACTTAAGCTGCGAGAACAAACATCGTTTTGAAGGCTGGTTCGCCTCGAACGAGGATTTTGAGCGGCAACTCAACGACAGATCGCTGACTTGCCCGTTGTGTGGCAATGGCAAGGTGGTGCGCCTGCCGCATGCATCGTATGTCAATACCGGTAGCCGCGAGCGGCCGGATGGGACACGAAAAAATACCGCACGCGTGCCCGAGCAATACGCTAATCTTGACAGCGAAGCACTCGCAAAATTGATCGATCACGTGATTGAGACTACCGAGGATGTCGGCGCCGCCTTCCCCGAAGAAGCACGTAAGATCCATTACCGCGAAGCGCCGGAACGCCACATTCGCGGTACCGCGTCTCCCAGGGAGGTCGAGGCCCTGCAAGACGAGGGAATAGAGGTCGTCGCGCTGCCGATCCCGGCTCATCGCATGGGCAAGGCTCACTGAGCCGTGGCCGCCCGCGCGGCGGATTCCGTCCCGCGGAAAACCGGCGCCGCCCGACCCTTCTGGTATGGGCGTGACGCAATCGGCTGCTTTTGTTGATGTGCATCAAACCGCGGCGATGACGGCGTGATATTCTTATTCTGAGACTGCAACAACGATTCCGATTTCCATTCATGGAGGGCGTGATGTTCAAGCATATCCTGCTGCCAACGGACGGTTCGAAACTTTCCAACCGCGCAGTCAAGTACGGCATCGAATTCGCCAAGTCGATCAATGCGAAGGTCACCACGGTTCACGTCGTGCCCGAATTTCGCATGGGCGCGGACGAGGGGTTTGTCTCGCCGATGGGCGCTCAGATGAAGAGGCGTTTCGAGGAGGAATCCCGGGAGCAGGCCAAGAAGTTGCTCGCCAAGGTCGCAACAGCCGCAGGAACCGCCGGCGTCAAGTGCGAAACCGTGGCCGTTGTCAGCGATCTTCCCTTTCAGCAGATCATCGAGACCGCAAAGAAAAAGAAGTGCGATCTGATCATGATGGCTTCACATGGCAGAAAGGGGCTCTCCAGCCTGCTGCTCGGCAGCGAAACCGCAAAGGTTCTCACGCACTCGAAGATCCCGGTGCTGGTCGTGCGCTGACACGGCGCATCGCCCCCGATCAAGCGTCCGGGAGAGCGAAGCAGTTTCCGCACACACTCAACCTCAAGACATACGGCGCCCGGCTGCTGGTCGATGCCGGACGTGTGTTGCGCTGGCCACAGCCGCCAGCCATTTCAATACCGCGCAAGCGCCTGCGCCGCGCGGGTCGGATGCTCGATATGAGGAGCGACGAAATCGACGCCGCATCGAGGCCTTACTTCATTCAGATTCTGCGCCTGCGCGGACAGTGGCGCTGTTGCGCTGAGCGACGGATTGATTCGCGCGCGGAATAATTTTGAGGTCGTGCTGCGTCAGATCGGCCCCACGATCGCGGCAACATCCTGGTGCACGGCATCGACAATTACGCCCGTCATAACGCGGTGATCGATGTAGTCGCCCTCGTCAAGCTGTTTCAAGTCGTGCTGGCGTAAGCGGCCCGGCAGGGAATCCAGGATGGCAGTGGCCTGATTGAATTGGAAAACGCTCAAGGCCGGCTCGACAAGGCTGACCGAGAGGTACCTGAATAAACGGTAAGCGCCATTAATACGGAGGTTTATTCCATAAGATCAATGCGATACGGTCTGTTTAGACAGCTCGATAGGAAGGCTGAGGGGCGTGGACGCACGGGAGGGAATATTGTCGAAAAGGATGTTTGGATGCTGATGGTTGTGGCGCAGGAACAACAGGAAAAGCCTTGCTGGATGCATTTGACATATCCTGGATTGACTGTCTAATTAAACTGCCTATACTGTCTAATCATTGCTATGTGGAATATAGACAATTCACGCATCACATGATATCGAGCAAGGAACTGATTGATCGAACGAACATTTCCAGGGCGACGCTCAATAATTACATCGCCATGGGATTACTGCCGCGCCCCTTGGTGAGTACCCCGGAGCGTGATGAGGAGAGCCGTGCGCGTCAGCTCGGATATTTTCCGGACAGCGCGGCCGACAGGGTCATCGAGATACAACGGTTAAAAAGGGAGGGCTACACCATGGCAGAAATCGTAACACGCCTCACCAGCGAGGGGCCGCGCCCAGAAGCACCCGCGGGGACCCGGGCGGTCACGGTGCCGGCGCCGGCGGGCGAGTCTTCCGAAGACGCGCCCCGCCTGACCGTGGAAGGCATCGCGCACCCGGCGTTCATGGTCAACTATAACTTCGAGGTCACCTGGTTCAATGCCGCGGCCCAAAGCCTGCTGCTCGGTACCGCGTCCGGCCTGCCGCCCACCAGCGACCAACGCAATCTGTTCCGTCTGCTCCTCACCACCCGATCGCAGTCGGAACGCAATCGCCTTGCCTTGTTGCGCTTTCATCTCTCGCTCGCGAAGGAAAGGGTGTCAAAAACGACGCTGATGACGCTGTGCCAGGGAGTGCCCGCCGAACGGCTGGCGTTGCTCGATCGCCTGTATGGCGAGGTCGAACCGGAAGAGCCTCGACCGATCCTCGACGCACCGCTCGATATAGAACATACGGACGGCGAGCTCATGACGTGCCGCATGTACGCCGCGTTCTTCCGCGAAGGGATCCTGCTGGTCCTGATGCCGGCGGGACTCGAGAGCGATGATCTGGTGAGTTTTTTGGCGCGTCGCGACGAAGTGATCCGCTCGCTGCTGCGTAAACGGCTGCCGGTGCTGACCGATCTCGCGGTGCTGGTTGCCGATCTTCAGGGCTCGGTAAAGATCTGCTCGGAACTGCCGCCCGAGGAGTATTTCGAACTCATCAACGAAATCTGTTGCGCGATGACGCCTGTTTTTCGCAAGTACTACGGGACGCACGGCAAACACGCGGGAGACGGATTGCTCTACTATTTTTTTCCTCAGCCCGACTCGAACTACATCTTCAATGCGCTGCGCTGCGCCCGCGAGATCAAGGCGGAAATGCAGAAGATCAGCAAGGCGTGGCAAATCCGCAAGAACTGGCTGAATGAGCTTTATCTCAACATCGGGTTGACCGAAGGGCAAGAGTGGCTGGGCACCTTTCAGTCGGCGACCAGTGTGGATTTTGTGGTGCTAGGAGACAGCATCAACCAGGCGGCGCGCATCAGCGACTTTGCGCGTTACGGCGCGATCTGGGCCACCAAGAGCTTCATCGGCAAGCTCTCGGCTGAAGAGCGGATCAAGGTGCGTTTTGGCGTGAACCGAAAATCGCCTGAAGATCGCGAGGTGTTCGTGTCTTCCAGCTATGCGCTGGTGTCGGCCCTCGTGAACTTCGAGATCGCGCGCAACGAAAAACTGCGCGACATCGCCACGCTGCCGGTGACCGAAATCGTCGAAGTCGTGGTTTCGTGACAGGCGGCGGCCGGCGACCGGGCCTCCGCGAACCACGAATAACAGTGAACGAGCTGCGCTCTCTGCTCAGTCCCGCCTCGATCGCGATTCTCGGCGCATCGAGCGATTTCACGAAGGTCAACGGCCGCACCCTCAAGTTCCTCATCGAGAAAGGCTATGCCGGGCGGATCTATCCGGTCAATCCGAAATATCAGCAGATCGGCACGCTCAAGTGCTATCCCACCATTGATGCCGTACCCGAGCCCGTTGATCTGGCGGTAGTTGCGCTCCCGGCGCGGCTCGTCGCACGCACCTTGCGCGGTCTCGGTCGGCGCGGCGTGAAATCGGCCATCGTGTTCAGTTCCGGGTTTGCCGAGACGGGTGCAGCGGGACGGACCATGGAACAGGAGGTTAGCGCTGCGGCACGAGCGGCGGGAGTGCGGTTGCTGGGCCCGAATTGCCTCGGTCTGATCAACGCGTTCGACCGGGTCATCGCGACATTCGGTCAATTTGCCGACGGCGACACGCCGGCCGGTCCTGTCGGGTTTGTCACTCAGTCGGGCGCGTTCGGCACCGCGATCGCAGCGCTCGCACGACGCCGGAACCTCGGGCTCGGCTATTTCGTCAATACCGGAAACGAGGGGGATGTCGATTTCGTACAGGTGATGCGCGCGGTGCTCGACGATCCGCGCATCCGGGTCGGCGCGGGTTACATTGAAGGACTGAAGAACGGCCGCGGACTGATGGAACTGGCCGAAACCGCGCTTGCGCTCCGCAAGCCGCTGGTCTTGAGCAAGGTTGGCAGGACCGGTGCCGGAGCGCGCGCCGCGGCTTCGCATACGGGTGCGCTGGCTGGCGCCGACAACGTGTTCGACGGCGTCATCCGTGGGCGTGGCATCATCCGGGCTCGTAACGAAGAACATATGCTCGACATGGTCGAGGCGTTCGCCCACTGCGGGCTGCCCGCCGGCAGCGGCTTGGGCATTGTCACGCAATCCGGCGGGGCGGGGGTGTTGATGGCTGACCGAGCCGAGGAGGCGGGGTTGAGCGTCCCGGTGTTGACCACGGCGACGCAGGAAGCACTGAAGGCGGTGATTCCAGAATTCGGTGCTGCCGGCAACCCGGTGGACGTCACTGGCCAGTTCGTCGCGGAACCGGAATTGCTGCGCGACAGCGTGCGCATCGTCCTTTCCGATCCGCAGATCCACGTGGGTATCGTCTGGCTGCAATTGATGGATGCCTACGCCGATGCGTTGATCGGCATCTTTGAGGAAATCAAAGCCGCGGCGACGAAACCGTTCATCGTGTGCTGGGTCGCGGCTCCAGACCGGGCGCTCCGCGCGCTGCGCGAACGCGGGATTGCGGTGCTGCGCGGCGCGGAGCCGGCGGTGGATGCGGCCAGCGCCTTGGTGCGCTATGCCGAGGCGCACCGCCACTGGCTTGCGGACCAGGACGCGCGTGCTGCATTACGTCTGCCGCAACTCGACTTGCCGCATGGTTCCGGGCCGGTTGCCGCGGTTCACGCACGCGAACTGCTTGAGCGATGGGGGGTCAACACTGCAGCGTGCGCCCTCGCGCGAAGCGCGGATGAAGCAGTGGCGGCCGCCGAGGAACTGGGTTATCCGGTGGCAGCGAAGATCGAGTCACCCGATATCCTGCACAAGACCGAGGCCCAGGCGGTGGAGCTTGGGCTTGAAGATGCTGATGCGGTACGAAAGGCATTTACAGCCGTCACCGAAAATGCGAAACGTCATAAGCCGCAGGCGAGAATCGAGGGCGTGGTCGTGCAAACGATGGCAAACGGGGATGTAGAACTGGTGCTCGGGTTGCAGAACGACCCGGCATTTGGGGTGGTGGTGATGGTAGGGCTGGGCGGCATACACATCGAGGTGCTGAAAGACGTGGTGTTTCGGCAGGCGCCGGTAACGCAAACCGAGGCCGGCCGCATGCTGGACGAGTTGAGGGGCAAGGCGATCCTGGACGGCGCGAGAGGGCGGCCGCCGGTGGACCGGGTGGCGCTGACGCGGTTGATCAGCACGGTATCCTGTTGCGGGGCGGCGGCGGGTCCGCGACTCAGCGAACTCGATCTCAATCCCGTTGTTGCCGGCTGCGGCGGCGCGATTGCGGTGGACTGGCTGATGGTGCTCGACTGAGGAACGATGGCCGTAACCCCCCAACACATCCGCGATGCGGCGGACGCACTCCGCGGCAGCGTGCTCAACACGCCTTGCCTGCACTCGCGCACGCTGTCCGAGATCACCGGCGCTGAGGTCTATCTCAAGTTCGAGAACCTGCAGTTCACCGCGTCTTTCAAGGAGCGCGGCGCGCTCAACCGGCTGCTGTCGCTCGACGCTGCGCAGCGCAGCGCCGGCGTGATCGCAGTCTCGGCCGGCAATCACGCGCAGGGCGTGGCTTATCATGCGAAGCGGCTTGGTATCCCGGCGGTCATCGTCATGCCGCGCTACACACCGCACGTCAAGGTCGAACGCACGCGCGCTTTCGGCGCCGAGGTGGTTCTCGAAGGCGATGACTTCGATGCGGGGAAGGCATTTGCGCTGGAGCTTGCGAAGCGGCGCGGGCTGCAGCTCATTCACCCTTACGACGACGAAAAGATCATCGCCGGCCAAGGTACGATTGGCCTCGAAATGCTGTCGGCCCAATCCGGCCTCGAAGTGCTGGTGGTGCCGGTCGGCGGCGGTGGACTGATTGCGGGCATCGCGCTTGCGGCCAAGAGCGTCAAGCCGCAGATTGAGGTGATCGGCGTCGAGACCGAACGCTTTCCGTCGATGTATTGCGCGCTGAAAGGCGTTACGCCCGTTTTCGGCGCCAGCACCATCGCCGAGGGCATTGCGGTCAAGGAGCCCGGCGCACTGACATTGCCCATCGTGCGGCAGTTTGTCGACGAGGTCCTGCTGGTCGATGAAGGCGACATCGAGCAGGCGATCGTGATGCTGCTCGAGGTCGAGAAGACAGTGGCGGAAGGCGCCGGAGCAACAGGGCTGGCTGCGCTGTTGAAGCACCGCGAACGCTTCGCCGGAAAGAAAGCGGGATTGGTGTTGAGTGGCGGCAATATCGACCCGCTGATGCTGGCCTCGATCCTCGAGCGCGGCATGGTGCGCTCCGGCCGGCTCGCGCGTTTCATCATCGAGTTGCGCGATCTTCCGGGCGCGCTGGCGCAGGTGACTGCACGACTCGCCGAACTCAACGCCAACATCGAGGAAATCCATCACCAGCGCGCGTTCACTCACTTGCCGGTGCAGAGCGCCGAGGTGGAGTTCGTGCTGCAGACGCGCAGCCACGAGCACGTGGCGGAGATCCTGGAGGCGCTCAAGGCCGCCGGCTTCGCAGCCCGTCTGGACAATGGGTGAGCGGCTTGACGGTTGCCGTTCACTGGTTCAGTTCTATTCGAGCTTGATGCCGGCCGACTGGATCACGCGCTTCCAGCGTTCGTGCTCGTCACGCTGAAATTTCGCCAACTGCTCCGGCGTCGTGCTCGAAGGTTCGGCGCCCTGGCTGGAGAATCGCTGCGCCAGCTCAGGATCGGCGAGTATCCTCACCACTTCCGTGTTGAGCCGAGCGACGATATCTCTGGGGGTCGCGGCGGGTGCGAAAAGGCCGTACCAGGTCACGTATTCGAATCCCGGGACACCGGCCTCCGAAACCGTCGGGATCTCGGGCGCGGCGGGCGAGCGCTTCGCGCTGCCGACCGCGATGCCCTTGAGCTTGCCGCTTTTTACCTGCGGCAGCACCGAGGGCATGCTGTTGAACATCAGAGAAACCTGGCCTGCAAGCAAGTCGGTGAGTGCGGGCGCGGTGCCTTTGTACGGGATATGCACCATGTCGATCTCGGCCATTCAGTAAATTTTTGCGCGAGCGAACGACCGACGATATCGGTCGGACCGCCCGGGGGAAAGGTTACGATGATGCGTACCGGTTTGACCGGGTAAGGCTGAGCCGCAGTGAGCGGGCAAACCAGCGCCGCGAGCATGCACGAACAGACGTTCAGCAGGTTTTTCATCGCCCCCCCGTTTTCCTGTTGATCAACTCGACAGATACGTTACACTAGCCCGGTTTAAACTCCAATCTGGTGTCCACATCATGAATCATCCCGGAACCGCGCTGCAGACTCTCACCGAAAAGCTGATAGCGAAGAAGGAAGGCGCGATCGGCTGGATCGTATTCAACAACCCCGCGCGCCACAATGCCGTATCGCTCGAGATGTGGCAGTCGCTGCCACTCGTGCTGGACGCTTACGCGAATGACCCCGAAGTTCGCGTCGTCATCCTCAGAGGCGAAGGTGACAAAGCGTTCGTCTCCGGGGCGGATATCTCGCAGTTCAAGGAGAAGCGTTCGGGCGCCGAGGCGGTGAAGACCTACAACGCGGCCTCGGACGCGGCGAGCGAGGCGCTGCGGTCCTGCCCGAAACCGACGATCGCGATGATACGCGGCTACTGCATCGGCGGCGGCACGGCCACCGCGGTCAACTGCGACATCCGCATCGCTGCGGAAAATGCGCGCTTCGGCGTGCCCGCCGCGAAACTCGGTTTGGGTTACCGTTTCTCGGGCATCAATCGGCTTGCGATCCTGGTCGGACCGGCATACACGGCGGAGATTTTCTATACCGCCCGCCAGTTCACGGCCCAGGAAGCGCTGCAGATGAACCTGGTGAACCGCGTCGTGCCGGTCGCGGAACTCGAGAAATTTACGCTCGATTACGCTCACACCATCGCCGGCAACGCGCCGCTCACCGTCGCCGCGGTCAAGCGCGCGCTGATCGAGCATCACAAGGATCCGGCGCAACGCGATCTCGCGTCGTGCCAGAAGATGATCGACGACTGCTTCGCGAGCGAGGACTACAAGGAAGGCCAGACCGCCTTCATGGAAAAACGCAAACCGGCATTCA
>MERI01000259.1 GCA_001772005.1 Betaproteobacteria bacterium RIFCSPLOWO2_12_FULL_62_58 | reverse complement strand
CCTGTTCTCCATCACCAGCTTCTTTACCGGAGAGGAGTACAAGATCTTGATGCTCGCCTCCGCCACCTTGCGCGACAGAAGCACCCACAAGTCGATCCCGGCGGCCTCTCCCGCGCCTTTCACGCGCACCCTCGGGCCATGCGCCTCGGCGCCCCGGATCGAGGGGAAAGCAGCCAAGGGAGGAGTAAAGGGAAACCTCGGACTGGTCGCCACCGGGGCGATCTCCCCTCCTAGTCGTTGCAGCCACTCGGCGTTGCGGCTCGCTTCCCTGATAAAAGTTTCCACGACGTCGCGTTCCGTCGTTCCATCGCAGAGCGTTTCGATATGGTCCACAGCCTTATCCAGATCGACATACGTTCGAATAGATCCGCCGGAGTACTTAGTGTTGCCGCCCCCTTCGGGATTTTTTTCGAGGATAAGAACTTTCGCGCCCGTATCGGCGGCGGCAAGCGCCGCAGCAGCTCCCGCACCACCGTAACCTACGATGACAACATCCGCTTCATGGTCCCACACAGCTACCCCCTCCTATCGACTGCACTCTTTTTTCCCTTTGCGGGCAAACAGTGACTCATATGTGACTTGCCGATTCGAAAGGTAATTCCGCAAGCTCAATGAGGCAGTTCTCGGTGCCGGCCGGATCGAGGAAGGCGATGCGGCAGCCTGCGTGGCCGAGGCGCGCCACCTCGTCGAGCAGCGGCACTCCTTTTGCCTTCAGCTCAGCAAGTGCTTCGTCGATATTCTCGACTTCGAAGCAGATGTGATTGAGACCACCTTTCCCGTCAGCGACCACGCGCGAAAACTTGTGGTCGGGCGTGAGACCTGCAAGCAGCTCGATCATGGACTCGCCGACTGGATAGAGCGCGAGCCCGCGTACTGGGGACTCCTCGACTCCGCCGAGAGGTATGCCGAGGCAGTATTCCCATAGTTTTCTGCTCGCTTCCAAGTCCCCTACCACTACGCCGACATGCTCGATACGTTTGATCTTCATCTTATGCTCCTTTACTGAAAATTCAGTCGATTTTGATTCCGGCTCTTTCTACGACTGTCGCGTACCTCGCGATATCGGCCTTGATGAATGCTGCGAACTCCGCAGGCGAGCTCGCGACGACCTCCGCCCCCCGCGCGGCGAACTGTTCCCTCACATCGGCGATCGCGAGGATGCGTACGACCTGGGTGTGCAACCGGGTAACGACCTCCTGCGGTGTGGCGGCCGGCGCCATTAACCCGTTCCACGCTTGTGTCTCGTAGCCGGGCACACCCGACTCCGCCACTGTGGGCACACTGGGCAACGACTTCGAACGCGTGGCGCTAGTGACGGCGAGGGCGCGCAGCTTTCCCACTTTCACGTGAGGGAAAGAGCTTGGTATCGTGCTGAAGTACATCGCGACACGTCCAGCGATCAGGTCGATGACCGCACCGCCGCCGCCCTTATAGGGCACGTGCACGATGTCGACGCCCGCCATGTTCTTGAAGATTTCTCCCGCCAGGTGAGTAGAGCTCCCGATCCCAGCTGAAGCATAGGTGAGCTCGCCCGGTTTTGCCTTGGCGAGCGCGATTAACCCCCTGACCGACTTCACCGGCACGGAAGGATGGAGCACGAGGAGATTAGGCACAATCGTCAACAAGCTCACTGGCGCGAAATCCTTGACGATGTCGTAGGAGAGGCGCTTGTAAAGCGTCATGTTGACGCTGCTGGCAACGCTGGCCATGAAAAGCGTGTAGCCGTCCGGCACAGCCCGCGCTACGAGCTCGGCGCCGATGTTCGTGGCCCCACCGGCACGGTTGTCCACAAGGACTGACTGGCTCCACGCTTCGGAGAGCTTCTGCGCGAGTACCCTGCCGACAAAATCGACCGAGCCGCCCGGAAGGTACGGCACGATGACACGCACCGGGCGCGTGGGATAGTCGAGTTGAGCACCGTGCGCCGCGCAGGCGCCCGCGAAGACTGCAGCGATTGCGGCGAGACTGTAGCGTTTTTTCATTGGCTTTCTCCTTGAATTCGCTGTTATGGCTGTACATCGCTTAAAGCGCGCATGCCGGCGTTTAGAGCTACCGGTGACGTTTTCAATGACCCTGCCACAAGCTCTGCGAGATCGAGCACACGTACTTTCGATCCAGAATCGACGCTGCTAATGCCGTCTTCTAGCATGCCCATGCAGAATGGACACGCAGCCGCGACAACGTCGGCACCAGTGTTCAGCGCTTCACGCACCCGCTCCTCGTTGATGCGGATGCCGCCTTGATCTTTCATGAAGGCCTTACCGCCGCCTCCGCCGCAGCAGAAGGATTGCTTGTGGTTGCGGGGCATTTCCACGAAGTCGACGGCGGGTAACGCGCCGACCACGTCTCGTGGGGCATCGAAGACGCCATTGTAGCGGCCGAGATAGCATGGATCGTGATACGTAACTTTCCCCTGTGCGACCGCCGAGACCGGATTGAGCGTCAGCCGACCTGCGGCGATCAGCTCATCGATGAGCTGACTGTGATGGACGACTTCAAAGTTGCCGCCGAACTGCGGATACTCGTTGCGGATTGCGTTGAAGCAATGAGGACACGCCGTGACTACTTTCCTGACGTTATAGAAATTGAGCTTCTCGACACTCTTCGCCGCGAGCTGCTGTGCCAGATACTCATGCCCCATGCGCCGGGCAAGATCGCCGGTGCAGGATTCCTCTCCGCCCAGAATGGCGAAGCTAATCCCCGCGTCCTGCAGGATGCTAGCAAGCGCCAGGGCGACCTTTTGATTGCGCGACACATAAGACCCTGCGCAACCGACGTAAAACAGGTAGTCGACAGTTTTGCCGGCTGCAGCCACTTGGGACATTTGTGCCACGGGTTGTTTGAGCGCCTTCGTCCAGTTGGCGCGGTCCGTGGAAGCGCTTTGGTAAGGGTTGCCAAACCGCTCAAGGCTGTTGAACACCGGAGCAAGCTCCGTCGGAAAAGCATTTTGCTCCATCACGAGACTGCGGCGCATGTCAACGAGCATGGGAACGTGCTCGATATGGACCGGGCACTGCTCCATGCAGGCTCCGCAAGTTGTGCAATCCCAAATTTCCTCCGGCGAGACGACTCCGCCTATAAGCTCGCGCTCCGGCCCTTTCCCCCAACGGAACCGGCCCGAGTTGGCTTCCTCACCGAGGACACCCGAAAAAAGACCGCCTCGGTCGGCCTGAAAACCCGCTAGTTCGAGCACCAGGTCCCGCGGCCGCAATGCTTTCCCAGTGTTGAAGGTGGGACAGTACTCCAGACAACGCCCGCAATGCATGCACGCATCGACCGACATCAACTGCGCCCACGTGAAGTGCTCCAGCCTTGAAACGCCGAACGTCTCCGCCTGCTCGATGTTTTCGATTGCGTCGAGCGCCCCGAGCGGCCGCAAGCGGCGGAACAGCATGTTGGCCATGGCAGAGAATGGATGAATCAGCTTGCTATAAGCGGCGTATCCGATAAAAGCCAGCGCAGTGGCGAAGTGTGTCCACCACGTCAGCTGGTGAAGCAGCATCAGGTGGCGCGAAGGCAGGTCCTGCAGCGCGATCGCGAGGGGATAAGACACGAAGGACCACGCAGCCCATTCATCTCCCGAAATCGCCAGGCGCAGGCCCTGCAGCGCAAACCCCTGCGCCGCGAGGACGAGCAGGAAAGCCAGCAGGAGCATGTCGTCGCCGCTGCTTTGCTGCGTCCTGGGCCGCGAGACGAAGCGCCGATAAAGCGCCATCATCACCCCTGCAATAAGCATCAGGCCGCTGGCGTTCATGGCGAGCTTGAAGCCGAGATAGAAATCTCCGTGAAAGAAACTGACGCCGAACACCGGCACGGCGATGTCAGCCTCGATCATTACGATCAACGTGCCGATGAACAATGTGACGAAGCCCGCAAAAATAAACAGGTGTATGAATCCACCGTAGAGGTTACGGCGGCGCACTATGCGAACGTGGAATATGCTCTCGTAAAGCAGGGCCCATACTCTGCGACCTATTTGATCGAAGCGATTTGTGGGCTGCCCTTCCCGCCAGCGATTCACGCGCCGCGTCAGGCCATAGAATAGAAAACCGATGGCCATGATCGTCAGCACATAAAGCACCGTTACCGCGAACGAATCGACGTTGAAGAAGATTTCGCGGGACGGCGTCATGCCGGTTCCTCGGATGGAGGAACGAACGCCTTACCCAGAATCGCGCGCATGCCGACAACGAACGCCATCAGCGTTACCGCGCCCAGCGATGCTGCGACAAGGCAACCGGTGATCAAGAACGCGCTGCTTCTGCCAGTGCCTGGATGAAGGAGCTGGCTCGCCCCGCCGACGAGCGAAGCCGTCATCACGCCGAGCACCGGCGCTACCAAGAGCACGACAGCGGCACACGAAATGGCACGCGAGATATGGGTCTTCATACCCGTTTCGGTGCGACGATGCGTTCGATCGCCATGGCCACCTGCAGAATGGATGTGTCCTTGCCGGTCGTTCCGGCTATCATCAGGCCCACGGGGGCTTCACCAGCGCGGTAGCACGGGACCGAGACTGCGCACCCGTCTATCAGGTTCACGATCGTCGGGTTACGCAACAGCGCGAGGTTGGTCTTGCCCCACGATCGATCGTCGCGCTCGACGCCGGCGATCGGCGGCGCAATGATCGGAACGGTGGGCATGGCAATCGCGTCGAATGGCGCCCACACCGCGGCGGAGCGTGCGATGAGCAGCCGCCGGAATTCGAGTAATTCGATGTAGTCTGCGGCGCTCATGGCGGCACCGCGCAGCACTCGGTCCCGGATGCGAGGATCGTATTCGTCTCCGCGGCTAGTCACGAGCTTGCGGTGCCAGACGTACGCTTCCGCAGCCGCGATATGGCCTTTTGCCGCGATCTGCGGCAGCTGAGCGAGCTCTGGAAATACGACGTCTATCAAACGGCAGCCTGCATCCGAAAACGCCAACAGGGCGCGCTCGAACGTGCGCGCGACCACATCATCAAGTCCTTCGATCACATAATTTGTCAAAACGCCGATGCGCAATCCCTTGATCGGCAATGCCTCCGGCACCACGGCTTCCTCGCCACTCAGCACGGCGTCAGCCATCGCGCAGCATGCAACCGTAGGCGCTATCGCGCCGACCGAATCGAGCGTCGTCGACAGCGGCATTACGCCCGCGCGCGAGATGCGACGCTGGGTGGGCTTGAAGGCGGCGAGCCCGCATAAAGCAGCGGGAATCCGGACTGAGCCGCCCGTGTCCGAGCCGATGCCGATCGCCGACATGCCGTCGCTCACTGAAACGGCAGCACCCGATGAGGAGCCGCCTGGAATCCTGCCTACCGCGCGGTCGTATGGGTTTCTAGGCGTGCCGTAATGCGGATTCAGGCCGACCGCGTCGAATGCAAACTCCGTCATATTTGTGCGGCCCACCAGCACGGCACCGGCACTGCGCAAGCGCTGCACGACCAACGAGTCCGCAAGCGCGGGCTGCGCAGTCCCGAGGACCTTCGATCCACCTACGGTCGTTTCGCCGGCCACATCGAACAGGTCTTTAATCGATACTGGGATTCCCGCAAGGGGTCCGGGCGGAACGCCGAGCGCGCGCAGCGTGTCGGACAAGCGTGCGTGCTCAAGCGCAGTACTAGAAACTCGCACGAAAGTACGCGAGCCTTCTCCGCCGGGCGCTACGATGCGCGCCAGCGCTTCCGATAACAGAGCTTCGCTCGACGTTTCGCCGCGCGTAAGCGCTGCCGATAACTGTTGTAGTGTTCTCATTCGTGCGGGCTCGGACCGTCGCTATACCAGCCTGAAGGCGCCGGACGTTACGGGGTTCATGGCAACTTGATACCCTCACCTTTTATGGCGCTGGTATTGTTCCACGTATCGCTTTCTGACCTCACGCGACGTCCTGCTCGCCTGCCGCGTTCCTTCCCGCGATGCGGCCAAAAACCAGCGCCTCGCTCACGTTGCCGGCGCCCGGATAATTCCGGTTCCATAGGGAGCCGAGCCCACCCGCGCTATTGAGACGCTTCCATGCTCGCTGGCATTACGTCTCCTCCTGTTTGTTTTGCATAGCGGAAAATTGCGTTACGAAGGAATCGTAGTGTTACTGCTCTCTGTCGATGCTCACTCTTTGTGCGCCGAGGACTGGCATTTTGACGCAGAGTGTGGCAAATTCGTCGAAGCCGCTCGTAATGCGCCCGAACACGGAGAGCACATGCGAGCCGGTTGGCATGCGCGCGTCCGCTACCCCATAGCAGATCGAGAGCTCATTAAAGCGGGGGCAATAGCAGACATCACCCGGGGTCACGAACCTGCGAGCGTTTTCGAGTTGTTCGACTTGGAGCGGGATCGGATCGATCAACAGGATCATGTCGCCGGACCAGCGAGCGTGTATCGCATGACTGCTCAAGGGCAGCGCTCGCAAAAAAGCCTCGGAAACCAGCGGGGCTGCGTTCTCGAGCGTAGCCACGGATACGACTACCCCCGAGATGTCAATTGTGAATTTTCTGGCGTTGATCGGCGGTTTTGAACCTGCAACCATGCGCTCGTAGAACCGGCTCCACTTCCGCAGCACCTCTTCGCGTTCCTTTTCATCCATATTCACTGGCTCCCCTTTTCAATGCATTTGATTTCCTCGAAAAGCTCAAGGGTGAGGTCGCTTATAAACGGCACAAATTCGGAAAAGCCGCGGGCCCGTTGAAACTCCTGTGTTTCATAAGCAGCGGGGCTTTCCATCTCATAAAGCGTCATGTACTTCGCCTCTTTCCCCATGGATATGCCTTTGGCTTTTGTTGGCAATGGAATCGACCTGAAGCGGCGGCCGCTGAGAAAGCCCGGACACGCCACGATCGACGGCAGGTGAACTTCGTCGTACCATTTGTTCAATGCTTCTTCCTTTTCCGCTGCAATATTAAATCTCAACAACAAACGAGTTTTACCAAGCACTAGATAGACCTCCCGAATAGGAATTGACCGTGGAGACAAGCATTACTGCGGCGCGAGTAATCGCATGATCTCGGCCGCGTCTGCGACCTTCTCCATTTCCGCGCACATCTCGATTACCCGTGCCAGGCGTACTGATGGAATCTGCGTGAAGGCGTAATCGCTGCACCGCCGGAATTTTTCTGCGATCTCGTAGACACTCATCGGATTCTCCGGTCCACCTTTGGGAAAAGACACTCGCTTTGTGTAGATTCGTCCGTCTTGAAGCTTTATTTCCACCACGGCGGGACCCGTCTGAGAAAGGCCTTCTTCCAGACTGGGATCGACGACAGGGACCACCTTGGAAGCGATCTTGGCGACAGTTGTATCCTGTAGCGCTTCTGCAGAAAAGTGCTCTATGGTGACATTCCTCTTTGCGACAGCCACTGCGATGAGGTATGGCAGGCTGGTCTGGGCGGCCACTCGCGTCTTGGGTGCCCGCCGATCTTCCAGCGGCACGCACAACAAGTCGTAGAATCGCTTCTTCAGCCTGATTGTGACTGCGTTGACATCGTCTGCCGCAATATCATGTTCACGCACGATGTCCAGAGCCGCGTCAATAGGAGCATGGGTTGAGCGCATTGAAGGATAGGGCTTGAAGCTGAGATTGTCACATTCGAACCGTTCGCCGAGCTCATCGGTCACTTGGCGCAGGTCGCATTTTCCCTTCTCATAAATTTCATACAGCCCGTAGCGACCTGAAAAAACGTTCCTTGTACCGGAGACGCCTCTCTGCGCCAACAGTCCTGAAAGAATGCCAGCCTTCGCAGCAAAACCGTTCTGCAATCGGGTGACGAAGGCCTTGTCGTCGTACGCTTGCATATTGCCGGCCGCCTGACTGTAGGCAATGCCCAGAGCGCTTACGGTTTGATCCTGGTCCAAGCCGAGCAATTTCGCTGTGGTTGCGGCGGCACCAAACACGCCGGTCATCGAGCTCAGCAGAAAGCCGCTCCCACCCAGTCCAGCGCTTGCCGCGAGACTCATCCGGCACACGAGGTCGAGGCCTATGGCTACGGCGGCGATCAGGTCAGTTCCGTTCGTAACCCCAATGGCCTCGGTAACTGCGAATGCGGCCGGTACGATGGTCACCCCAGCGCGCGACGCGGAGCCTTCATGGGCATCGGTAAGGTCCAGGATATGCGCTGCAACGCTGTTTATAAGCGCGGCATTCAGCGAAGGTATTCTTCCTCCGTACACGAGCACCGTGCTTTCCGGTTTGCCGCCCCACTCCTTCACGAGGTCCGCTACGTTCTTGCAGATCGGGTCCATCGTGCCGGCGACTGCACTGGCCAACGTATCGAGGAGGTCTTTTTTTACGATCTCTCTCGTTGTTTCCGGCAGATCCTCATACCGGGTGTCGACCACGTATTTCGCTATTTTTGAAGTTATTTCCATTGCACCTCAGCCGATAGAATGCGTCGGTGGGAACCCGATTACTCGACCTTGACGCCGGCGGTCTTAATCACCTTCGCCCACTTGCCAATTTCTGCCTGCACGTAAGCGGCAAACTGCTCCGGCGTATTTCCGACGACCTCCAGTCCCTGAGCGTCTGCGGCCTTCCTCACCTCCGGTGTTACAAGTGCCTTCACAATCTCGCTGTGTAGTGCCATTACGATGCGACGCGGCGTCCCGCCAGTCGCAAGAACTCCGTACCAGGTGCTCACCTCGTAGCCTGCGAGCTCGGACTCCGCCACAGTAGGCACGTCGGGCAGACTCGATGCTCTCTTCGAGCTTGTCACCGCCAGCGCGCGAAGTCTGCCGGAGTTCAAATGCGGTTTAGCGGAAGGCAAAGTGGGAAAGACGACGTGCAATCTGCCCGCGATCACTTCGGTGATGCCCGGCAAGCTCCCTTTGTACGGCACGTGGTTCAGGTCGATCCGTGCCATTGCCGCAAGAAGTTCGCCCGCTAGATGCGTCGAGTTACCGATACCCGCAGACGGGTACATGATCTGTCCCGGCTTTGCCTTAGCGGCCGCTATCAGATCGGCGATGGTCTTCATAGGCGAACTGGCGTTCACCGCGACGACGAGTGGGGTGGAAACAGCAAGGGAAACCGGGGCGAACGACTTAACGGAGTCGTAAGGCAGCTTGGGATACAGCGTTGCGTTGATCGACAGCGTGCTGCTCGCCATGACCAGCGTATAGCCGTCCGGCTCCGCGTTCGCCACTAACTGCATGGCAATGATCGTGTTGGCGCCGGGCCGGTTGTCTACAACGACCTGTTGGCCGACGCTCTTCGATATTGCGGCGCCGATCGACCGGGAGAAAATGTCATTCCCACCCCCCGGAGCGAATGGGCAGATCAGCCGTATAGGGCGCGCTGGAAAGTCAGGGACAGCCGCGGCGCGAGATGTCACGGCGCTCATCGACAGCGCGATTACAAAGCCTACTGAAAGGACCTGAGCTAGTGTCGGGCGGGAACGAGACTGCGGCCATATCTCTCTGTGCTCCATTGCTTTCCTCCTTGGTGCGTATGTGATGTTGTGGCGCTGGGCCACGGGAACGACTTGGCGAGACACGGACCCCACCGTTCAAGTCGTGATTTCTCCACCCTCTCGTTTCTTGGCATTGCGCTTGGCTTCATTGATGAGTGCCGGCAGGATTTCAGCGATATCGCCCACCACGCCGTAGTGGGCAATCTGAAAAATTGGCGCGTTCCGATCCTGGTTAATCGCGAGTACGAGCCGGGAGTCCCTCATTCCCGCGATGTGTTGCGCGGAGCCGGAGATTCCGCACGCGAGATACACTTTCGGTCGAACCGTCCTGCCTGATAGTCCCACTTGGTTGTCCACAGGAAGCCATCCCATGTCAACGATCGGCCTCGAAGCCGCGATAGCACCCCCCAGCGCCTGCGCAAGATCCATAAAAAGGGGAAGCTGACTTTGTGGTCCGATCCCCCGACCTACGGCCACCAGCAGATCAGCCTTTGTAATGTCCTCTGCAAAACTGGCGTCGGATTCGCCGGTGACTTTGACCTTTGACGTAGCGACCTTCTCCGGCATAGGCAATCGAACGATCTCGGGATTCCTGACCGGAAGTTCGCGCATTGGCGATGAACCCCTCTGCAGCGTGATCAGGTTACAAGGCCCGCTCTCGACCGCGACAGTGCTCACGAATGCGCCGCCAAATATCGGCCGGGTAAGCACAAACCCTTCGGCATCAGGCTTGATGGCGAGACAATTGCTCCACAATGTTACATCGAGCTCGGCCGCGAGGCCGCCGCTGATTTCGATGCCGCGGTAGGAATGTGCCAAAAGAATCACACGCGGCATGCTTTTCGGCAGCGCATGAACGATGCCGTTCACATAAGTGGACGAGTTGTACTGTTCTAGAGCCGGATCATCCAGCAGGAACACGACGTTTGCCGCAGAGCTGCCCATTTTTTCCACTAGCACGTCGAGCTTGAACCCCGGCACCAAGACGCCAAGTTGCCAGTTTTTTTCACTGGCGATCTGCGAGCCCCACGCAATCATGTCCAGGGTGATCGGATCCAGCTCCGATCCATTGTGCTCAGCAATTATCAGAATCTCGGGTTCCATCACAAAGCCTTGGCAATCTTGTCAATGATTTCTACGGCGAGTTGTTCCGGATTGCCCGACAGCCATACCGTGGCGTTGTTTTTTTCCGACGGTCTGACTTCAACCACTTTCGCTTTCCGGCGCAGGGAGAGCGCCTCGTCGGTTATTCCCAACTCTGAAAGCGAAAGGCACGGGATCGCCTTGCGGCGCGCGTGGATCAGCTTGACGACGGGCGTATAGGTCAGCGGGACGATTCCAGACTGGACACAGAGTAGCGCCGGCTTGGTTACCTCCAGCGTCTGATACCGCCCACTTCCGAGCTCTCTCGTTACGGATAACGAGTCTTGAGTGTCTCCACATTCGAGCTTGGTCACTGCATAAACGTAGGGCAGCTTGAGCTGTGCGCCAACGGAAATGCCGATCTGGGAGGACATTCCATCCGAAGATTCGATGCCAGTCAAAATCAGGTCATGCTTCATCGTTCCAATTGCGCGCGAAAGAATGAACGAGACGATGTTCGGATCGAATTCGTCTGCGTCGATACGAATGGCCTGGTCTGCCCCCTTGGCCAGACTCACATGCAAGATGTCTTGATACCTGACGGATCCGACCGTCAGAGCGGTAACCGTAGTCCCGAAGCCTTTCTTCAGTAACAGAGCTTGCTCCAGCGCGTAATCATCAGACTCGTTCATGAATAAGTCGCCCTCGGTCACAATGCCGGAGCCGTCGCTTTTCGGGGTCGGATTCTTCACGCTGGCAGGGACGGCTTTGATACACACAATGATATTCAAAGCGCACGGTCCCCTTCGGTAGCGATGACGAGATGGGCACACGTGTGAAATGGCGGCTTCACGCAGTGACGTCCTGCTCGCCTGCCGCGTTCTTCCCTGCGATGCGGCCAAAAACCAGCGCCTCGCTCACGTTGCCGGCGCCCGGATAATT
>MERI01000258.1 GCA_001772005.1 Betaproteobacteria bacterium RIFCSPLOWO2_12_FULL_62_58 | reverse complement strand
CGCGAATCCACAATCCGCCGCACCCTGGCGAAACCTTGCGCGAGGACGTATTGCCCGCCTTGGGCCTGACCGTGACAGATGCCGCTGCACAATTAGGGGTGACCCGCGCCGCGCTGTCTCGCGTGCTCAACGGCCGCGCCGCTATCTCGCCGGAAATGGCGCTTCGCCTGGAAGGTTGGTTGGGCGTGGAAAACGGCGGGCGCGCCGACCTGTGGATTTCGCAGCAGGCCGGATATGACCTGTGGCAAGCCCGCAAAGCTGGTGCGCCGAAGGTGAAACGCGCCTCTGCATTAACCGCCGCCTGACAAACTCAAGACCGGCGCGGACGTGATCCCGTTACGAGGGGCCGCGTGATGCCCGAAATCTCGCGCTTTTTCGGCATTGACCCGCTGGAGTGATTGTCATGATTCTGCATACGACCGAGGTAACCCCGCTGTCCGAATATCGGCTGTTTCTGCGCTTCAACAACGGCGATGCGGGCGAGGTAGATTTGTCCGGGGAGCTGGACGGCGAAGTATTCGAACCGTTGCGCGACCCGGCGCAGTTTGCGACCGCCTATCAGCATCCCGTCATGCGGACGGTGGCATGGCCGAACGGGGCCGACCTGGCCCCGGAATTTCTGCTGGAACTGATGCGACACCAGCAGGAGCAAGCGGCATAACGGTTTGCCGCGCCTAGCCCGACGGGGCGAAGACCGGGACCCCTTGCCCGGCGGCTGGCGCAGCTTGTAAATCCAAAGAGCGAGTGAAAAGGAGCAGTGTGCGCAACACACTTGAACGTCAACTCCGCGAATTATTGGATGACATCGCCGGCTCAGAGAACAAAAGGATTTCCAAAGCGGAAGCTGAGTTACTGGACGCCATTAATGAATTCAAAAACAGCCCTCGGCTAAGCCTTACAGACACCAGAAGGTACCTATGCAGTTCCAAGTCACACTACCCCTTCTCCAGTGGCGCTGGCGTCAGCCTGCTGCCTAGGCTGCGTCTCGCCAGTGCCGGGCGTATCGGCACACCCCGCGACCACGAAAAGAGGGTAAGAATGCGAGTATCAAACACACATTACCCTTATAACACCGTTTAAATACAAGAGTTTATATAAGTCATGCTTCTGATGATCGATCGCCAGCATGGTCCTGCGCTGATTTAAACTGAGGCACTACCGAGCGGGGGCAGCTTTGGGGGCAACGTCGCATCCTCGTTTATAATATGTTCTTTGGCGAGTGGTAGTTAGCTGCGGTATTCGGTAGCCTGACTCCCAACTCATGTTTGGTCACGGGCCGCGGTCCCGCCCCAATGATGCGGTTGAAGTATCTGATTACGTTGTGTTATTGTGGGCCGATGCGGATATTGCTCCCGGCTCTCGCACTCGCATTTGCGCTGGCAACGACCAGCCACGCGCAACTGCAGCGCTTGTTGCCAGCCAACGGCAAGCTGGGCCAGGCCTACGGCCAGCAGCATCAATATCCATTGGTCCAGATCAACAAGGACGTGCTGCGGCTCGCGCCCGGCGGCGTGATCGTCGACCAGAACAATCGCTTTATCGTGCACGGCGCGCTGCCCGCCCAAGCTGCAGCCCTGTACGTCGTCGACAACCGCGGCGAAATTTCGCGCATCATCCTCCTGACCCCCGAAGAGCAGGCTCGGCTCCAACAAGCCGGCAAACGCTGACTCCGTGGCAACGCAAAAGGTTTATATCAAGACCTTCGGCTGCCAGATGAACGAGTACGACTCGGACAAGATGGCCGACGTGCTGCACGCGGCGCGGGGAATGGAAAAAACCGACGATCCCGCGCAAGCGGATCTCATCCTGTTCAACACCTGCTCGGTGCGCGAGAAGGCGCAGGAGAAAGTCTTTCACGATCTGGGGCGGGTCAAACACCTCAAGCTCGGCAAGCCCGAGGTGCTGATCGGCGTCGGCGGTTGTGTCGCGAGCCAGGAAGGCCCGGCAGTCGTCGCGCGCGCGCCGTACGTCGATCTGGTGTTCGGTCCGCAAACCCTGCACCGCCTGCCGCAGATGATCGAGGCGCGGCGCGCGAGCGGCAGGCCGCAGATCGACATTGCATTTCCCGAGATTGAGAAGTTCGACCAGTTGCCGCCGGCGCGGGTGGAGGGCGCGACCGCCTTCGTTTCGATCATGGAAGGCTGCAGCAAGTACTGCACCTTCTGCGTCGTGCCCTATACCCGGGGTGAAGAGGTGTCACGCCCGTTCGATGCCGTGCTCACCGAGGTTGCGGAACTCGCGGAGCAAGGCGTGAAAGAAGTGACGCTGCTGGGGCAGAACGTCAACGCCTATCGCGGCGCAATAGAAGGTGGAGATATCGCTGACTTCGCGCTGCTGCTCGAATACGTCACCGAAATCCCGCGCATCGAGCGCATCCGCTATACCACCTCGCATCCCAAGGAATTCACCCCGCGTCTGATCGAGGCCTACGCCAGGATTCCCCAGCTCGCGAGCCATGTGCACCTGCCGGTGCAGACGGGCTCCGACCGCATGCTGGCGGCCATGAAACGCGGCTATACCGTGCTCGAATACAAGTCCATCGCGCGACGGTTGCGCCGGGCACGCCCCGAAATCTCGATTTCGTCGGACTTCATCGTCGGCTTCCCCGGTGAAACCGACGCCGACTTCGCCGCAACGATGAAACTCATCGACGAAATCGGCTTTGATTCGAGCTTCAGCTTCATCTACAGCCGCCGCCCCGGCACGCCGGCCGCCGATTTTCCCGATGACACGCCGCACGCGGTCAAGCGCGAACGGCTGCAGCGGCTGCAGGCGCGGATCGAGCAACAGGCGCAGGCAATCAGTCGCCGTCTGGTCGGCACCTGCCAGCGCGTGCTGGTCGACGGGGTGGCGAAGAAAGACGCCAACGAACTCTGCGGCCGCACCGAAAACAACCGCGTGGTCAATTTCCGCGGTCCCGCACGCCTGATCGGCGGATTCGTCGATGTCACGATTACGGCCGCATTGCCGCATTCGCTGCGTGGCGAGGTGGTCACGGCAGTCCATTGAAACCCGTCGAGATTTCTTTCACTCCGGTCGATAACCAGCGGCTCGCCAACCTGTGCGGGGTGCTCGACGAGAACCTGCGCCAGATCGAGACCGCGCTCGATGTCAGCATCGCGCGGCGGGGAGAGCGTTTTGCGCTGACCGGTGAACCCGGGCACGCCAGGATCGCCGTCAAAGTCCTCCATAACTTTTACGAACAGGCCAAGCATACTTTGTCCCTCGAAGACGTCCAGCTCGGTTTGATTGAGGCGATCAAGCCGCGCCAGGCCAGGACCGCGCCGGCTGAGACGCCGGCGCTGATTACCCGCCGTCAGGATCTGCACGGCCGCACCCCGCGTCAGGTGCAGTATCTGCACAACATCCAGACTCACGATCTCACCTTCAGCATCGGTCCGGCCGGCACCGGCAAGACCTATCTCGCGGTCGCGTGCGCCGTGGATGCGCTCGAGCGCGACACCGTCAAGCGCATCGTGCTGGTGCGGCCCGCGGTGGAAGCCGGCGAGCGCCTGGGGTTTCTCCCCGGCGACCTGGCGCAAAAGGTTGACCCCTACCTGCGGCCGCTCTACGACGCGCTCTACGACCTGATGGGTTTCGACAAGGTCGCCAAGATGTTCGAGCGCGGCGCAATGGAGATCGCGCCGCTCGCCTTCATGCGCGGGCGCACCCTCAACCATTCGTTCGTGATCCTCGACGAAGCGCAGAACACCACGCCCGAGCAGATGAAGATGTTCCTGACGCGCATCGGCTTTGGCAGCAAAGCCGTGATCACCGGCGATGTCACGCAGACCGACCTTGCGCGCGGCCAGAAAAGCGGGCTCGTCGAAGCGCGCGATGTGCTGAAGAAAGTGCGCGGGATCGCGTTCACCCACTTCGAAAGCGAGGATGTGGTGCGCCACCCGCTGGTGCAACGCATCGTCAATGCTTACGAAACTTACAAATCGCGCCCCGCCGCTTCCACCGCGGCCAAAGACAAGGAAGCGTGAAATCGAAACGCGCAATCGGCCGGCCACGGCTCAACTTCAGCGTGCAGTACGCGGTGGTCCCGCGCAATCAGCCCACGCGCGCCCAGTTGCGCAGGTGGGCGCATGCCGCGCTCGAACACGACGCCCGGATTACGGTGCGCATCGTCGGCCGGAGCGAGGGCAGGGCGCTTAACCGCGATTTCCGCGGCAAGGATGACGCGACCAACGTGCTCACCTTCGTGTTCAGGGACACTCCGCCATTTGAAGGCGATCTCGCGTTGTGCGCGCCGGTGGTGGCGCGCGAAGCGCGCGCGCAGGGCAAGAGCGCGGCCGCGCACTACGCGCATCTGGTGGTCCACGGCGTGCTGCACCTGCAGGGTTACGATCACCAAAACAACGCGGATGCGCGGGTGATGGAAAACCGCGAGTCGCAAATCGTAAACAAACTGGGCTATCCTGACCCTTACTTCAGGGACTAGGGATTAGGGGCTAGGGACTAGGGATTAGAGTGATGCATACGTCTAACTAGCCTCTAGCCCCTAGTTTCTAGCCCCTAGCCTCTAGCCCCTAGCCTTTAGCCTCCAGCCCCTAGCCTCTAGCCCCTAATCCCTAGCCCCTAGCCCCTAAGAACATGGACGACCCCCACACCAAAACCACTCTGCTCACGCGGCTTTCGGCACTGATCATGCGCGAACCCGAGGACCGCGAACAGCTCATCGAACTGTTGCGGTCCGCCTGCGAGCGCAACCTGCTCGACGCCGACGCGCTGGCCATGATCGAGGGCGTGCTGCAGGTTTTCGAAATGCAGGCTCGCGACATCATGGTGCCGCGCGCGCAGATGGACGTGATCGACATCAGCGAGTCGCCCGGTCAGTTCATCCCGATGGTGATCCAGACCGCGCACTCGCGCTTTCCCGTGATCGGCGAAAACAAGGACGACGTGATCGGCATCCTGCTCGCCAAGGATCTGTTGCGCTATTACGCGGGCGAGGAGGAATTCAACGTGCGTGAAATGCTGCGTCCCGCGGTATTCATTCCGGAGTCGAAGCCGCTCAATGTGCTGCTCAAGGAATTCCGCAAGAACCGTAATCACATCGCGATCGTGGTCGACGAATACGGCGGCGTGGCGGGCCTGGTGACGATCGAAGACGTGCTGGAGCAGATCGTCGGCGACATCGAGGACGAATACGACTTCGACGACGTCGAGGACAACATCATCGAGACAAAAGGCGGCGTGTACCGCGTCAAGGCGCTCACGGAGATCGCCGATTTCAACACGCGATTCAATACCGGCTACGGCAACGAAGAGTTTGACACCATCGGCGGACTCGTGCTCAAGCGCTTTGGCCGCGTGCCCAAGCGCGGCGAGCAGGTGAGCTTCGACAACCTGACGTTCAAGGTGCTGCGCGCCGACAGCCGCCGGCTGCATCTGCTGGAGGTGGCCAGGAAGGGAGCAACCAAAGGATGAAGGCGGAAGGCGGAAGGCGGAAGGAGAAGACGGCCTTTACCTCATCCTTCATCCTTCATCCTTCATCCTTGGCCTTGGTTCTCGGCGCATTGACGGTTGCCGGCTTCGCGCCGTTTTCGCTCTTCCCTCTCCCCGTGCTGGCGCTCGCGGTGCTCCTGCACCTGTGGCAACGTGCGCCGACGCCCGGGCGTGCCGCCGCCATCGGGTTCGGCTATGGCCTCGGTTTATTCCTCGCCGGCGTGTCCTGGGTTTACGTGAGCCTGCACGATTTCGGCGCGATGCCGGCGCCGCTTGCCGCAATCGCAACGTTGCTGTTCTGCGCTTTCCTCGCGGTATTTCCGGCGCTCGTCGGATATTTCGCTGTCGCAATGCCGATGGCGAGCGCGATCCGGTTTGTTGTGTTCGTTCCCGCCGCATGGACGCTCGCCGAATGGACGCGCGGCTGGGTCTTCACCGGTTTTCCATGGCTGGCACTGGGCTATTCGCAAGTGCCGGCGAGCCCGCTCGCGGGTTACGCACCGGTGCTGGGCGTCTACGGAGTAACGCTCATGACGGTGATGACCAGCGGATTGTTGGTCGTCTTATGGCAGCGTTACCGGGCAAACGATGAACGCGGAAGGAGTGATTCAAAGGATGAAAGCGGAAGGCGGAAGGCGGAAGGAAGCTCACAACAAGCAAGTTACAGCTTTTCCTTCATGCTTCATCCTTCATCCTTCATCCTTATAGCTCTTTGGCTCGCCGGCTGGGCATTGAAACAGCTTGAATGGACGCAGCCCCTGGGCACGCCGGTGTCGGTAAGCCTGCTCCAGGGCAACGTGCCGCAGGACCTCAAATGGCGCCCGGATCGCATCCGCAACACGCTCGACAGTTACCGCCGGCTCGCGGAAGCGAGCACGAGCCGCCTCATCATCCTGCCTGAAACTGCGCTGCCATTGTTTCTCGACGACGTGCCGCGCGACTATCTCTCCGATCTCGCCGCGCACGCCAGGAAGAACGGCGGCGACATCCTGATCGGTGTGCCGGAGCGCCGAGCCAACGGCGAGTACTACAACAGCGTGCTGTCGTTCGGCGCGGCGCCGACGCAGATCTACCACAAATCCCATCTCGTGCCGTTCGGCGAGTTCATCCCATTGCGCCCGGTTCTGGGACGGATCGTCAGCGTGCTGTCGATACCGCTGCAGGATTTTTCACGCGGGGCGGAAATCCAGCAGCCGCTCGCAGTCGCCGGCCAGCGCGTTGCGGTCAACGTCTGCTATGAGGACGCGTTCGGCGAGGAGATCATCCGCCAGCTGCCCGCCGCGACACTGCTCGTCAACGTCAGCAACGTCGCCTGGTTCGGCCGCTCGATCGCGCCGCAGCAGCACCTGCAGATTTCGCAGGCGCGCGCGCTCGAGACCGGCCGCTACATGCTGCGCGCGACCAACACCGGCGTCACCGCCGTCATCAATTCGCGCGGACGGGTCGAAAAGAGCGCGCCCGAATTCACGCGCGCAATCGTGACGCATGATGTGCCCGGCTTGCAGGGCGCGACACCTTATGTACGATGGGGTAACTACGGCGTCCTGGCGATCGTCACGATGTTGATCGGGGTTGCAGCATGGGTGAGCGCTCGGCGTGATAAGGCGTAAGCCGCCCGTGGGTTGCGCTATCCGGCTCTCCTTCAAAACCGGTAAAATCCGCCATTTGCCATCGAGTCCTGCGTGCTTACTTTCCAGCAACTGATCCTGAGGCTTAACCAATACTGGGACCGCCACGGCTGCGCGCTGCTGCAACCCTACGATATGGAAGTGGGCGCCGGCACCTTTCACACCGCAACGTTCCTGCGCGCGATCGGCCCCGAACCGTGGAATGCGGCCTACGTGCAGCCCGCGCGCCGGCCCAAGGACGGGCGCTATGGCGAGAATCCCAACCGCCTGCAGCACTACTACCAGTACCAGGTGGTGATGAAGCCGTCGCCCGATGACCTGCAGGAACTCTATCTCGGCTCGCTGGTGGAGCTCGGCATCGATCCGAAGGTGAACGACATCCGCTTTGTCGAGGACGACTGGGAATCGCCGACCCTGGGCGCGTGGGGTCTAGGCTGGGAAGTGTGGCTGAACGGCATGGAAGTCACCCAGTTCACCTATTTTCAACAGGTGGGCGGGCTCGACTGCAAGCCGGTGTCGGGTGAACTGACCTATGGGCTCGAGCGCCTCGCCATGTACCTGCAGGGCAAGGAAAACGTGTTCGACCTGGTGTGGGTCGCGGGCGTCACCTACCGCGACGTCTATCATCAGAACGAGGTCGAGCAGTCGAAATACAACTTCGAGCTCGCCAACGTCAACTGGCTGCTGCAGCTATTCAACGACTGTGAAGCGGAAGCGCAGCGTCTGGTGGAGGCGGAGCTCGTTTTGCCGGCCTACGAGATGGTGGTGAAGTGCTCGCATACTTTCAACCTGCTCGACGCGCGCGGGGCGATCTCGGTGACCGAGCGCGCCGCCTACATCGGCCGCGTGCGCGTGCTGGCGCGGCTGGTGGCGCAGGCTTACTACGCCTCGCGCGAAGCGCTCGGCTTCCCGATGTGCAAGCAATGAGAGATGGCGCCGCTTCCCCTGTCCAGCCCAAAGCGAGACGCTTCGGGCGTTCGCCGGCACGGACGCGCGCAGGCGCGTCCGAGAATTCCCGGCTCACCCCCCGCCCCTCTCGGTCCCTCATCCCCGACCCTTCTCCCGGAGGGAGAAGGGAGGCTCGAGCTTCCTCTCTCCCTCTGGGAGAGAGGTCAGGAGTGAGGGATGGAGGGGAGATTTGTGGAGCAAACACGTTGATACGTGTTTGCTCAAGCATATGATCGACACGCTGCTCGTCGAGCTCCTGACTGAAGAGCTGCCGCCCAAGGCGCTGAAGATTCTTGGCGACGCATTCGGCCACGAGATTCTAAACGGCCTGATGCGCGGTCAACTAAAGCAACGTGATCCGCGTGGAATGGAAATTTTCGCTACGCCTCGCAGGCTGGCTGTGGTGATCCCTGATGTATTGACGACAGCCGGCGACCGCGAAACCGAGGTGTCCGGCCCGTCCTTGAAAATCGGGCTCGATCCCAACGGCAATCCGACGCCCGCGCTCGCCGGCTTTGCGAAGAAGAATGGTGTGTCCGTCGAATCGCTCGAACAGCGAGACACCCCCAAGGGTAAGGTATTCGTCGCGCGTGTCACCATCCCCGGACTCATGCTGGATGCCACACTCTCGACTATCGTGGCAGAAGCGGTGAAGAAACTGCCTATTCCCAAAGTCATGCGCTGGGGTGACGGCGAGGCGCAGTTCGTGCGGCCGGTGCACGGCCTGGTGATGATGCACGGCTTGCGCGTCGTGCCCGGCGAAGTGCTGGGACTAAAAAGCACAAATCAAACCCGGGGCCACCGCTTCCTGAGCGCGGGTCCGATCACGCTCAAGCACGCCGGCGACTACGAAAGAGCACTGCGTGAAGAGGGCAAGGTGGTCGCGAGTTTCGAAGTGCGCCGCAGCGAGATCGTCAGGACGCTGAACACTGTCGCGGGTGACGGCGTGGAACTCGTCGCCACCGATGCTCTGCTCGACGAGATTGCGGCGCTGGTCGAGGCGCCAACGGTCTACGCCGGCGAATTCAGCCCGGAGTTTCTGGCGGTGCCGCAGGAATGCCTGATTCTGTCCATGCAGCAACACCAGAAGTATCTGCCGTTGCGCGACAAGGCGAACGGCCGTCTGCTGCCGCGTTTCCTGTTCGTTTCCAATCTCAAGGCCGACAATCCTTCGAACATCATCCACGGCAACGAGCGCGTGCTGCGCGCGCGGCTGTCGGACGCGAGGTTTTTCTACGACCAGGACCGCAAAATACGGCTGGAAGCACGCGTGCCGCAACTTGCGAACGTCGTTTACCACAACAAGCTGGGAAGCCAGTTGCAGCGTGTCGAGCGCGTGCAATTGCTCGCCGGCAGCATTGCACGCAAGCTCGGCGCCGATGCGCTGCTCGCCGAACGCGCGGCATGGCTTTCCAAGGCAGACCTGCTGACCGGCATGGTGGGCGAGTTTCCCGAGTTGCAGGGAACGATGGGCCGCTACTACGCGCTGCACGACGGGGAGCCCAGGGAAGTCGCCGATGCGATTGACGCGCATTACCGTCCGCGCTTCGCGGGTGATGCGCTTCCCGATGGGCCCGTCGCCGCCGCAGTCGCCCTCGCCGACAAACTCGACGCCCTGGCCGGGCTGTTCGGCATCGGCCAGGTTCCGACAGGAGACAAGGATCCGTTCGGATTGCGGCGAGCAGCACTTGGAATGATAAGGATTCTGATTGAACGGGATCTTCCGCTTTCTTTGCACGAGCTGGTCAACGCAGCTTTTGCCGGCTACGACAGGGGTATTGGAGATGCTCGCACTGATTTGCAGATATTTATCTTCGATCGCCTCGGCGGATATCTGCGGGACCGCGGGTATACGACGCTGGAAGTCGAGTCAGTGGTAAGTCTGCGGCCCGTCCAGATCAGCCTGGTGCCGCGCCAGGTCGAGGCCGTGCGGGCGTTCAACACGCTGCCCGAAGCGCAAAGTCTTGCCGCCGCCAACAAGCGCGTGGTGAATATTCTCAAACAGGCCGAAGCCAAGGGCGAATCCTTCATGGATGCTGAAGCCGATAAGCTGAAGGAACCCGCGGAACGGGCACTATTTGATGCGCTAAGAAGCACTTCGCGGCAAGCTGCTTCACTTTTCAGCCAAGGTGACTTTACGGGCTATTTGAAGAGTTTCGCGGTGCTCAAGTCCCCGGTGGACGCGTTCTTCGATTCCGTAATGGTGATGGTCGACGATCAGGCGTTACGGCAAAACCGTCTCGCGCTCCTGGCCGACCTTCGCCGGGAAATGAACCAGGTAGCGGATATTTCTAAGCTCGCCGCATGAAGAGGAGTAATGGGTAATGAGTAATGAGTTAAGAAAAAACTCAGCGTAGCGCATCACCCATTGCCCATCACCCATTACCCATCACGCATCAGCCATTACCCATTACCACAATGAAGCTCGTCATTCTCGACCGCGACGGCGTGATCAACTACGACAGCGCGTCATACATCAAGAGCCCGGACGAATGGAAGCCGATCCCAGGGAGCCTGGAAGCGATCGCGCAGCTCAGCCAGGCGGGTTATCACGTGGTGATCGCGAGCAACCAGTCCGGTATCGGCCGCGGGCTGTTCGAGATGGCGACGCTCAACGCGATCCACGATAAGATGCACCACGCGATCGGCCAGCTCGGCGGGCGCATCGACGCGGTATTCTTCTGTCCGCACGCGCAGGACGGCGGCTGCAACTGCCGCAAACCCAAACCCGGCCTGCTCGAGGAAATCGGCCGCCGCTTCAACGTCAACCTCCGGGGCGTACCGAGCATCGGCGATTCGCTGCGCGACCTGGAGGCATCCGCCGCCGTCGGTGCGCAGCCGATACTGGTGCTCACCGGGAAAGGCCAAAAAACCAGACAGGAAGACGGACTGCCGCCCGGCACCGTCATCTACGCCGACCTCGCCGAAGCGGTGGAATCCATCATTAAATGAGTCCCGGCGTCATTCTGCGGTCCTGCCTGTTCGCCCTGTTCCAGATCCTCGCCACGCCGGTTTTCGCGCTCATCGCGCTGCTCACTTTTCCATTCGAGCCCCTCACCCGCTACCGCATCATCTCCGGCTGGGCACGGCTCAACGTCGGCGCGGCGCGGGCAATCTGCGGCATCCGCTACCAGGTGCAGGGCCACGAAAATATCCCGCGCGAACCCTGCATCATCCTGTCCAAGCACCAGTCGGCATGGGAAACGCTCGCCTATCAGGTCATCCTCCCGCCTCACGTCTGGGTCCTCAAGCGCGAGTTGCTGCGGGTGCCGTTTTTCGGCTGGGGACTTGCGATGCTCTCGCCGATTGCAATCGACCGTGGCGCCGGCAGGCGCGCGCTCCGGCAAACGCTGGAACAGGGGCGCGAGCGGCTGAAGCAGGGATTTTCCATCGTGATTTTTCCGGAGGGCACGCGCGTGGCGCCCGGCGCGCGCGGCACCTATCACGCCGGCGGCGCGTGGCTCGCGGTGCAGACCGCAGCGCCGGTCGTACCAATTGCGCACAACGCCGGAGAGTTCTGGCCGCGCAACGCTTTCCTGAAGCACCCCGGCCTGGTCACGATCAGCATCGGCGCGCCGATCGCGCCGCAGGGCATGAGCGCCGGTGAACTCAACTCGAGGGTCGAGCGCTGGATCGAGGACGAGATGCGGCGCATCAGCGCGTATACCAAAGCCTAGAAGCTGAATAACCCCAATATAACCGCCGATAAACGCCCATCCCTCATCCCTGACCCTTCTCCCGAGGGGAGAAGGGAAGCTCGAGCCTCCCCTCTCCTTGTGGGAGAGGGGCGGGGGTGAGGGCCGAACGCGGATAAAATCAAGAACAAAAGACCAGTGGACAGGATTAACAGGATTTACATGATTGTTTTGAGAAAGGTCTAATCCTGCGAGTTTTGTAAAGACTATCTGTTTTTTGTGTTTCGTGGCGTCGAGTTTTTGAATTTCTATCGGCGTTTATCGGCGTGCATCTGCGGCTAATTGTTTTTCCCGATTTTTGAGATGGGTTCTGGAGTAATGCAACTCGAACTGCCGCTGGAATTCCGGCGCACCGAACTTGTCTCGCGCGGCCATGTCTGCCTCGGCGATGAGGTCGTCAGCTACATCATCAAACGCAGCCACCGCCGCCGTTCGATCACCCTCACCATCGACGAGCAGGGGTTGCGCGTCGGCGCCCCGTGGCAGGCGAGCCAGCGTGCGATCGAGAACCAGATCCGCAAGCATGGCGCCTGGGTGCTCGGAAAACTCACCGCATGGCAGCAACGCCGTGCACCGCCGCGGCGCTGGCAGGATGGTGAAACGCTGATGCTGCTGGGCGAGCCGCTGCGGCTCACGCTCGCGCCCGCACCACGAACCACCCTCCGCGACGGCGACCTCCTGCTCGTTGGCGCGTCCGCGCACCGGCTGCCGGACGAAGTCGCACAACAGGTCATCGCCTGGTTGCAGGAGCAGGCGCTGGCGTGCTTTCACGACCGCGTCGCCCATTACCTGCCGCTGCTGGTCGTTCCGCCGCCCGAAATCCGCCTGTCCAACGCCAGAACCCGTTGGGGCAGCTGCCATCGAGACGGCCGCATATCTCTGAACTGGCGGCTGATCCAGGTGCCGCTGCGGCTTGTCGACTACGTGATCGTGCACGAACTCGCGCACCTCAGGGAAATGAATCATTCGCCGCGCTTCTGGCAGACCGTCGGTCGCGCAATCCCCGACTACGCCGCGCGGAAGCGGGAAATCCGAACCGAAGCCCACCGCTACCTGCTGGGGTGACTGTGACGAGGCGGCGCCAGCCCGCGTGTGCTAATATTTGTGCGGTTCATACTCCGCACGGACTGTTAAGTCCGACAGGCTGCTGGTTCATCATGCGCGCCGTCGTGTCATCGCTTGTGCTCACCGCCCTGCTTGCGGCGTGCGGCTATAAAGGGCCGCTTTATGTGCCCAAACCGAAGCCTGAAGCGCAGCGGCCCGCCGCTCCCGCGCCGGCGCAGCAACCGCAGCAAGACGCCGTGCCCAGGAGTTTGGCGGACTAAGCCCGGACAAACTCCTAAGTCCGACAGGCTGCTAGCCAGTGAGCTATTTCGGCTACAAAAACCGAGAACTGCACGCCGAAGCCGTCCCGCTCGCCCGCATCGCCGAACAGTATGGAACGCCGTGCTACGTCTATTCGCGCGCGGCGCTGACTGACGCCTACCGCGCTTTTGACGCCGCGTTCAAGGATCGCGATCACCTGGTGTGTTACGCGGTCAAGGCCAATTCCAATCTTGCAATCCTCAATCTGTTCGCACGGCTGGGCAGCGGGTTCGACATCGTGTCCGGGGGCGAACTCGAACGCGTGCTGGCCGCCGGTGGCGATCCACGCAAGATCGTGTTCTCCGGCGTCGGCAAGTCGGAACCGGAAATGCGGCGCGCGTTGGCGGCCGACGTTCTATGCTTCAACGTCGAATCCGAAAGCGAGCTCACGCGGCTCGACCGGGTCGCGGGCGAGCTCGGCAAGACCGCGCCGATCGGCCTGCGCGTCAACCCCGATGTCGATGCCGGAACCCATCCCTATATTGCGACCGGACTCAAGCAGAACAAGTTCGGCGTCCCTTATCGCGACGCCCTGACGCTCTACCGGCGTGCGGCGAGCCTGCGGCACGTCAGGATCGAGGGCATCGACTGCCACATCGGCTCCCAACTGACCGACGTCGCCCCCTTCGCGGCGGCGCTGGAGAGAGTTCTTGCTCTTGTCGACAACCTGGAGCGGGAAGGCATCAGCATTTCGCACATCGACGTGGGCGGCGGGCTTGGAATTCGCTACCAGCCCGAGGAGGCGCCCCCGGCCGTTGCCGATTACGCACGCGCTTTGACCGGCCGGATGGGTAAACGCGCCCATCAGCTGCTGCTCGAGCCGGGCCGCGCTCTCACCGGCAATGCCGGCCTCCTTCTTACCCGGGTCGAGTATCTCAAGCACGGCGAGGAAAAGAACTTCGCCGTGGTCGATGCGGCGATGAACGACCTGCTGCGGCCCGCGCTGTACGATGCCTGGCATGATGTTCTGCCCGCCGTCGCTGCAGACGGGGAAACGCAGACCTATGAGATCGTGGGGCCGGTCTGCGAAAGCGGCGATTTTCTCGCACGCGAGCGGTCGCTCGCGCTGCACGAAGGAGATTTGCTCGCCATCATGTCGGCCGGCGCCTATGGCATGAGCATGAGTTCCAACTACAACAGCCGTCCGCGCGCTGCTGAAGTGATGGTCGACGGCGGCGCGCTGCACTTGATCCGCGAACGCGAAACCGTTGCCGAATTGATGGCGCGCGAGGTTTTGCTGCCGTGATCGCCAACAAATTTCGCGCCGCGCGATGCGTGGCAGGCGCGATTTTCGTACCGAAAACACGCGCGATCGCTGTTGCGGCAACCCCACATGCGATATTCCATCGTCAAAATAATTTCACAAAGGTGTTGCATTTTTTTTTGACTGTGGCATAGAATTGGCGCACCAAGCATGATTTTCTCGAATTTTTTCGGGAAGAACGACGAAGTCATGATGCGAGTCGTTCAAAAAATTGTGCGATGGTGGTGCGGAACAAACGCCGCACTTGAACGATGCCTAAGTTAACTTTAAAGGAGACGATGATGGCAGCGAAGAAAAAAGCTAAGAAAAAAGCAGCGAAGAAGAAGTAGTTGAAGTTGTGCGGGGGCTGGGTAACCCCCGGCTCCCGTTCGATTCTGTTCCAGTCGCGGCGCTTCGTCTTTCCGCCGCCGCCAGCAAGTCTCCGCCATCCCCGATTCGCAAGTCCCGTGCCGGTTGCCGCAACGCGGCCGCTCATCGATAAATCGTTATAAATCAGTCTATTGTAAGGTGTCCGTGACAAGCGCGGACCGTCTCGGCGTGCAGTGACGAAAGAGTGGTAATGCGGGGTTACGCGCGCCGGCTGTCCTTGGACAAGCGGACCTCTGCCCGGGGTCGAATGCGAATGCGTTCTTCGTACAACGGAACGCGAAGCACGCCGTAACCAATGCGCCGGCGAACGCTTCATCGATCGCAGCGTGCGTTGAACGGCGGCTGCGCGGATAGCCGGTGCAACGCCGCATTCAACCGCGAGTTGAACGGCGCTTGCGTCCGTTCGGACTCGCGGAGATAAACCGGTAGCAGCCTGGCGACCTGATGGTCCGCCAGGCTGCTAAAAGGAGTTTGTCCGACCTAAGTCCGACAAACTCCTAGGGATTGAGCTGGCGGTACACCGCGGTCGCGACGCGCAGCAGTTCCGCCTTGTCGATATCCCCGGACAGCGCGTAACCGAGGTTGCGGTCGAGCCAGTAGAACACCCCGACGTTGTTCTCCTGCATGAAACGGAACGCGGTTTCACGCTTATCGTCGGGATTGGTGCGCACGTAGAGCGTCAGTCGCTGGCCCTTCGCGTCCTGGTACATGAACTGCGCCACTGCTCCGCGATCGCCCGGCAACAGCCGTCCGCCGACCAGCGTGTAGCCGATGTCGCCGAGATGGGGGGCTTTGATCGGCGCGCCCAGCCGCTTGGAGAGCCACGCCACGAGATGCGCTTCCTGGTCGGCGCCGACCTCGACCGGATGCCGCACTTCAGGGCTGTAGACCGCATGCGCGATCGCCGCCTGTCGCGCAAATGCGATGGGAATGGAAGCGTCCCTGCCGGTTCCGCCGCGAAGACCCCACCCGATCGCGCCCCCAAGCACCACCCAACCCACTATCGCCGCATAGCGCGGCACCCGCCACGCCTTGTGCGGCGGCGCCTGGAAACGCCCGGGCACCGCTTCATCGAGGACCGGATCGTAAAGCGCATGCAACAGCGCGATTTGCTCGCGGTACGCATTGACCCGCTCCGCCTCCTGCGGCTGGCCCGCAAGGTAGCCCTCAACCTCCGCGCGGCGCGCTGCAGAAAGCTCGCCGTCCACGTAAGCGTGCAAATCGGCTTCAGTTACCGAAACTCTGCTCATTTCACAACCTTCAAGTTTGTCACGATCGACCTGCCCTCCAGCACCGCGCGCAGCCGCTCGCGGCCGCGCGACAGCCGCGACATGACGGTGCCGATCGGTATGCCCAGCGCTTTTGCGGCCTCTTCATAAGTCAACTGCTCGAGCCCTACCAGGAGCAAAACCTCCCGCTGCTCGTCCGGAAGCTGGCGCAAGGCCTGGTCAAGGTCACGGATCTCAAGCCTATCGCCTTGATCAGCCCGCGCCTGCACTTCGAGCGCCGCATCGTCCAGCTCATGTTCGGGCCGCGCTATCCGGGCGCGCACCTGATTAACATGGATGTTGTGCATGATGGTGAACAGCCACGCACGCAAATCACTGCCCCGCCGCCACAGATTGAACCTGCCCCAGGCGCGTTCCAGCGTGTCCTGCACCAGATCCTCGGCCGCAGCGCGGTTTCCCATCAGCGCCCGAGCATAGCGCCGCAAACGCGGGATATGCTGCGCGATCAGTTGCGCGTTCTCGCTCATGCACTAGCAGCCTGTCGGACTTAACCGTCTGTACAGGCTGCTAACAGCAAAACCGGCTGACCATTCATAATAAACCCAGCCGAAGCGGTCGAATTTGAGGAAAAGCGCGGGTGAATTCGCATATCTGTCATCCTCTTTTGCAATTTTCCTGGCGCCGGTTTTGCATTAGGAGTTTGTCGGGGAAAAGTCCGACAAACTCCTAGGGCGAACGTCAAACCGGCCGCCGCTATTCCATCGTTCGGCAAATCGCCGCGTCCGAAGCTTCCATGAATGCCTAGCAGCCTGTCGGACTTAACAGTCCGTACAGGCTGCTAAGGAGTTTGTCCGACCTAAGTCCGACAAACTCCTGGCGTCAACCGAATATGCGCTGCTTGAGTCCCCAACGTGCGGCGAGCGTTTCGGTGGCGTTGAGGATTTCCTCGGCGCGCGCCGGATGATTGTACGCCATCGCCGCCAAACGCCTGAGCGCGTCTTCCGAACCGAACTCGAGACCGATCAGGTGAACCAACTCCCCTGCTTCGGCGCCGACAATCTCGGCGCCCAACAGGCGGCCCGTATCCATCTCCGCCACGATGCGCACAAAACCGCTTGCATCGCCCTCGCCCAGCGCGGCAGGACTCGAATCGAATGCCGTGAAACCCACCGCGGGTTCGAGGCCGCGCGCTTCGGCCGCGTCCTCGTTCAGCCCGACGCGGGCCAGCTCGAGCGCTGAATAGACGACTTGCGGCACCGTCGTGTCGTCATGCCGGCACGATCCCGGCGCAATGATGTTGTTGACCGCCACGGCGGCATCGGCCAGCGCATGATTCGAGGTCATCGCCGGGTTCGCGACGTCACCAATCGCGTAGAGCGAGGGCGCTGAAGTCCGCTGACACGAGTCGACCTGGATAAAACCGTCGGTAGTCGTGCCGACCCCCGCTGCCGCGAGATCGAGCGTTACAGTGTGGGGTACGCGCCCCGCACCGAGCAGCACCCAGTCGACCCTTTCCTGCCCGCCGTCCGGCAGGCGCAGCAGCACGCCCTGCCCATCTACGGCAGCCGATACGACGCGGCTGGCGGTGCGGGCGCTTATACCCGCCTCGGCGAGCGCCGCCATGAGCGCCTTGCGCGCCGGCACGCTGTAAGCGCTGCGCGACAAGGGCTCCCGCTGCATCAGCCACACCACCTCCGTCCCCAACATGCTCAAGATGAATGCGAACTCGGTGCCGATAACGCCCGAGCCGACCACCGCCACGCGCTTCCCCACGGGCGGCTCGGCGTTGAACAAATCGTCTGTCGTAAGAATGCGGCCGCGGCAGCGCTGCAGATTGGCGGGAATAAAGGGTTCCGACCCCGTCGCGACGATCGCATGATCGGCAACCACCCGCTCGCCGGCGACGGCCACGGTCCTGCGGTCAACGAAGCGCGCCGTGCCCTCGATCCGCCTGACGCCGAGGCGCTTCAGGTAATCGTAATAGTTCGCGCGCACCTGCGCCACGATCTCGCGCTGGTGACGCCAGGCCCGGGACAGGTCACCACGCAACGTCCCTTCGATGCCGCGCGTGGCGAACCCGCGGCTGGCGCAGATCAACCGCGCGCTGTGATACCAGGCTTTCTTCGGCACGCAGCCGCGATTCAGACAGCAGCCGCCCCACTCGCCTTTCTCGACGATCGCGACCCTGAGCCCGCGCAGGGCGGCGAGCACCGCGGCGCGGTAGCCCCCCGGGCCGGAGCCGATCACGACGAGATCAAAGCTTTGCATCTGATAGGCAAGCTTGCGTTCGCCCTTCGATACCTCAGGGCGAACGTGGTACGATTAAACAAGGAAAATGGTCGCAAGACCCAGGAAAATGAAAAAACCGCCGCTGTCGGTGATGGCGGTGATCATCACGCTCGAGCCCACCGCCGGGTCGCGGCCGAATTTCTGCATCATCAGCGGAACGGTCACGCCCATCACCGCGGCCAGCAGCAGATTGAGCACCATGGCGCCGGTCATCACCACGCCAAGCTGCCAGCTGTGATAGATCAGGAAGGCGAAAAGGCCCACGATCCCGCCCCAGATCAGGCCATTGAGGGCGCTCACCCCGATTTCCTTGGCGAACAGCTTGCGCGCGTTGGTCGTGGTGATCTGCCCCAGCGCCAGCGCGCGCACGATCATGGTAATGGTCTGGTTGCCCGAGTTGCCGCCGATGCCGGCGATGATCGGCATCAGCGCCGCCAGCGCCACGAGCTTGGAAATCGATCCCTCGAACACGCCGATCACGCGCGAGGCGATGAACGCAGTGACCAGGTTGATCGCGAGCCAGGTCCAGCGGTTCTTCACGCTCTTCCACACCGAAGCAAATAGATCCTCGTCTTCCCGCAAGCCGCCCGCCGACAGCATATCGTTGTCGGTTTCTTCGCGAATGTAGTCGACCACCGCGTTGACGGTCACCCGCCCAATCAGCTTGTCATCGTCGTCCACGACCGGCGCCGACACGAGGTCGTAGCGCTCGAAAGCAAGCGCCGCATCCTGCGCCTTCTCGTCGGGCCGGAATTTGACGATCTCCTCGCCCATCACCGTCGCGACGACGGTTTCCAGGTCGGTCACGAGCAACCGGTTGACCGGCAGCAAACCCTTGAACCTCCCCTCGCGATCGACGACGAACAACTGGTCGGTGTGATCGGGCATTTCGTCCAGCCGCCGCAGATAGCGCAGCACGACCTCCAGCGTCACGTCGTCGCGGATGCTGATCATGTCGAAGTCCATCAGCGCGCCGACCGTGTCTTCGGGGTAGGACAGGGCCGCGCGGAGCTGCTCGCGCTCCTCGGCGGACAGCGACTTGAAGACATCCTGGATGACCTCGCGCGGCAGATCCGGCGCAAGATCGGCGATCTCGTCGGTGTCGAGCTGCCCGGTCGCCGCGACCAGCTCTTTTTCGTCCATGTGCGCGATCAGGGTTTCGCGCACCGCGTCCGAGACTTCGAGCAGGATCTCGCCGTCGCGCTCGGCCTTGACCAGGTCCCAGA
>MERI01000257.1 GCA_001772005.1 Betaproteobacteria bacterium RIFCSPLOWO2_12_FULL_62_58 | reverse complement strand
CTTGCCCCACCTTTGGCCGACCGGTTCATCTTCGGGGCAGCCCCCATCGATTACGGCCCGGTACTTCTCCTCATGCCCTTCGGATTCCACCTCACGATGGACACCCTGCCCTCCGGAGTACCGCAAGAAGATGGCTCCAGGTCTGCCTTGGCTGTCTCCGGCTTTCGCCTTCGTGCCCGTTTAGACTTCTCCATACCGACCTTCTCTCTCCGGCCAGCGAGGCATTACCCCCGCTTTTGGATATGGCACCCCTCATCCGGGCGCCAGAGGGACTTCAACCCTCCTGAACAACGCGCTGCTCAGCGCACACTATGGGGCCTCTGACTGCTACCACCCCTCACCCCAGTGGCAGCTCCCTCCGCTTACTGCGCTTTGCCTTCCAGACATCCCGCCCCCAACCACGTTATGCGCCCACACGTCGCTTTCGCAGTCACTTCAGCGCGTGCGGTATGTTCCAGGCTTCGCCACGAATGAGCAGGCTCGCCGCCACATGCCGCCGAATCGGGTTCGTTACCCTACGGGCTGCCTTTTCGCCTCCGGTTGCTCCCCACCCCGCCTCGCAGCGACGCAGTTACCTTCGGCTACGGAGCTGTGGCACACTCCGACACGGACTTCCACCGTGCTGGTTTGGCGCCATCACGGGCGCACGGTTCCCGTTTTCACGGGAACGACAACCTTACCGCGTGCTCGGGAATGACAGCGTGTGTTGGGTCACTCACGAGCGTCGCGCGGCTATGCAGGAAGCCTCCAAGCGCTTACCTAGAGGAATCTGATATGAACTCTCCAATCGTCCTCTCACGCCGCCGTGTTCTTGCGGCGGGCGCCGGGGTGGCACTGGCTACCGTGCTTGCCCGGTTTCCGCGCGCAGCCCGGGCAGCGGAGGAACCGCTCAGGACGCGTCCCATCCCGCACGGCGGCGAACAACTGCCTGTCGTAGGTATCGGCACCGCGCTCATCTTCGATTTCGAAAACGATCCCGTGAAATACGCCGAGCGCCGCGAGGTCATCCAGACGCTCGTCGCGGGCGGCGGCAAGCTGATCGACACGGCCCATTCCTACGGCCGCGCGGAAGACAGGGTGGGCGATGTCGTCGCTGACCTGGGCGTTCGGGACAAGCTTTTCATCGCAACGAAGTTCTCTTACAACGCGGACCGCGCTGCTGCGACGGCGTCGATGCAGGCTTCGTTGCGCCGCCTGAAGACGAATCGCGTCGATCTCATGCAAGCCTGGAACGTCGGCGACGCGAACTACGACTTCGGCCTGCTGCGTGAATGGAAACAGCAGGGGCTTTGCCGCTACGTCGGCATGACAACGAGCTTCATCCGGCAGTATGACGCCATAGCGAAAGTGCTCGCGCGCGAGAAACCCGATTTCTTCCAGGTGAATTACTCGCTCGGCGATCGCGAGGCCGAGAACGTGTTGCTGCCGACCGCGCGCGACGCCGGCGCCGCCATCCTCGTCAATCTGCCCTTCGGACGCAACTCTCTTTTTCGGAAAGCAGGCGGCAGGCCGCTGCCGGATTTCGCGGCTGAATTCGGCGCCAGGACCTGGGCGCAGTTCTTTTCGAAGTTCATTCTGTCGCATCCGGCGGTGACCGCGGTCATTCCCGGCACCGACAAGCCGGAATACATGGTTGACAACCTGCAGGCGGGTCGCGGAGCGCTACCGGACACCGCGATGCGCAAGCGGATCGTTCAATACTGGGATGCGCTGACGTAGGGGCGATCGACGCCGCGCGCGCCCGGAGCACACAGTTTCAGTTGGCGTACACATCGAGGACGATCTATGTTCAAACATATTCTCATGCCTACGGATGGGTCCGACCATTCCGAAAGAGCAATTGAGCGCGGAATCGAACTGGCGAAACTTTGCGGCGCGAAAGTCACCGGGATTCACGTCATGCCGGATTATCCGATGATGATGGCGTACGAAGGCTCGTTCGACTCGATCCCGCAAGAGAAGGCAGACGCGGAGGCGCGCGCCCTGGCCGCGGGCTTCCTCGCGTTTGTTCAGAAGACCGCGGCTGCGGCCGGGGTGCCATGCGACACTGTGGTTGCGACCAATGCCCATCCCTACGACGCAATCGTTAACACCGCCAACGAGCGCGGTTGCGACCTCATTGTGATGACTTCTCGATATCGTAGGGGATTGGTGTCGCTGATCATGGGTAATGAATCGACGCGCGTGTTACACCGAGCTTCTATTCCGGTGCTGACGTTCCGCGCGCTTATGAGCGTTGATCACCCCGATAAGACACGGCCCAAATCCGTCAAAACCTAACCATGTGCAGCACCGGGCGCGGCAAAAAGCGCCGCGCTTGCTCAGTTCCCCACAGGCGTAGGCCTCGACCCGATTGCAACCTCTGGGGCAATCGGGTAGCGTTGAAAGGTGTATCCCTATTTCCGGGACACGCGCCGGCGGTCACGACAACCAATAAGGGCAAAGTAAGTTTTCGAATGAGCACCGGCCCGGCTTGGGACCCCACGCAATATCTGCGCTTTGCCGTGATACGGATGGTGCACGACGGTGCCGCGTGTTGAGCGCGACCTCACGAGTCCCGGCGCTCGCACCCTTCCGCGTTCGCAGTTTCCGGTTCCAGTGGCCTGCCGATCTGGCGACCTCGTGGGCTTTCGAAATGGAGACGCTGATCCTCGGCTGGTACGTGCTGGTCGAGACCCAATCGGTGTTGATGCTCACCGTATTCGCATCGCTGCTCTACATCGGCACCTTGCTCGCGCCGATGTTCGGCGTGACGGGGGATCGGATCGGCCACCGCAACGTGCTCTGTGCCATGCGGGCGGTCTACGCGACACTGGCAACCACTCTGATGACCTTCGCTTTCACGGGCGTGCTGACCCCGGTGCTGGTTCTGGTCATCGCCGCGGTGATGGGCCTGGTGCGCCCTTCGGACATCGGGATGCGCGCCGCGGTGGTCGGCGAAATCATGCCGGCCGCCCAGTTGATGGGGGCGATGAGCATCCAGCGCACCACCCAGGACTCCGCCCGAATCGCGGGCGCTCTCACGGGTGCAGGACTGGTCGCAACGCTCGGTATGGGACCGGCCTATTTGGTGGTCGCGAGCCTCTACGCGAGCAGCGTCCTGCTGACCCTGAAAGCCGGCCGCGCGCGCGCCCGAATTACGTCAGCGGAACGCCACGTTGGGGAAGCGGGGGCCAAGGCGCGCCCCCGAATTACGTCAGCGGAACACCGCGTTGCGGAAGCGGGGGCCCCGGCGCGCTCCCCGCAAACGGCCGTCTTCGCCGGTAACGTGTCCGCGCGCCCCTCGCCGTGGCGTGATCTCAGAGCAGGGCTCGCCTATGTCTGGACGACGCCCCATCTGCTCGCAGTAATGTGCCTCGCCTTCCTGCTCAACCTGACGGCGTTTCCGCTGTTGTATGGATTGCTGCCGTATGTAGCGAAGGAGATTTATCGAGCCGATCAGACAGCGCTGGGCTACATGGTCGCGGGCGCAGCCTTCGGCGCCCTGCTGGGCTCGATTGCGCTGAGCACCCATGGCGGCGCCATCCGCCCGGCGCGCATGATGATCGTCTTCTGTGCGGCCTGGTACGTGATGCTCCTGGTATTCGCGCACACACCACATCCTGTGGGCGGCATCCTGGTCCTCATACTCGCCGGCTGCGCGCAAAGCATGGGCCAGGTTCCTATGGCGGCGCTGCTGTTGCGCAACTCGGATGCGCAGTTCCGCGGTCGTATCATGGGAATACGGATGCTGGCGATTTACGGCAATGTGCCCGGACTGTTGCTCTCCGGTCCGCTGATCGCCCGCCTCGGTTATCCGATCACTGCCACACTGTATTGCGCGGTCGGCTTGGGGTTCACCCTGCTCATCGCCGTGCGCTGGCGTGCCCATCTCTGGCGGCTCGAGGCACCGGCGAATACGCGTTGAGGGTGAGAGGAGTGACGTGAGCGCGTCAGAGCGGGAGATCGGGAGATCGAAAGACCGGGAGATCGTGAGGTCGGGAGATCGGGAGAGGGAAGATTGTCTTTCGCCCTTACGCCCTCAGACTGATTTTCCTTGATCCTGAATCCTGCTTTTTACGCTCTCACGCTCTCACGCCCTGACGCCCTCACGGATTCTGTCGCTCTCCCGCCCTCCCGGCTGTACCAAGTCCCCTCTATCTCCGCTACCAGACGAACGCGGCGAGCAGGTATTCGGGCCGTGCCGCGGCGCTCGAAGCGAAAGTCCGCCAGACTTCAGGCGCCGGCAGCTCACCCCAAGAGACGCCCAGCGCAGCCGCATGGACACCGCCGGGGATGAGCGCACTGCGTATCCCGACACGCGCGGCGCCCAGGACGTCGTGCTCCACTGAATCGCCGATCGCGATCACCCGATCCGGCGCGCAACCCAGCGCCTCGAGGCACGATCGGTAGATCCGCGGATAGGGCTTGCCATGATAGAAGACGATGCCGCCGAGCGCCTCGTAGCGGCACGCCAATACGCCCGGTGCTTCAATGATGCCCGCGGGTGTCAGGCGAGCGATGTCGGGGTTCGCACAAATCATTGGCAGGCGCCGCGCGATGCCCGCCTGCAGCTCGTCGTCGTAATCGGTCGATTGCCGCCGCGGCGAGTCGGTGCCGATGACGGCGAGAAAATCGGCATCCTCCACGCGCTCGACGAATTCGAGCCCGATGCCTTCGAGCAGGGAGCGGTCGCCGCCACGCGTGAAGGCATAGCAGCGGGGGCCGAGCGCGCCGTGAAACGGTTCCGTGCGAGATTGCAATGCGATCCGCGCATCCTCTCCGGCGGACACGAAGCGGTCGAGCAGGCCCGCTGCGAAACCCATCTTCGCCATCAACCGCAGGTTCTCCGCGTCCCGCTTGCCGGAGTTCGACAGCACGACGATGCGTTTGCCCGCCTCGTGCAGCCGTTGCAGGCACTCTACCGCGCCGGGATACGGCCGCGTGCCGTCGTGCAGGACCCCCCATTGATCGAGGATGAAGCCGTCGAACGCGTCCGCGAGCGCGGCCATACCGGCAATGGGGATGCTGCCGGAATAGTCTCCGCCACCGGCGGGAGCAGCGTCAGGAGATGCGCGCACGGATGTACGCCGACAACGCCTCGCTCGCGAGGACGATCACCAGGATCGCGAGCAGCACGACGAGCACCTGCTGCCATGCGAACTGGTTGATCGAGGCATAAAGATAGAGTCCAATGCCGCCGGCGCCGACGAACCCCAGCACGCTCGACTCGCGCACGTTGATGTCCCAGCGGTAGACGGTCGTGCCGATCAGCACCGGCAGGACCTGCGGCAGTATGCCGACCCGGTAGACCTGCGCGGTGCTCGCGCCCGTCGCCTCGATGGCTTCGATTTGTCCGCGCTGCGCTTCTTCGATTGCCTCGGCGACCAGCTTCGCCAGAAAACCCACCGAGCGTGCGGCGACGGCCGCGATGCCGGCCACCGGACCGGGGCCGAATATTGCCACGAATATCAGGCCCCAGATCACCGTGTTCACCGAACGCGAAGCGACCAGGAGCGCGCGGCCTGTGGCCCAGGTGAACCCGTTCGCGGTGGTATTGCGCGCAGCAAGAAAAGCGAGCGGCACGGAGAGCACGACGGCAATCGCGGTACCGAGCGTCGCGATGTGTATGGTTTCGATCATCGGCCGCACGATCGCCGGCAGGTAGGACCAGCGCGGCGGCCACATGCGCTGAGCGAGATCGATCGCCTGCTCGTGCGCATCCGCGAAGAAGGCCCACTCGATGTCGAGGGCGGATACCGACCAGGCGGCCGCGAAAGCGACGGCGGCCGTCCAGAGCCACCCCACCGCGGTCTCGCGCAATGACCGCCGGCGCCAGACGGTCGGGTAGCGCTTGGCCGCTTCGGTCGGGCTCATCGCAGCTTCCTTCGCACCCAGTCGCTGAACCATTCGCCGCATGCGACGACGGCGATGATGCAAATCAGGATTGCGAGCGCGAAGTCGTAGTCGTAGCGCGAGAACGACGCGGAGAGCGTCTGGCCGATGCCGCCCGCGCCCACGATGCCGATCACCGTGGAATGGCGCACATTGGCATCCAGCCGGTAGATGACGACGCCGACCGAGCGGGCCAGCACTTGCGGCACGACCGAATACACGACGGTCTGCGCGAATCCCGCGCCGGTCGCCCGCACGGCTTCCACCGGCCCGATCCGCACATTCTCGATGTCCTCAGCCAGCATTTTGCCCAGAAAGACCGCCGACGCGAATGCGAGCGTCAGCAGCCCCGCAACCGGTCCGAACCCGAAAAGCTTCACGAAGAAGATAGCGATGAGGACTTCGTGCAGCGTGCGCCCGACGACGATGAAACCGCGCGCAGCGAGATAGATCGGACGGGGCGCGAGGTTACGGGACGCGGCGATGCCGAGGGGGACGCTGAGGAGCAGGCCCGCCAATGTCGCGGCAAGCGCCATCTGCAGGCTTTCCACCATGCCGTTCAGGAGCAAAGGCCAGCGCGCGAAGTCGGGCGGTATCATGCGCGCCAGCATGTCGAGCGCGCGCGGGAAGCCGGCCAGCATGCGCTCGACGTCGACATTGAGATCGGAGACGGACCAGACGAGATAGACCGCGAAGCCCGCTAGCACCAGGCGCTGTTGCGTGCGGCTGCCGAAAAACGGGGGCGCGCGCCAGACGGTCGGATACGCTGTCACTGCCCTGCCTCGGCCTCGTCGTCCGCGCGCCGGATCGTCTGGCTCCAATCCTCGGCGCCGTAGATGTCGGTTAGCACTCCGGCGGTAAGCGCCTGCGGCGGGCCGTCGAACGCAACCCGGCCCGCCTTGAGCCCGATCACCCGGTCGGCGTACGCCTGGGCCAGCGCAACGTCGTGAATGTTGACGAGCGCGGGCCGGCGGCGCTCGGTCGCCAGCTCGCGGATGAGCCGCATGATCTGCCGTGCAGTTTTGGGATCCAGACTTGCGGTGGGCTCGTCGACCAGCAGCAGATCCGGGTTTTGCATCAGCGCACGCCCGATCCCGACGCGCTGGCGCTGGCCGCCCGAAAGCGCGTCGGCGCGCATGTCTTGATAGCCGGCGAGCCCCACGCGGTCGAGCAGCGCGTATGCGCCGGCGATGTCTGCGGCCGGGAAACGGCGGAACAACGAGGCGAAAAATCCGACCGACGCGAGCCGCCCGGAGAGTACGTTTTCCATGACGGTGAGCCGCTCGACCAGATTGAATTCCTGGAAGATCATGCCGATGCGCCTGCGCACGCGGCGCAACTCGCGCCGCGATACGCGAGCGATGTCCATGTCGCCGAGCCAGATGTGCCCGGAACTCGGCTCAACCAGCCGGTTGATGCAACGAATGAGCGTGCTCTTGCCGGCGCCGGACGAGCCGATGATCGCTATCACCTCGGGCCGCTCGACGACGATGTTCACGCCGTCGAGCGCGCGCTGTCCGCTCGGATAAACTTTGCTGAGCGCTTCTATCGCGAGCAGCGCGCGGGCGGGTGCGGCGCGTTCCCGGGCCGTAGTGCCCGCCACATCCTTCATTGCTTATTCCGGCTTCGTGCCGAGCCTGGACAGGCTCTCCTGCGTGTAGGTCACGCCGCTCGCCTTCTGGATCGTGCGCACGTCGCGCCAGTTGTCCCTGTAGCTGATCGGAGCGAAGCGCTCGATATCCTTGAATTCGGCGCCGAGCTTCGATTTCTTGAAGTCGAAGGTCACGAACGCTTCCTTGATCTTCGCCTGGAGTTCGGGTGACAGATTGTGAGCGACGCCAAACGCGGTGCGGGGGAAAGGGGTCGACTGGTAGACGATACGCAGCGTATCGGGCTTGAACATGCCGCGTGCCTGCATGCGCTCGACGACCGTCGAGGCGACCGGAGCGGCATCATAGTCGCGGTTAACCACGCCCATGATGGAATTGTCGTGCTTGCCCGAGTAGAGCACCTTGTAGTCCTTGTCGGGCTCGATTCCCATCGCTTTGAAAAGCGCGCGCGGCGCAATGTCCCCTGAATTCGAAGAGGGCGCCACGTGCGCAATCCGCTTGCCCTTGAGGTCGGCGATCGACGTGATGGCGCTGTCGCGGTGGGTGATAAGCTGCAGCGTGTAGCCGACGCTGCCGTCGGCCCGCTGCATCGCGACGACGGGCACGAAGCCGGCCAGGTTGACCGCGAAAGGCGTCGGTCCGCTCGCGACGCCGGCGATGTGCAAGCGGCCCGAGCGCATTGCCTCGACCTGGGCGGCATAGGACTCGGCGGGAAACCAGCGGATGCGCTTGCCCGTCACTTTCGCGAGGTGCGCCATGAACTCGGCGAAGACGTTTTCATAGACCGCCGGATCCTCGACCGGCGTGTACGAAAACACCAGCGCCGACGGGTTCTGCCATGCTTTGGGATCCTTGGGACGGTCCGCGATCAGATCGCCATCCTCGTCGCAATAGCGCTGATCGAGATCCCCGCGGTTCGCGCATGGCGTCTGCGCCAGTGCCGTCCCTGGCCACAGACCGGCGGTAATCAGCAGCGTCATGGCCGTAACGGCCTTTCCGAACGTTCTCATGGTTGGTCCTCCTCGGGAAACCTCAGGGTCTGTCCGCTCATTGCTGCTTGACAAGCCCGAGACCGGTCAATGTCACCTTCAGCGAAGCAGTTTCTTCTTCCAGCCATTTACGCGTTTCCGCGGCCCCCTTGAACTCCACGAGCCACAGGTTCTTTTCGGCATACTGGCGAATCTCATCGCTTTGCGCTGTCTTGCGCATCACGTCCTCCCAGAATGCGATCTGCGCGGGCGTAATGCCCTTGGGCGCCACGATGCCTTTCCACGATCCGGAACTCTGATAGCCGAGCTCCCGCCACGTCGGTACCGACGCCATGACGCCGCCGAGCCGCTGGGCCGAGCTTACCGCGATGACGCGCATCTGGCCTGCCGTGACGTGAGGCACGCTGGTCGAAACGGAAGTAATCTGCACGTCTGCGTGTCCGCCCATCACCGCGGTGGTCGTTTCGCCGCCGCCCTTGAAAGCGGGCATCCTGACCGCTTTGATCTCGACCCCGGCCTTCTGCATGGGCATCCCGACGGAAACACGGTGTCCGGTGCTCGTCAGGGCAATGCTCAACGACGCTGGATTTTTCTTGAGAGCGTCGAGAAGGTCCTGGCCGGTCTTGAGCGGGGAATCCGCGCGCACCACCGCGACCATGGGCTCGGTGATCAGATAAGCGATCGGTGTCAAATCGTTGTAGCTAAGCGGAGTGCGGCCCTCGACGTGGTTCATCAATATCGGCGTTGACATCATGCCTAGCATGTGAGGATCGCCGGTACGCTGCTGGACGTAGGTATAAGCAACGATATGCCCTCCGCCCGCGCGGTTTACCACCGAACTCGACACCGGCAGGAGTTTGAGGTCGGTCCACAGCTTCTGGACCAGCCGCCCCGCAATGTCGTTCGATCCCCCGGGAGTGGCTGGAAGCGTAAGCTCGACATTCCGCTCCGGCTTCCAGGCCTGCGCCGACGCCGTGCCGGCAAGCACGACACTGCCACCCGCCATCAACGCCATCAAAACCCGGCTGCTCAATTTCGTCTTCATGTCGTCTCCTCGTTTAGGTGTTCCTGGGGAATCATTTTACCGGAACCCGGGAAGCCAGGAGCAGGTCGGGCGCGCCGAGCTGCAACAGCAAACCGAGCTCGTCGGCGAAGGTCCAGCTGTCCTTCCACTTGCCATCGGCGAAATTCATGATTGAAACGACAGGCACGCCCACGCGCTTGCCGGTCGGCGGCAGGCCGCAGAGGCTCGCCTGGTGCGTGCCGTTGGTGTTGAACCGCATCCATACCTGGTCGCCCTCCGCGATGAGGACGTCTATCCTGTCATGCCGGTCCGGAAACGCGGCGTCCAGCGCCAGCTCGCCGAGGCCATGGGCTTTGCTGTAATCGCGCAGGTGTTTGAATCCAAAACGCCGCTGAAGGTGATCGGCGGCCCGGCCTTCCTTCGATGGCGTGGACGATCTCGAACGGGCGGCGATCAGCCGGTTGCTGTCCTGCTGTGAGGCCGGCGATTTGGACGCGAGTCGCTGCACGACTGCATCGGCGCCCTCCCCCGTGTCCGGCAGCGGCGGCGCGATGATCTGGCCATCGTTGCGGAGCGGCATCTTTGCGCCGAGCTGCATGAGCAGCTCCGCCTCATCCATCATGAACCAGCCTTCGACCATCTGGCCGTCCACGATGCGCAGCATGGCGAGCTCGTACACGTCCACTCTCTTTCCGGTCGGAGGGATGCCGAAGAAATTTCCGGTGTGCGTGGCGGTGAGGCGGAACAGCAGGCCCACTCTGTCGCCCTCGGCAATGACTTCCTCGATCACGTCCACGCGGTCGGGAAACGCGGTGCGCAGATACATGCCGGGGTGCGGGAACGCCTGGTCGCGGGCATTGCTTGCCAGATGGAAGTTGCCGCCGCGCACCCGGTCGTAGTTGGGCGCGAGGACTTCCTTCTCGACTTGCGGCATCTCCTTGCTGCCCTGCGACTTCTTGAAGCGCAGCGCCACCGCAACGTTGCGCGCGAGTTCGCCGGTCCTGTTCTTGTCAGCGTGGTTCATGTTGTTCCTCCGACGACCCTCAGGCGACGGCCGGTATCACCTCTCGGGCGAAGAGTTCCATCGAGTGCAGAACGCGCGCCTGCTCGAGGTCGCCGAACCAGAAGCTGCAGTTGAAATGCGTGATGCCCACGAGCTCGCGGATGCGCTCGATCTGGCGGATGCACGTGTCCGGCGTCCCGATGATCAGGTAGCGATCCAGAAGGTCGTCGATGTCGGGCTCGTTTGCTCCCGGCAGCGGAATGGCGCTGCCATTTTCCACCCGCTCGTAGTTGTTGCGCAGGCTGAGCGTCACCCGCATGTTCCAGCGGGCCTGCTCGGCGGCCTCGCGCGCATCGGCCAGATCCTTCGTCACGTACACCGCCCGCTGCACGCCGATGAGCGGCTGCGGCGACGGTTTCAGCTCGGTAATCATGCGCTTGAAGTGCTGGCCGAACTCGGCCAGCCGTTCGATCGGTACGCCGAATCCGCCCGTGAGCACGTTGAAACCGCGGCGCACCGCCGCCTCCAGCGCATACGGGCTCTGCGCCGTGATCCAGACCGGCGGATGCGGTTTTTGCAGCGGCTGCGGAAATAGCGACGTCTCGGGAATCTTGAAGAGCTTGCCGTCGTAGCTGAAGGGCCGTCCCTCGAACGATTTCAGAAGGATGTCGATCGATTCCTCCCACCGCTGGCCGCCGGAATCGAGCGCGAGGCCGAAGCGCTCGAATTCGTAGCGCTGATAGCCGCGCCCGAGCCCGATGTCGAGGCGCCCGCCGCTCAGGATGTCGAGCATCGCGATCTCCTCGGCAATCACCAGGGGATGGTGGAGCGGGACCACGATGACAGCCGTGCCGACCCGGAGCCGCGTCGTCTTCGCCGCGATGTAGGTCGCGAGCTGCAAGGGGCGGGACAGATAGCCGTAGGTCGAGAAGTGATGCTCGGCCAGCCAGACGTTGCGAAAGCCGAGCGTTTCGGCGGCCTGCGCCTGCTCGAGCCCGCGCGCGTAGATCTCCTGCGAGGAGCGGGCGGACGGCGATTGCAAGAGCAGAAACGTTCCGATGTCCATGGTCATCCTCTTTGCACCGCTACGGCAGATCAAACCTTAGCGGTCAACGCAGTTCGGGCACGACCCAGAGTGGCGCCTCGCCACGGGCGACGCGCTGGACGTTGGCATAGCTGTTGCCGAAGCGCTTCGGCCAACTTTCCCAAGTCGGGCCGGCCGCGTGGGGGGACAACACAATGTTGGGCAGGGTGAAGAGCGGGTTCTTCGGGTCCGGTGGTTCCTGGTCGAAGGCGTCAAGGCCGGCAGCCCAGATCCGGCGATCCCGGAGTGCCCGATAGAGCGCGGCCTCGTCGATCAGTTCGCCGCGCGCGGTGTTGATGAGGATTGCGTCGCGCTTCATCAAATCGAGCGTTCGATCGCAAATCATGTGATGAGTCGATGCGTTCGCCGGCGCGTGTAGCGACACAACGTCGGACTGGCGGAGCAGGTCGTCGAGGTCGCGATACGTCATGTTCAGCTTCGCTTCGTCCCCGGCCGGGAGCCGGACTGGATCGTAGTAGATCAAATTGACCTCGAAGCCGCTCAAGCGTCGGGCGATGGTCCGCCCGATCATGCCGGCCCCCACGATGCCGACGGTCTTGCCGGCCAGCTCGTGCTCTTGCTCCTCGCCGAGCTTGCTCGATTTCCACTGACCGGCCCTCACCAAGCGGTCCAAGGCGGGTAGTCGGCGATAGACGGCCAGCATCAGCATAATCGCGTGCTCCGAGACGGCGTAGGAGTTTGCCCCGCCGTTGTTGGAAAGCGGTATGCCGCTCTGACGGAGCCTTTCGAGATCGATCCCGTCATAGCCGGCGCTGAGCAACTGGATCAGCTTGATGTTGCACAGGTGCGGGTAGTCATCCGGCCGCAACGGCATGCCGCGTAGAAATCCCATCAGGAAGTCGGCTTGCTCGAGTTGCTCGACGCGGCGTTCCGGATCCTTCGAGAGGATCTCGATGGTGAGGCCTTCCGGCAGGAGCGATTCCCCGATGGCCCAGGCTGCCGGGGAGATGGACGGGGAAAACACGATCTTCACTGGATTGCCCTCCTCAAGACGAATGCCCGCTCAGGCTCATAGCTCGCCGAATTCCCCATCGGCTTGCATGCAGGGGCCGTTGCGCCACGGTTTGCTACCGCGCCCGCAGCCGATACCAGGGATGCGGTTGTCCCGGCGCCTTGACGCGCAAGGTGTAGACGGAGGTGTAGGCGCAGCAGAACAACGTCCGCAGATCGGCGCCGCCGAACGCGAAGTTCACCGCTTGTTCGGGGAAGCGGATCGTGCCGATGCGCTTGCCATCGGGCGTGAACACCCAGACGCCGCCCGGTCCGGTGCAAAAGACGCGGCCCAGGGAATCGACCTTCATTCCGTCAGGGATGCCAGGCTCTTCGCCCGCATTCATGTCGGCGAAGATGCGCCGCCGCACCATCTTGCCGGCCGCGTCAACTTCGAGCGCGTGGATGTATTTCGAAGAGCGCGTGTTCGCCACGTATAGCGTGCGCTCGTCCGGCGAGAATGCGAGACCGTTGGGATATTCGCAGTGCGCCAGTACACTGAGGGCGCTGTCCGGCGCTACACGATAGACGCAGGCACCGTCCCAGAGATTGTCGATGCCGGCGGGAGGCGGTATTTCCCGCTCGGAATAAGGCACGCGCTTGTCCGGATCGGTGAAAAAGATGCTGCCGTCCGAGCGGCATACCACGTCGTTGGGACGGTTGAAGCACCCGCCCTGAAAGCGATCGACGAGCGTCTCGATCTTGCCGTCGGGGCTGACGCGCACGACGCGCCGGCCGCTGCCTTCGCACATGATCAAACGTCCCTGCAGGTCGAAGGTCGTGCCGTTTCCCCCAGCGGTTTTCGTGACGAGTTCCGCCGCCTTGCCCGGAGTGAGCCGATACAAGCTGTTGGTGCGGATGTCGACGAAATAGTAGTAGCCGTCGGGATGCCACAGCGGGCCTTCGGTAAAGACGAAGCCGGTGGCGAGGCGCTCCGCTTCGGCCGTCTCCAGGATATCGGGCAAGTCGTTCACAGCGGGCATGATTGGTTCCTTTCCATTGATATCAAGTAACGCTCGATTGTTGATTGCCAGAAACTGTAAAGGGATGACGTATGTGGTGCAAGCCTGTTTCGTGCATAACGTTTCATCACTTTTCTCGTCACTTCGCTTCGCAAGATCGAGATCGCGCTTCCACTCCGGCGTTTCGGTCGTCTTCCGCAACGCGTCCTGCCAGTACCCGGATTGCGCCGCTGTCAATCCGGGAGGCGTTGTGATCATTCGCTGCTCTATACTGCTATTGGACCCCGGGTGGCAAGTTTCGCCCATTTGCGCGACCCCGACAAGCGCGAGGCGCCGGCCACCTCTGGCAGACCACGCGCAATACAGCGTAAGATTGCGGCTCGGCGCCGCACGCCACCATTAACATTCTTGCGAGGTCATAGTGACACAGTCTTCGATTCCTAAACTCTCCGCGCATGGTGCGGAAATTCCCGTTATCGGTTTCGGCACATCGCAACTTGGTGAATGCGGCGAAATCGTCGCGACGGCGCTCAAACTCGGCTACCGGCACATCGACACCGCGTGGAAATACGGTTCGGAAAAAGGCGTGGGCGAAGGCATACGCGCATCGGGCGTCCCGCGCAAAGACATATTTCTGTGTACGAAGGTCTCGCACGAATACCTGCGCGCCGCCGACTTCGCGCGCTCGGTCGACGAAAGCCTGAAGAACCTGCAAGTGGATTACGTCGATATGCTGCACGTGCACTGGCCGACCATTGACAACATCCCGCTTGCTGAAACCATAGGCGCGCTGGCGAAGGCGAAGCGGGACGGGCTCGCGCGCCACATCGGCGTTGCGAATTTCAACATCGCGCTCGTCGAGGAAGCGATGCGGCTCTGCCCGGAGCCGCTGGTTACGCTGCAGGCCGAGTATCACCCCTATCTCGATCAGTCCAAGGTGCTGGATTATTGCCGCAAGAAGGGGCTCATCTTCACGGCTTACTGCCCGCTCGGCCGCGGGCGGCTATTCACCGACCCGGTCATCAGCGAGATCGCGCGCAGCAAGGGAAAGACGATTGCCCAGGTGGCGCTGCGCTGGCTGATGCAGCAGGGGAATATAGCGGCGATCCCGCGGTCCTCGAACCCCAAGCACATGGCCGAGAGCCTCGACGTTTTCAATTTTTCTCTGACCGACGACGAGATGAAGAAGATTTTCGCGCTCAAACGGCCTGACGGCAGGATCGCGAATCCCAAGGGCCGCGCTCCGGCGTGGGACTGATGCAGCAGGGATGAAGGCGACGAAAGCGAAGCCCCGGACGCGATCCGGGGGATGAAAGATAACCCCGTCACTTGTTCTCATCAGAGTCAGTCAAACTGAATAAAGGCCGCTCAAGCCGGCCAAAACCTGGAATGGAGAAAACCGCAATGAAGGCTACGCAATCCTCGTTGAACGTGCTGGTGCTCGCGCTCTGCGCTATCGGATGCGGCGGCGCGGCGGCGCAATCCGCCTACCCGTCGAAGAACGTCCAGATGGTCGTGCCGTATACGGCCGGCGGTTCGATCGATCTGTTCAGCCGCGCCATTGCCCAAAGGCTCACCGAAGCCTGGGGCAGGAACGTGGTCGTGGACAATCGCCCCGGCGCGAGCGGCATGATCGGCACCGAGATCGTGACCAAGACCGAGCCCGACGGCCACACGCTCCTTGGCCACACTTCTTCGTACCCCGCCACCGCCTCCGTGCGAGCCAAGCTGCCCTTCGATCCGGCGCGGGCGATCGTCCCGGTCGCGATGATCGGCCGGGCGCCGATGCTGCTCGCGGTTCATCCCTCAGTGCCGGCGAAATCGGTGAAGGAGCTCGTGGAACTGGCGAAGAAGAACCCGGGTAAGCTCAACTATGGTTCGTCGGGCGCGGGCGGCAACAACCACTTTTCGGGGTCGCTCTTCGCCGCAGCAGCAGGCGTGAAGATGGTCCACGTGCCGTATAAGGGCATTTCCATGGCAACGACCGCTCTGACCTCGGGAGAAGTCGAGATCGTGATCGCAAGCGCTGCCGCGCTCATGCCGCAGGTGAAAGCCGGACGGGCGCGCGCCCTTGGAGCCACCAGCCTCAAGCCATCGCCGCTGTTGCCGGGTCTGCCTGCGATAGCGGAGTCGGGCGTGCCGGGTTACAGCTACGAGTTGTGGTGGGGGATCTTCGCGCCCGCGGGCCTGCCGGCTGACCGGCTCAACACGATCAACGCCGCCGTCAACAAGATCCTCGCCACGGCTGACATGAAGAAATTTCTCGATAACGAGGGCGCGGAGCCTTGGCCGCTCACCCCGGCGCAGCTCGACGGCCTCCTCGTCAGGGAAATCGAGCGCTACAAAAAAGCGGCGCAAGTGGCGGGCATACCGCCGCAGTGACGAGAGAAGCGACGTGAGATCGGGAGATCGGGAGATCGGGAGAGCGGGAGAGCGACAGAATCCGTGAGAGCGTCAGGGCGTGAGAGCGACAGAATCCGTGAGGGCGTCAGGGCGGGAGAGCGTGAGGGCGTAAAAGGCAGGACTCCGGATCAAGGATTCAGGATCAAGGAAAATCAGTCTGAGGGCGTAAGGGCGAAAGACAATCCTCCCTCTCCCGATCTCCCGGTCTTTCGATCTCCCGATCTCCCGACCTCACGATCTCCCGACCTCCCGACCTCACGATCTCCCGATCTCCCGGCCCCTTCGATTTCCGCGCTCCCGACCTCGCGATCTATTGATTTAGGTCAACGAGGATCACGAGGAGTGAGGCATGATCGAGCGGTGGCAAGAAATCAAGGATGATGAACAGCCCGACAGCGGCCGCAGCCGCCACCCGGTCGCCGCAGCGTGACGCGGTCACGACGGTAACGCTTGTCGTCCTTTGCCAGGTTTTCCACGGGCTCACTTTTGGCGGAATTGCGCTCTTCCTGCCGCTGATCCGCGAAGACCTGCAGATGAGCTTCGCGCAGGGCGGCATGCTCTCGGCCGCGGCGACGTTGAGCTACGGATTGGGGCAGATTCCAGCGGGTTATCTCTCCGACCGCTTCGGTCCGAGGCGCCTCTTCTTCATCGGACTGTTGGGCTGGTCGACCATGTCCTTGAGCCTGGGGCTGATTCAGTCGTTCCCGGCCGCCGTCCTCAACCAGTTGGTCGGGGGTGCATTTCGTGCATTGATGTTTGCGCCGGGACTCTCTCTGCTCACTTCCTGGTTTCCACCGGAGCGGCGGGCGACTGCGATCAGTCTCTACATGGTGGGCGGTTTCTCCGGCACCATCCTGCTGTCTCTCGTCGGCCCGCTGCTCGCGCAGCAAATGGGCTGGCGCTATACCTTTATTTCGTTTGCCGCGCTGGGCATAGCCGGCGCGCTGGTATATCGCGCCCTCGCCAGGGAGAAACCGGTCAAGGGCGCGAGCCCGGTGCTCGGCATCCGCGATGCCCTGCATTTTTTCCGGCACCGGATCCTTTGGGTTTGCGGCGCCCTCCAGTTCATCCGATTCAGCGTCGTCACCGGATTCAACTTCTGGTTGCCGTCCCTGCTGGTGGCCGACCGCGGGTTCTCATTGCCGGCTGCGGGTCTCGTGACCGCGATGAGCGCCGCGGTCACTGCGTCTTCGAACGCGCTGGGCGGCTACGTGTCCGACCGGCTGAGGAATCCGCCTCTGATCGTCGGCGGTTCCATGGCGGTGCTTGCCTGCACTTCCACGTTGCTGGTCCTGGTGGACTCGATCCCGGCGCTATTGCTGGTGATCGCGTTGAGCGCGGTTTTTCTGCAGCTCTACTTTGGCCCGTTGTTCTTCGTGCCCGTTGAAGTGCTGGGGCAGCGCACCGCGGGCATCGCCATCGGATTCAGCAACCTGTTCGCCAACATGGGCGGCCTGCTCACCGCTTATACGCTGGGCGTCGTGAAGGACAAGTCGGGTACTTTCACATGGGGCTTTGTCGGCATCAGCGCCTTGTGCCTGATCGGCGTTGTTCTGAGTGTCATCCTCGCGCGCATGAGAAATAACGCGCTGGCGGCGCAGCGCGCTCAAAAACAGTGACGAAAGAGGGTGACGAAAAGGAGTGACGAAAGAAAGTGACGAGACTGGAGCAACGTGAGAGTGTCAGAGCGGGAGGGCGTAACCGACAGGATTCAGGATCAAGGAAAATCAGTCTGAGGGCGTAAGGGCGAAAGACAATCCTCTCCCGCTCTCCCGCTCTCCCGCTCTCACGGCTTCAAACTGTCGCGACCGGCGTCACCGGCGAACCTGCCGCGCCGGGCATGCGTAGCGGCGGAGCGGTCAGCAGAAAACGGCTGCGCCGGTTCTCCACCTCGTCTACGTCGTGATAGAGCTTCTCCAAATCAAGCAGAATCCGTTCAATGTCCTCATTTAGCTCCTGCTTTCTATGGATTAGTTCCTGAAGGCGTTCCTCAAAATCGAGATAGACGGCACTTTGAGCTGCCTCCCGCCGGATGATGGTCTCGATATCACGAATGATCTTCTCCGCCTTGTCGGCGCTGGACATTTTGCTGAACCGGAGACGGGTGGGGCGTATCCCTCAAGTACCCCTCAAGTACCCGTCAAGCGGGTATTAAACAGAAGGGGTATTGAAAATAAGGGGTATTGAATGATTCGTGGCTGAATGCGCGCCTGCCGGCACTGATGGAGTTCTATTACTATGCGGCCCGTTTGGCGCGCTCGCCGTGGCCTTTAGTTAATAGGTAGAGGACATACTGGTTCAGACTGATGCCCTGCGATTTCGCCGCGTGCGCAAGCTCCGCGTGCAGCCGCCTGGGAACCCGCATGAGAAATTTTCCGCTGTAGTTCACGTCCGACCGGTCGCTCGGCTTGGGGATCGGGTTGCCGACCTTCTTCGCCGCCTTGATCCAAAGCTCGACCGCGGTGCGCAGTTCTTTGATCGCCCCGGCTTCGGTCTTGCCCCATGCCGACGCGCCAGGAAGGTCAGGAGCGACGGCGATATAGCCTTCGTCCTCCTCACTCCAGAAAACCTCGATCGGATAACGCATTTTGCATGCGTCTGCGAAACGGACACCCTTCGGGTTAGCGCGTATCGCCGCCAGGAGCTTTTCGCGCCTTGTCATTGAGGAATTATACTATATACGGTATCAGTCATCCAGCCGCAGTTGCGGCACCCCGGCGGCGAGGGTATCGTTCGCCTTCGCGGCGATTTGTTGGCAGACAGAATACACAGAGAGGAGAAGCTGATGGCAAGCCCTGAGCAACCGAAAGTCGGCAAGCCGCACCTGCGGCGGGACAATCAGAAATGGGTATTCGACTGGCTCATCAAGGAGACCGGGAAGGTCTTCCACTTCCAACCGGATGGCCGTGGCCGCCTGCCGCGCAGCGTGCGCAGCCACGACATGATCAGCAAGCACATGGGGCTGTCGGCGCGCAGGCTGGAGCGGTTGGCGCAGGCGGAGGCCGAGGCCGGCCACCGCGAAACGGCGATGGAGATTTACTACCAGGCGGCGCTGCAGTACCTGGACGCCCAGCACGTGGTCTTCGAGACCAACGACGAGAAGCGCTACCTGCACGGCAGTCTCATGCGCTGCTACGACAAGGTGCGCGAGTATGCGCCGTACCGGATCGAGCACGTGGACATCGCGTGGAACGGCACGGTAGTGTCGGGCAACCTCCACTTGGCCCCCGGTGAAGGCCGCAAGCCACTCATTTTCTACGTGCCCGGCTGCGATCAGACCAAGGAAGCGTGGCCCCATCCCTACTACAACCAGGCGCTGCAGCGGGGCATGCACGCCTTCTCGTTCGATGGTCCGGGCCAGGGCGAGAGCAACCTGCGCGGCATCCGGCTGACCGCGGACAACTACGAGGACGCTGCGAGCGCCGCGATCGACTACCTGCTCAAGCGGCCTGAGATCGACCCCGAAAAGATCGGGGTGTACGCGCTGAGCTTCGGCTCGCACTGGGGCATGCGCATCGCGGCCACCGAGCACCGCATCCGTGCCGTGGCGGCGCCGTGGGCGTCGTTTGTCGACAAGTACTACCTCATGACCGAGGAGTCACCGCGCTACAAGCAGCTCTTCGGCTACCTGACGCAGTCTGCCACCGAGGAAGAGCTGGACCGCATCGTCGCCAAGATGACGATGGAAGGGCTCATGGACAAGATCACCTGCCCTGCGCTGCTGGTGGCGGGTGAATACGATCCCCGGGCACCGGTCGAGGAGGTTTACCGCCTCTTCGATCAGATGAAGGCGCCGGCCGAGCTGTGGCTCATGCCCGATCAGCACCACAACAGCTCGGTCACGGGGGGAGCCCGATCCGCAGTATGGGAAGCCGACATCCACGCGTTTATGTGCGACTGGCTGCGCGAGCGCTTCAACGGTGTGCCGGTGCGGCATCCCGGCCAGGTGCTGTACGTCGAGCCATCGGGCGCCGGCCCCAACAGCCCCTCGGTTAGCCTCAAGCGCAGGTGGTTTGATTAGCGCTTACGCGCCGTGAGGGCGGGAGATCGGGAGTTCGGGAGATCGAAAGACCGTGAGATCGGGAGATCGGGAGAGGGAGGATTGTCTTTCGCCCTTACGCCCTCACGGATTCTGTCGCCCTCACGCTCTGACGCCCTCCCGATCTCCCGCTCTCACGGATTCTGTCGCCCTCACGCTCTGACGCCCTCACGGATTCTGTCGCTCTCGCGCTCTCACGCCCTCACGCGCTCCCGACTTCACCGAATGGCACCTGCCTTCCGTAGCGCCACGATCTCTCCGGCATCGTAGCCGATCTGCGTCAAGACCTCGTCGGTATGCTTGCCGAGGCGCGCTGGAGGACGCTCGATGGACGGGCCGCCGTGGGCGGACTCGAACGCCGCGAGCGGTACCGCCACGGCCTTGCTCACGCGCGGCACTTCTGGAAAAGCGTCCAGCGGTCACGCGGGCACGGGCGTGACGGGAAGTGCCCGGGAAATGCTGACGCTCGCGGGCGAGTCCGCTGTGGCAATGCGCGCAGCGCCACGCAAAGGAACTGCGCGAAGCGGGTCGGTTTCAGCGCACGGTGGAGGAGCGCGCAATCGAGCGTTTTATCGAGTGCGGTGAGCAACCATGTTCGTTTCCCCAAGTAGTGCGTGGCTGAGCGCGAGCGTTTTAGCGCCAGGCGCCGGTGCGTATCTCAGTTACCTGCAGCAGCACGGATATGCCTTCTTTGTTCGCCCAATAAATGAAGTGCTCTGCAGCGCGGATGTGCCTGCGGGCAGTGATCTCTGCGTAGCCGGCCTCGCCTCGCTCTTGAGCAAAACCTTCAAGTAGAGCTCCGCTCGGACCGTTGCGAAGTGCTTGAACTCGTAGAGGGGAATCGAAGAACTGTTCGAGCATGACGTCCTGCGTAACCTGCCCTGCAAGCGCCTCCAGCTTGATGAGATTTGGTCCTTCTGCTACATGAAACAGAAGAACGTCGCACCATGGCGTGAGGGCGTTCTAGGCTATGGGGACGTTTATACCTGGACCGCGATCTGTGCCGACACAAAGATCGTCCCGTCGTGGCTTGTAGGGCAGCGTAATTCGTTCTACGCCGACAAGTTCATAGCTGACCTAGCTGGACGGATTAAGGATAAGGTGCGCCCGCAAGTGACCACGGACGGCCTCAAGCTCTACCTGAAACCGATTGAGGATACTTTCGGCGCGAATGTTGATTACGCGATGTTGGTTAAGATGTATGGCCCATCGGACGGCAATCAGCAGGAACGGCGCTACAGTTCTGGACACTGCACAGGTGCCATCAAGGGAACTGTATCCGGCAACCCGAATGAGGCCCACATTTCAACCTCGTTCGGTCCAACAGACAGATCGACAAGATCGGCATCCGGATCGTTTAGGGCGATCCTCGTTTTCGTCACTTCCCGTGGCTGGAACGGGAACTATCCAGTGATTTTGCGTTCGCATTATGGGAAGCGTGAGCGCGCTGGGCCTCGGGTCGGCCCGGAAAAGGATTGCTGTGCGCGTCCATAGGATTACACCAATAATGAGGAGGAAATCATGCTTCAGCTCATCTGTTTCTCGCTGTTCGCGACCCTGTTTGGATTGTCCGCGCTGCCTGCGATCGCCGCCGACGGCTATCCTACCCGTCCGGTCCGCCTTGTGGTTCCATTTGGGGCGGGAGGGGGCTCGGATTTCATAGCTCGCGCCCTGGCGGAA
>MERI01000256.1 GCA_001772005.1 Betaproteobacteria bacterium RIFCSPLOWO2_12_FULL_62_58 | reverse complement strand
ATCGTCGCCGCGGGAGGCGTGATACCGATGCTGTTGAAGGATGGCGACATACACGCGGAGCCTTTCGTCGCCGCGTCGTCCTGATCGATGCTGGATGGAGGATGGTTTCTCATGAGTCTGGGAACGAAGCTGCGCCGGGATATCGAGAGCGGCCCGATGATCGTTGCGCCGGGCGCGTATGACTGCATTACCGCCAAGCTGATCGAGCAGGCGGGCTACGGCGCCGTTTACATGTCAGGCGGGTGCACGGCGGCGATGCTCGGCTTTCCCGACTACGGGCTCACCACCATGACTGAAATGGTGGACAACGCCGGGCGCATCGCCGGCGCAGTCAATGTGCCGGTCATTGCCGATGCCGACACCGGTTTCGGCAACGAACTCAACGTCACGCGCACCATGCGCGAGTATGAATTGCGCGGGATCGCGGCGATCCAGATCGAGGACCAGGGCTTTCCCAAGCGCTGCGGGCATCTGGAAGGCAAGGAAATCGTTCCGCTCAAGGAATTTCTGACGCGGATCCGGGCGGCGGTCGCGGCGCGGCGCGACCCGGACACGCTGATCGTCGCGCGCACCGATGCGCGCAGCGTTGCGGGTTTCAACGAGTCGATCGACCGCCTGAACGCGGCGCTCGATGCCGGCGCTGACGTCGCCTTCTTCGAGGCGCAGCAGTCGGTGCAGGAAACCGAACAGATCCCGCGCCTGATACACGGGCCGTGCCTGCTCAATGTCACGCGCGGGGGAAAAAGCCCGGTGCCGGACCTGCGGCAGGTGGAAGACATGGGCTATCGCATCGCGATACTTCCCGGCCTGCTGCTCATGCATATCATCGGCAGTTGCCGGCAGATACTCAAGGAAGCGCGCGATACGCGGACGCACCCGGTTCCCCTCGGCGACATCTCGATACCCGAAATGTGGCGTGTGGTCGGAGCGGATGGGTGGGATGCCGTGCAGGCGAAATACAAGTAACAGCTGTCGGCGCTCAGGCTAGAGCCATCGAGCCTGTCATTCCCGCGCGGTTTCTGGTGGAGGATAGGGCCCATGCATGCCGGAGGTGAACGACCTGGGGAAACCATCGCCGACAGGCTGGCGCGTTGGGTGGTCGGCTTGCGGTTCGAGGACCTTTCGCCGGAGGTGGTGCGCCAGGCGCAGCGCTGCATGCTGGATACGCTGGGCGTGCAGGTGCGGGGGGCGACTTTGCCGTGGATACAACCGGTGTATCGCTACATTCGTTCCGCCGGGAGCAGTGAGGAAGCCACCGTCACCTACCACGGGGACCGTCTGGGCGCCCCTTATGCGGCCTATGTGAATTCAACCTTCAGCTATAGTTGCGAGCTCCAGCATCACGGATCGTACGGGAGCGCGCATACCGGCGTCATCGTCATTCCCACGATTCAGGCTTTGGGAGAAAAGCTGGCCTCCACCGGGCGCAGCCTCATCGCCGCCATGGTGGCGGGCTACGAGGTGCAAGGCCGTCTGGGCACGGCGCTGTTCAAGCCGGCCTCTCAGCGCCATTTTCATCCGCAGGGACTGCTGGGGGTGTTCAGCGCTGCAGCCGCGGCGGGTAAACTGCTGGGGCTCGACGACGAGCAACAAGCCCATGCATTCGCCATCGCGGGCAGCCACGCCTCATCCATACTGGAATATGACCAGGCCGGGGGCGAGGTCAAGCGAATTCATGGGGCGATCGCCCTGCGCAGCGGCATACAGTCGGCCTACCTGGCAAAGGAGGGGCTTACCGGGCCGCTTACCGTATTTGAGGGACGCCGCGGCATATTCGCCTCGTTCGGCGGCGGGGAAGTGGCCCCTGAGCTGCCGCTCTCCCAGATCGGCCGACCCTATTGCATTACGCGTTGCCGGTTTCGTATCTATCCCACCATCGGCTCCTGCCATGCGGTCCTGGATATCGTCAACGACCTGATGAAGAAGCACGCGTTCGATTACCGGGATGTCGAATGCATCAGAGTGGGCATGTCTGAATTTTCGGTGACGCACGTGACGACGGTGACACGACCCCACGACGTCATGAGCGCTCAAGCAAGCCTGGGCTTCAGCCTGGGCCTGCTGCTGGTAAAAGGGGGTAACGATCTGGAGCTGTACATTGACCGCACGCTATGGCAGGACCCGGAGGTGCTCGCAGTGGCCGACAAGCTGCAAGCGTACGTTGTGGCGGACGAATCTCGCCCACAGATGGCCCGGGTGGAGATCAGGCTCAGGGGAGGGCGAATCCTCGAAGGGGAGCAGGAGGACGCAAGAGGGACGGAAACGTCGCCTTTCAGTGATGAAGTGATGGAAGCCAAATTCCGACGCCTGGCAGCCTCGCTCCCGGGGGATCAGGTGGAGCAGGTGATACAGACTGTATCGCGGATGGAGGAGATGACGTCGATGTTGCAACTCGTGCCATTGCTGCAGAGTCATCAGTCGGGGTAGGCCGGCAATCAACTCCTTGACGTAGAACAAACCGGCTTGCCGCGTCAGGCGGTAAGGTGTCATTCGCGCGCCCGGGTTGATCGATTGGCGAGCAGGAAGGTGACACCGTGCAGAAAAGAATAGCCAAGATTCCCTTGACCCTGAAGGTCAACGGCGAGGAGCACCAGCTTTTGGTGGAGCCGCAGCAGACCCTCCTGGGGGTGTTGCGTGACGATCTTGGCCTCACCGGCACCAAGCAGGGTTGCGACGATGGCGCCTGCGGCACCTGCGTGGTCACCGTGAACGGCGCTATGGCTCGCGCCTGCCGTGTCCCCGTCGATCGTGTGAACGGCAAGGATGTCCTTACCATCGAGGGGCTCGGAACTGCCGAGCGGCTTCACCCCCTGCAGCAAGCCTTCATCGAAGCCGATGCCGTCCAGTGCGGTTTCTGCACGCCTGGAACGATCATGGCCGCCAAGGCGCTGTTGGACCACATTCCCGCCCCTAGCCGGGAGCAAATCGCCAAAGCCCTGGGGAGCAATCTGTGTCGCTGCACCGGCTACGTGAGCATCCTCGAAGCGGTCACCCGTGCGGCGCGTCTCGGCCGGGGCGTCCAGTACCCGGAGCCCCAAGTGTGTGGAGAGGCGGAGGTGCACCGGCGAGCCGATGCGCGAGACAAGGTTCTCGGAACTGCTCTTTATGCCGCCGATCTCACGATGCCCGGCATGATCCATGGAGCGATTCTCCGCAGTCCTCACGCTCACGCCGACATTCTCGACATCGATGATAGCGAGGCCCGCGCGCTGCCCGGTGTGGTGACCGTCGTAACCGCTCGCGACGTGCCCGGCCTCAATCGCTACGGACGTGCGCTCAAGGATCAACGCGTGTTGGCAGATGGTCGCGTCCGCCAAATCGGCGATGCGGTGGCTGCCGTTGCTGCGAGATCGCCAGAGATAGCGGCGCACGCATGCTCGCTGATTCGTGTGAGCTACCGGCCTCTTCCGGCGATCGTGGATCCCGCCGAAGCGTTGAAGGACGGCGCCCCACTTATCCACGACAGCGGCAATCTGCTCGCCGAAAAAAAGACGCAGTGGGGCGATGCGGAAGCTGCGCTGGCCCAGTCAGATCTGGTGGTGGACGAGACGTACACCACGCCCTTTATCGAGCACGCGTACCTCGAGCCGGAGTCGGCGTTGGCGTATCAGGACGATGACGGACGCCTCGTAGTGCGCTCGGCCACGCAGCACTCTCATCTGCACCGCAGAGCAGTGGCCGAGAACATGAATCTGCCGTTGGAGCAGGTGCGCATATGGCCGACGGTGATCGGCGGTGCGTTCGGCGCCAAGACCGATGTCTCCTGCGAGTGTGTCATCGCACTGCTCGCGCTGAAGACGGGCCGGCCGGTGAAGATCGTCTACAGCCGCGCCGAGTCCTTCGCTTCCACCACCAAGCGCCATCCGTTCCGAATGCGCTGCCGTACTGGCGTCACTCGCGATGGCCGGCTTACCGCGCTCGCGGCTGAAGTGCTGGCCGATACCGGCGCGTACGCGTCGGCAGGCCCGGGCATCATGGTGCGCGCGTTCGTCTCGATGGCGGGTCCGTATCAGTTCCCCAACGTCGCGATGCATGGGCGCGTGGCGTACACCAACAACACCACCGCCGGCGCGATGCGAGGCTACGGCGCGTGCCAGGTTGCGTTTGCCCTCGAGTCGCAGATGGACATCATGGCCGCGAAGCTCGGCATCGATCCTCTCGAGTTCCGGTTGATGAACCGCCGCAAGTCGGCAGCTTCGAAGACTACACCGCAGGACAACGAGCAGGAAGCGGCGTACCGCGCGACCGTCGAAGCTGTTCGTCCGTACTATGAGGAAGCGCTACGAGCGCGGCAGGCGAGCGCGAGTCGCAACGGCCGATTCCGTCGCGGCGTGGGAATCGCTTCCATGCGATATGGCATCGGGTATAGCGGGCATCAACCGCCGCAATCGATTGTTGAGCTCGAGAGCGATGGCCGCGTGCGCCTTTTCATTGGATCCATCGACATGGGCCAGGGCACCGACACTGCGCTGGGACTCATCGCCGAGCGCGAGTTGGCGCTGCCGCTCGACGCTGTGTCGGTGGTGAGCGGCGACACCGATCTCACGCCCGATAACGGCGCCTCCTCGGGCAGCAGAGTGATCTATACCGATGGCAATGCGGTGAAGGAAGCCGCGACCGTGTTGAGAGATGCCATTCTGTCTACCGCGTCCGAACTGCTCGGAAAATCCTACGAAAGCCTGGAATTGAGAAACGGCTGCGTGGCGCCGCGACCGGAGACCGGCGCTTCCGGCCCGACGGTCTCGTTCGCCGAAGTGGCCGCAGCAAGGCGCGCAGCAGGGCTTCCGCTCCGCTTCAAAGGAGAATTCCACGCGATCCGAATGCGCGACTCCATCAGTGGAGAGCCGAGTCCATATCTCGTACACGTCTCCGCGACTCACGTGGCGGAAGTGGAAGTCGACACACGACGCGGGACGGTGCGGGTGCTGCGGGTCGTGGCTGCGCACGATGTGGGACGCGTCATCTATCCTCAGGGGCTGAAAGGACAGATCGAGGGCGCCGTTTCCATGGGAATCGGGTTCGCCCTCAAGGAAGAGTTCCATCCCGGCGAGACGACGGGGTTCGAGCAGTACCGCATCCTCACCGCGCGGGAAACTCCTGAAGTCGTCACGCTGATGGTGGAGCTGGTGGATCCCTCGGCAAGCCTCGGAGCAAAGGGCGCGGCCGAGTGTGCGACCGTGGCTGTCGCGCCCGCCATCGCCAACGCCATCACCGACGCCACGGGAACCCGAATCCGTCATCTTCCTGCTACGCCCCCTCGTCTACTGGCTCTACTAGGCGGCGCACCCGGCTGATCCTGGTTCAGATTTTCCTTCGAAAAAAGGCGCGGCGTTCTACTTCAGCAACGCGTTCCTCCTCGCCAAGCTCGCCCTCGTCCTCGTCGTGGGCCTGCTTTCGATTTATCCCACGCTGGAATTTTTGTCGTGGGGCAAAGCGCTGAAAGCCGGACGGGTGCCGGCGGTGGACGCCGGCAAGCTCAGGAGAATCCGCAGCATCATGCATTGGGAACTTGTCGGCGTCGTGCTGCTGATCCTGTGCGCCGCGCTCATGGCGCGCGGCGTGGGACAGTTCGCATGACGCGATCGATCGCGGAGCGAGCGCATTATGCAAACGTCCGGAGTCGGCAAAAAGCCGCTGTTCACCCTACCGGCTTGAAGGTGCGAAACTCGTGGCGCAGAATGTCGCGTCATGAGACGGGCTGGCCGTCCAATTCAAGGCCAGACTTTTCGGTAAGCGTAGTGTCACCGAGACTCAGGTAACACTGACTGAATGGGAGGGATTGGCCATGTTCGACAAGGAACACTTTATCGAAGATTGCCGTGCTGCAATCAAGGGAAAGGACGCTCAGGCCGTAATCCGGGAGCATGTTGCGCGGGCCGTAAGCGAGCCCTCGCAACTGATGCGGATCCTTGGCGAGCCGAAACGCGCTGGCGTTGAAACGATCTACAAAGCGGATGACTTGACCATCCTCAACCTCTGTTGGGGGCCGGGCATGGTATTCAAGCCGCATGATCATCGCATGTGGGCCGTCATCGGCATCTATACGGGCCGCGAGCTGAATACTTTCTTCCGTCGGGCCGAGCGGGGCCTGACGCGACATGGAACCAAAGAGCTGAACGCGAAGGATGTGGCTCCTCTCGGAGCGACGATTATCCATGCGGTGACAAATCCGCTTGAACGGATTACCGGGGCCATCCATGTATACGGTGGCGATTTTTTTGCCACGCCACGCAGCGAATGGGATCCGAACACGTTAGAGGAGCAGCCCTACAACGTGGAACACACGATGCGGGCCTTTGAAGAGTCGAACGCGCGTCTTGGCGTCAAGAGTCATCATGCGTAGTTCAACACTTGAGCCTGGCCCTAGTCTTCCAATCGCGCGCTTCAGCGCTCGCGCTACTGAGCTGGAGCGTTGAACCTCCGCTCTCCGGGGCGCTAACCGCCTATCGACGGAACGTCGCTTCCCGGCCAGAAGCGGCCTATCAGACTAAGAGCCCAGATCCATCAGGTCGTGCCCACGGCTTTCGAGCCGAACACGACAGACTTTCTGTGACGCGGCAGGTAGAGAGCCAACGGCAGTCCGAGGTACCCTATTGCTGCGGATGCAAGAATCGCCCAGGTATAGTCGCCGGAAACATCGAAAAGCGCGCCGCCCAGCCAGCCTCCCAGGGCCATTCCAGTGCTCGCACCCAGCATCTCGAAGGAGAAAATCGAGCTGAGGGGCGCTGTTGGGCCGAATAACTGGCGGTTGATAATCGGGAAGCCCACCATCTCGCCTCCGTAGCAAATGCCGAAAACGACGGCAAACACATAGAACATCCAGGCTTCGTTGGCAAACAACAGGATAAGAACCGAAGTGCTCTGTCCGATCACCGCCATCGTGAGGACAGCCCGGCCACCGAGCCGCTCCGTGAGGACGCAGAAAGCGAAACGGCTGAAGACTGAAATGCCGGCGATCATGCTGAGCACGCCCGCTGCCTCGATTCCGGACACTCCCCGGAAAGTCGCCATGGAAACCACATGCGCCAGGATGATGGCGTGTCCAGCACACCCGAGATGATGGACACCCGTCAAGAGCCAGACCGGGCGCTTGGTCAGAACCTCGCGTAGACGTGCGGGCGCTGCAGCGCTTGCGGCGGGAATACGTTGCTCCCTGGATGAACCTTCGGCTCCATAGGCCGACAGCCCCTTTTCATGGGGACTGCTTCGTATCAATGCGGAAAAGGCCAGGAGAACAACGCCGAAAACAATTCCTATGACGGTGAATGCCCCTTCCCAACCCCGCGTTTCTATCAGCCAGCGGAACAGCGGAGCAAAAATCACTGGCCCTGCTCCCAGGGCGGCCCAATAAATGCCTAACGCCACGCCCATATGCCGGTCGAACCATCGGGTCACGATGACCGGCAGCAGCACCATAAAAGCAGCATTCCCCAAAGATCCGACAAATAACCCATAAAAGAGGTAGAAGTGCCAAAGCTCCTTTATGGTCCCCAGGAGAACCGTGCCCGCGGATATCAGGAAGGACGCTCCGATCATGAGCTTCCGCGCACCGTAGTGATCACCAAGCCAGCCCATAGCGACCATAGCAGGCATTCCGGCCAGAAACGCCAGGGCATAGGCAAAAGATATGTCGCCGCGTTTCCATCCAAATTTCGCGACAAGTGGGTCTATGAAAACCGCGAATGACGCTGAATCGGCACGGCTAACGATACTGAGGACGCACGCCGCCGTCAGAATGACCCACGCATAATGAAATCTGGATTTTCTTGTGAATGTCATGGAAGGGTATCTCTTGTTCCAGGACCGTATGGTAACGGCGTTTTACCGGAGAAGCTAACAGGCGTAGGCTATTCTGAGGCTTCGCGCGAAGCGACGATCGGCTAACGGTCGTAAACGGCCAAACGCGGCCCGTTGAAAAGCTTGTCTACACCTTCAACGTGCGCCGCGTGATCGGGCGGCGGTCTGCGGCAGCGCTGCGCACCAACAAATCATTCAGGACGTCAGCGACTGCACCCAGTCCCAGCGCTGACTCGCGCGGTCGACGATCACCTCGAGATCTTCAAGTAGCGCGTGACGTGCCGCGATTAGCGTCCGCGTCGCTTCCCGCACACGCTCGAGGTAAGCCGCCTTCGACGGATAACGCTCCACGACCGAGAGACGCGGGTCGCCGCTGCGCTCGCGCTCCTCGCGCGTGCGCGCGAACGGCAGCGTCGAGCCCATCATCAACATAATGTCGCCCGGCGCGCCGTTTTCCGCATGGCGTGAGTTCCAGCCCATGAAAGTCGCGAGCGGCGCGCGGAGCTCCGGCGCACGGATGCCGGCGACTTCGTTGCCATCGGCATCGAGCTTCGACACATACGAGGGATACGGCGCGCCCGTTTCCGGCGGATAGATCACTATGCCGCGCTCGGCTTCCGCGCCGAAATTGAGACGCACCGGCCGGTCGATTCGTTCGAGCGCGCGCGCGCCGGGAATCTTCCTGAAGAAGCCGGCCAGCGACTCCGGTTCGACCGCGGTGCCATCGCTCAATCGTGGGAAAGCGCTCGCCGGCGGCTCGATCCCCTCGCTCACCCAGCGATCGAGATTCACGAGTGCGCTGCGCATCAGCGGTCTGTCGTCGACGATGTTGAAGCGATGATGGCCGCGATTGCCGGTGTTCGGCTCGGCCGGCAGTGGTGGAATGGGCCCCGTCGTGTGTTGTGTCCCCGCGAGCAGGTAGGTTCGCGCGAACTCGGGCGGCTCGGCGTCGCGCGCGCCCGCGATGTCAGTATGGATGAGGGACGCGTCGCCCCGCCAGTACTCCCACGATGAATTCGTCGTGAAGATCCGCGGCACGCGCCCGCGCCGAATGAGGCGCTCGTACAGTCCTGCATCGTTGAAAGGCTCAAGCGATCCGACCGACAGGCTCGAAAGGAGTGAAGGCTGCCCGAAGCGCAGATTGAACTCGCCGCGGCGTGCGCCAGCGATGTGCGACATGACGCCATCGAACACCATGCGGCCCTGCTCGTCCTCGTCAAGTCCCATGTAGAGCATCTGCCGCACGAACCGGCCGTTCTGCGATTGTCCGTACAGATACGCCCGCTCGAGCTCGCCTGCGCATGGATTGCCGCTCGATGCCGGCGCCCAGCGCAGCCATGCAGCGGTGTCGCGAATGGCGAGGAAACCTAAGCCGATGATCGGTGGATCGGCGGCCCGAAAGACGACGCTGTAGATTGCACCGGGCGTGAAGCCACCCTGCAGCTCGATGTGTTCCGGATCCGGGAAGCGCCACGCCGATCGCGGCACTTCGATCACAGGCGCGCGCGAGTGCTCGCGCACCGTGAGCCGCGCCTGCGCATCGTCCACATCGATCGTCGCCTGCGGGATCGAGGGGCAAGTCACGTGGCTGCGGTCTCCGAGAGGCAGCCTCGCCACACGCGTATGCGGCCGGAGCTCGACACGCATGAAGTCCGTGATGCCTTTCGCGCGTGGCACGTCGAGCGCCATGACGCCATCCTGACGCGGCAAGTCCGCCTGCCAGCCGGCCCACGCCAAGATGTAGCCGCGACGCATGAGAAAGCCGCTGCCGAAGTCCTGCTGCGCCGTCGGGTCCGGTGAGCGCGGCGTGCTGTTGAAGAGGCCGAGCGTAGACTTGCGGCCGCGGTTCGGGACGTCGAAGAGGAGCCGCCTGTTGCCTTTGCCCGGATACACCGGCTTGAGCAGGTAGAAATCGCCGGAGAATTCGACGCGGCCCTGCGCATTTTTCTGCGCGAGACCGATGTCCGTGATCTGGCGGTGGAGCGGATGCTCGGGATCGGCTGCGAAGCGGACGGTCCCGACGATCTTTTCGTACGGGCCGACGTCGCCGAACGACTCGCCGTCGAGCACCACCTCGCGCCTTTGAATCTCAAGCGCTGTCAGCATCTCGGTCTCCTCCGCAGTTCCGCTATTTTGAAGGGGGCATAAGCCCACGCCACCATTGATCGCCGCACCTCGCTTTGCACCGGCGTCACGCGATGCACGAGGTATCTGTGATCGAGCGGCGGGTCATTCCAACTTGATGCCGGCCGACCGGATGATCGTTCTCCACTTGTCGTTTTCGGCGCGCAGGAACTTGGCCAGTTCCTCAGGCGAGCTCCCTACGAGCTCGACGTCGATCGCGGCCATCATTTTCTGCAGCTCGGGCGCGGCGACCGCCGCCTTGAACGTCTGCTGCAGCTTAAGTACAACGGGCCGCGGAGTGCGGGCCGGCGCGACGATGGCGTGCCAGGCTGCGCTGTCGAAGCTCGGCATGCCTTGCTCGACCGAAGTCGGCACTTCGGGATAATGCGGCGAGCGGCGGGTGCCGGCGATCATAAGCGGCTTGATAAGCCCCGCCTTGACGTGCGGCTCCGCGCCCGAAAACGGGTAGGTGAGTATGTGCACGCGGCCGGCGGCCATCTCGGGAACCGCCACGCCTATGCCCTTGAACGGAATATGCACGATGTTGATCGACGCCACACGCGCGAAAAGTTCCGACGTAAGGTGCAGGCCGCTGCCCATGCCGCTCGAGGCGTAGTTCAGCTTGCCCGGCCGCTCCTTGGCATAGGCGATGAGTTCCTTCACCGAATTCACAGGCAGCTTGGTGGACACGAAGAGCATGAACGGCGCGCTCGTTGCGAGCGTGACCGGCGCGAAGTCCTTGAAAACATCGTAGCCGAGCTTCTCGTAAAGATGCGGCCCGACAGCCAGGGGGCCGATGTTCCCGTAGAGGATCGTGTAGCCGTTTGGCGGCGCTTTGGCGACCAGCTCCGTGCCGATTGTGCCGCCGGCGCCGCCGCGGTTGTCCACCACGATCTGCTGCCCCAGTTTCCCAACCCATTCATGCACGATACGCCGCGCCACGGTGTCGATCGCACCGCCCGGCGTGTAGGGTATGACCATGCGGATGGTGCGGTTGGGATAGCTCTGGCCGGAGGCAGCATGGACCGTTAGCAGCAGCGCTGCGCCAAGGCCGATCATCGTGGCTGGCTTCATGGTGATTTCTCCTCGTTAGCGCGCAGACGCTTTTCGGGCTGTGACCGCTCGGGGGCGCAGCGCTCGTTATAAACCGCAGTCGCAACAGCGCCGTAGACTGTCGATTACAGCGCCCGTTCCCTTGCTTCCTGCCAAGCGCTACTATGAAGCCACGGCGTGAATTTCATCTGCCTCGCGCCACGACTTCAAGTCGGACAGACTGCTAGAGCATGCGGGCGGTCAGCCAGTCGGCGATGTAATCGATGCCGACTTGCCGGTTGTCCGCCTGGCAGTGCTCGAAACCACCGGTTTCGCGCGTGAAGATCTTGAGGGTCTTGTCGCGGGATCCGGTCGCGGCGTACAGCTGGTCCGCGACATCGCGGGTGGTGAGCCTGTCCTCCTCGCCCCAGGTGATCAGCATCGGGCACTCGATCTTCTCGGCCACCCCGGCAAGCGTGAATTTCTTCAGCTTCTCCATCG
>MERI01000255.1 GCA_001772005.1 Betaproteobacteria bacterium RIFCSPLOWO2_12_FULL_62_58 | reverse complement strand
CTGCAGACTTCTTCCTCGCGGTCAGAGGGAATCGCTTCCCCCTCAGCCAATTTCTTCCGCACGCGGAATCCCAGGGCACGAGAAAGATCTCCCGGGGTAAGACACAGAACGTTCCGCGCATAGACGCCGAATTTATAAAGCACACCCTATTGGAGAATGGAGGACTTCGCTGTTACGTGCCAACTCGTCCCGAGCGTGCCACACCTCAGATTCGGTTCGTGTACCTCGTCCCGCGCTTTTGGATTGGGCTTCCTTCAGACCCCACCTCGCGATGACGCCCTTGCCCTTCTCCTAGCCTTCGGCTCCTCCTTTACCTGGCTCAGGGACTTTCACCCCGATAGTTCTGTGCCATGCCCGGCACACACGCTTGACATGAGCGGCAGACACCGGCTTGCCGGTGGCTGTCCGCTCAATGGAAGGGTTGGGCGTCACTTCGCGACAAACCACCCAATAACCGTCAGAGCGAGGGAAAGAACCGCAACAAGAAGGGTAAGTTCGGCCACATGACGACGGAAGAAGCCATCGGCGTTCCGGACCGACAGGACAGTCGTTGGGAAAAGCTTGGCTCGCAACACATAGAGAAGGGTGAATGTCACAACGAGCGAAAGCCATCCGACAAACGCAGGCAATGGAACCTTGCCATCTTTTGCGAGGAAACTTGACGCAAAGCCAGCGCCGAATATGAGTAACACCAGCAGCCAACCGATGGGCGCGGCGATGAACCAGTTGTACGGCGCCTTATGCTGTGTGAAGAAAATAAACGCGGTTTCTACGGCGCCGGCGCACCACGCGTCTGACTCGCCCTCAACACGGACCTGTGGCTTAGAGCCGATGATGCCAACCGTTTCAATAGTGATGTGCCTTCCACCTTCCATCAGCCAGAGAGAGAAGTTCGTGACAGTCGATGGAAGACCTTGATGGTTCTTAAGTTCTTCGAAGGTGTCAAATCTCAAGGTCTCCGACGGTAGTTCCAGTGTGAGTGAGCAGTGAACGCTCGACGGATCCTTGAACAGTGCGACCAGCCGTTCCCGCAGCAGACCTAGTTCGGCAACGTCTATTCGAAAGGCCGGGAGCACTTTCTTCCGGCTGACTTCTCGTTTCATGGTTGTATCGGCTCAGTGCACTGCGTCATGACGCCCAACGAGAAATCGGCCCCATAAGTGGGGCATTTGTTTTGCCCCAAAACCGGGGCTGAAGCACGGAAGGCTACTCCTTACCCCCTCATTCCTCAAGCCGGTCAAAGGGGTGGCGACAGGTACGTTAATTCAATATAGGCACCTGCGAATGGGAGGCAGCATGGCCGAGCCGAAATTGCTCGATCAGTACCGCGAGCGCCTGCGGGCGAAGCACTACAGCCTGCGCACGGAGGACGCGTACCTGCACTGGGCGCGCCGTTCCATCTACTTCCACGGCAAGCAGCACCCGGAGCGGATCAACGGCCCCGAGGTTGAGGCGTTTCTGGCGCACCTGGCGACGAAGGAGAAAGTGGCTGCGGCAACGCAATAGACGCGCGCGTGACCGATATCCGCCACGCGCGGCATGCCGCGATAGGGTGCGGGCCGACTCTGGCTGAAGTACTGCGGAAACATCTCAGGGTGGTGCCGTCTTGAGCCGCCGGTTCAATTCCTCGATGATTTTCGATACCGTATCCTGCTCGATCTCGGAAAATGCGTCGTAGGCGTCTTCGAGATCGGAGACTGCGTCGAGTATCGGCTCACGGGTCTGGAGCTGATCGAATTTCCTTGAGAGTTCGACGAGTAACGGATGCATAGTGAACGGCTGCATTGTGCAACGCTCTGATGTTACCGTATAGTTAGAACCATTATTGAGATAGCTTCTCAACCGTTATGAAATTCTGCAGCAACTGTGGCGCGCCGGTCGCGTTGAAGGTCCCGCCTGGCGACAGCTTGCCGCGCTACATGTGCGACGGCTGCAACACCATTCACTACCAAAATCCACGCATGGTGGTCGGCTGCATCGCCGAGTGGGAGGACAAGATTCTGCTGTGCCGGCGCGCGATCGAGCCGCGCTACGGCTTATGGACGGTCCCGGCCGGCTACATGGAAAACGGCGAGACCACCTACCAGGGTGCGGTGCGGGAAACCCTCGAAGAAGCCAACGCGCGGATCGAGATCGGACCGCTTTACGCACTCTACAACATCCCGCACATCAACCAGGTTTACATCCTGTTCCGCGCGCGGCTGCTCGATATCGACGTCCACGCGGGCGCCGAAACCCTGGAAGCACGGCTGTTTGCCGAGCCTGAAATCCCCTGGGACCAGATTGCATTCGCCACCGTGCGCAATACCCTTACCCACTACTATAGCGACCGCAAGCTGGGCGAATACAAGTTTCACATGGGGACGATAGAGCAGCTGAAGAAATCGTGACAGCGCTTCCTCCATCTCACGCCCTCACGCTCTTCCGCCCTCACGGCTTTTGCGTCATCATTGCGTGCCACGCGCTTCTCGCACACGGCATGCCGCTCCCGAACGGCCCCGCCCATCGCTCGCGCTGCGCCTCAACCCGGCTCCGGGCCGCTGAACATCGAACCGGAATCGCGATGGACCGGGCACACGCTGCTGAAGCTCATCGAGTTCATCCGCGCAGCCGAAGGACGTACCGACCTGCCCTACTATCTGAGCGGCCATTCCGCCGGCGGGCAGGCCTTGAGCCGCTTCGCCGCATTTATTCCCAATGAGGCGCGGCGAATTGTGATGGCCAATCCTTCGACTTACCTCCAGCCGACGCGTGACGTGCGCTTTCCGTACGGCTTCGGCGGCCTGCCCGATGCGCTGTCAAACGATGCCGCGATCCGCCGCTACCTCGCGCAACCGGTGACGATTTTCCTGGGACAGGCCGACGTTAATCGCGGTCCCAGCCTCAACGTGCGCGACGGCGCGGTGCAGCAGGGGCCGAACCGCTATCAGCGCGGACTCAACGTGTTTCGCGCGGCGCAAAAGCTGGCGCAGGAAAAAGGCTGGGAATTCGACTGGCGGCTGGTCGAAGTGCCCGATGTCGGTCACAGCGCGCGGCGCATGTATGAAAGCCCCCAGGCCGGCGCCGCGCTGCTCGGCGAATAGCCTCAGTCCCGCCCACCCTCTTCGCTCAGCGGCTTGCGCAGATGCACCGGTTCCGGCCGCGTGCGCGCGCGCAGCCTGAGGTTGAGCATTTCCACCCCGACCGCAAATGCCATCGCGAAGTAGATGTAGCCCTTGGGCAGGTGATAATCCCAGCCCTCCGCGACCAGCGCCACGCCAATCAAAATCAGGAAGGAGAGCGCCAGTATTTTGATCGTCGGGTGGCGGTCAACGAAATCGCCGATCGGCTTGGCCGCCACCATCATGACCATGACCGCTATGACGATCGCGGCCACCATGACCCCGATCTCGTCCACCATGCCGACCGCGGTGATCACCGAATCGAGCGAGAACACGATGTCGATAATCGCGATCTGGGTAATCACCGCACCGAAACTCGCTGCCGCCATCGCCATGCCCGGTGCTTCGATGCCTTCCAGTGAATTGTGAATCTCGTGCACGCTTTTCCACAGCAAAAACAGTCCACCCCCAATCAGAATCAGGTCGCGCCCGGAAACTTCCTTTCCTAAAATCGAGAAAAACGGCTCGGTCAGCGTCATGATCCAGGTCAATGAGAACAGCAGTCCGATGCGCGTCAGCATGGCGAGCGACAGCCCGATGAAGCGCGCCTTGGCCCGCTGGTGTTCCGGCAACCGGCCCACCAGGATCGAGATGAAGATGATGTTGTCCACGCCGAGAACGATCTCGAGCAGAGTCAGCGTCGCGAGCGCGATCCAGATTTGCGGATCAAGCAGCCATTCCATGAGAAACTCCCGATAAGGTTATGTTGTGATCGCGGATCGGTGTCTGTACGGCCACACCGGGCAAGCATTCTAGCAGTCGGTGTAAGCGGACGTTTGACCACCGGCTGAAGCGTTCACACACGCTAAACTGCACACGGCCTGACGCTAAGATACAATCAGAAGGCGGCAGGTGATCCGCGACGGCAATATCCGGGCAGAATAATGCCATTGATGTTGAAACTCCGACCGGCCGTCACGGCGGATCGGTCGTTTTACACTTCCCGACTGACTGACAGGAAAGACAAATGCAACGTGCAACCGCCAAGCTTCGCGCGCTGATCAGGCGCGGCGACTTTCTCGAACTGCCTTCCGCCTACGACCCGATCACGGCGCGGCTCGCGGAAAGCCTGGGTTTCAAGACCGTCTATAACGGCGGCTTCGTCACGGGCGGCTCAAGCTGCATCAGCGAACCGCTTTTGACCATGGGCGAGCAACTGCGAGTCGCGAGCGACATGGCGAATGCGATAAGCATCCCGGTCGTGATGGACGCCGGGGCCGGCTGGGGCGAACCGCTGCATACGATGCGGACGGTGCGCGAGTGCATCCGCGCCGGCATCGCGGGCATCCACATCGAGGACCAGCTCTACCCGAAGCGCGCGCACTATCATACCTACGTCGCTCATAACATTCCACTCGGCGAATACCGGGACAAGATCAGGCTGGCGTGCGAGCAGCGGGACAAATCCGACCGCGATTTTGTCATCATCGCGCGCTCCGACGCCTGCCGCATTCAGGGGCTCAAGGAAGCGATCAAGCGCGTCAATCTCGCCGCTGACCAGGGCGCGGACATGGGGCTCATTTTCCCGCGCAATCATGAAGAGACCATCAAGACCCCGAAGCTCGCCAGGATTCCCATGATCTATGTGCAAAGCCGTGGTACCCGCGATGCCCGGCCGCTCTACGGCAATCGCCAGCTCGAGGACATGGGCTACGCCGGCTGCATCGATGCCATCCTCGCCATCGGCGTGCAGTGCCATTTCATGCGCAAGGCGCTCGCGGAGATCAGGAAGACAGGCGACTACACGGGGATGACGAACGCGGAATGGGTGGTCGTGCGCAAGCAGGTCGAGGACCTGATCGGGCTTGAGGACTACTACCGCATCGAGCGCGAGACCGTGGAGAAATTCGACGGCGCGAAGCAACGGCGCAACGGGAAAAGGAGCGCGGCCCGATGAACGAAAACCTCGATCATCTGAAGCAATGGGTGGGGAAGCAGGAAAACCGGACCGGCACCGTGACCGCATGGCCGCTCGCAGCCATGAACGCGACCCTCGATCGGCGCGATCCCGAACCCCGCGACGGCGACCCCGTGCCGCCGGGCTGGCACTGGCTGTATTTCCTGGAGACCGTGCCCGCCGCGGATCTGGGCGAAGACGGACACCCCAGGCGCGGCGTATTCCTGCCGCCGGTCACCCTTCCCCGCCGCATGTGGGCCGGCGGCCGCATCGAGTTCCGGCGCGCGTTGCGCGTCGGCGATGCGATACGCCGCGATTCGGAAGTGCTCTCGGTCGAACCCAAGCACGGCAAGAGCGGCAGCCTCGTGTTCGTCACGGTGCGCCACACGGTAACGGCCGCGGGTGAGATCGCGGTGGTGGAAGAGCACGACATCGTTTATCGCGAGGCGGCTAAATCCCCCCCACCCCCCCTTTCGAAAAGGGGGGAGCAGGAACCGCGCGACGCGACGCCGCAGGGAAAACCCGCTCCGCGGCACGCCGCATGGCGCCGCGAACTCGTCGCCGGCCCGGCGATGCTCTTCCGCTTCTCCGCGCTCATCTTCAACGCGCACCGCATTCACTACGACCTCGATTACTGCCGGCACGAAGAGCACTACCCGGGGCTGATCGTGCATGGCCCGCTGCAAACCGTCCTGCTGCTCGACCTCTGCCGGCGCAACGAGACACGGCCGGTGATAAAGCTCGACTATCGCGCGTTGCACCCGGTCTTCCATACCGAGCGCTTCACGGTCAACGGGGAGCCGAGCGCTGACGGCGCCAAAGCGGAGTTGTGGATTGCAAACGCCGCCGGCAACTGCGCAATGGCGGGAACGGCTTACTTCACGTGAAACGGTGAGCGGTGTCTGTTCACCATTCACTATTTCTGGTTCTTCCGGGTTATCCGCGGGGTGTCGTCTCTGCTGGACTTCACCATCGGCACCAAACCAGTAACCTCGGCGGGAGCTGTCATTCCCGTGCAAACGGGAATCCATGCGGGGTTTGAACCACGCCCACTACGCTTGCATTCCTCCCGGTGAACGTCAGAGGAATTGGCGCCGACAGCGCTCTTATGATGGGCTCGTCCAATGAGCGCCCTATAGATTCCCGCCTGCGCGGGAATGACACGCACGGAAAAGTCGGAAGCACCCTATTTCTTAAGCCTGATCGCCAGCGCGTAGCAGAAGTGCGGACCACGGCCCCAGAGCGCACCGTCGTCCACGAGACACGCGACGTTGGTCAGCGCATTTGCTCCCAGCCGTGCGGCTTCGGATTTGAGACCTGCAATTGCGGCAGGCTGGTCAGCATGGCCCGGTATCTGCACCGCGCTGCGCCAGGATTCGACCCACAAACGCGTCACGATCTCGTAGCGGTCGCGCGTGAGTTGTCCGGGTTCGTAAATTCTGACTTCGCCCGGCGCGGCGCCGGCAGCCGGCACCAACATAGCAAACAGCGCCAGTGCGGCGTAGCGGCAAATGGTATTCATCATCAATCTCCTGGCAGATGGGAGAAAATCATTCATTTAACCCAACCCGTGCCACCGCTGCGATACGCGCGATGAGCGGCGCATTGCGTCCGCTCCATCGCGCGAATGTAATCCGGCGCCGCCTCGCGGCGTCCGGTATTACAGGTTGTAGCCTTTCTCGTTGTGCAGCACGGTGTCGAGGCCTTCGGATTCCTCTTCCGGCGTGACGCGCAGGCCGACCAGCGCACCGCTGACCTTGAGCAGCACGAAGGTGACGACCCCCGACCATGCCGCTACCGCCAGCACGCCGACGAGCTGCACCAGCACCTGGTCGGCCATCGTCACCTTGTCGGCATAGCCTACGCCGCCCAAGGCGGCGGCCGCGAACACGCCGGTGAGCGTCGTGCCGAGGGCACCGCCGACTCCGTGCACCGGAAACACGTCGAGCGAATCATCCAATTTAAGCGAACGTTTCATGAAGTTGGTGGCGAAGAAACAGGCGACCCCGGCGGCGGCGCCGATTGCGAGCGCGCCCATCGGCCCGACGAAGCCCGAAGCCGGCGTGATCGTGCCCAGTCCCGCGACCATGCCCGTCACCATGCCGAGCGCCGAGGGCTTGCCGTAGCGCACCCACTCGCAGATCATCCAAGCGACCGCTCCCGTGGCCGCGCCGATGTGCGTCACCAGCATCGCCATGCCCGCGGAGCCGTCGGCCGCGAGCGCGCTGCCCGCATTGAACCCGAACCAGCCCACCCACAGCATGCAGGCGCCGGTCACCGTCATGGTCATGTTATGCGGCGGCATCGTCGATTCAGGAAAGCCCCTGCGCCGTCCCAGCACCAGGGCTGCGACCAACGCTGCCATGCCCGCATTGAGGTGGACGACGGTGCCGCCCGCAAAATCCATGATGCCCATCTTCGCCAGCCAGCCGTCGCCCCACACCCAGTGCGCGACCGGGCAATACACGAGCAGCAGCCAGAGCAGGCTGAACAGCAGCATCCCGGAGAATTTCACGCGCTCCGCGTAGGCGCCGAGCACGAGCGCCGGCGTTATGATGGCGAACGTCAACTGGAACATCGCGAACACGGTCTCGGGGATGCTGCCCTTGAGCGTCTTGACCTCGATGCCGGACAGGAAGGATTTGGCGAACCCGCCATACCACTGGTTGAGCGCGCCGCCGTCCCCGAACGCGATGCTGTAGGCGACCACCACCCACGCGAGCGTGACCACGCAGGTGATCGCGAAGCACTGCGTGAGGACGGACAACACGTTCTTCGAACCCACGAGCCCCGCATAGAACAGCGCCAGCCCGGGGAGCGTCATGAACAGCACCAGCACCGATGAGGTGAGCATCCACGCGGTGTTGGCCGCGTCCAGTTTCGGCGGCTCGGCCGCGGCGGCGATCGGCGCATAAAACAGCGACGAGACGAGCAACAAAATCAACACGAAAAGAAAATGGCGGTGAATTCCCGTACCAGTCGTGTCGCTGCTGATTCTTAGAGTTTCCATAGCTCCCCCTTGGTTTAGGCAGAATACCAAACGCATGATGCGAGGAAATGCGCCGCAGCCGATATTAAACCATGTTGAACTGTTGGGCGTAACCCATTGAAAGATTTAACGGTTACGGTTATAGTCGGGCACCGGCACACGATACCCACATGTCCCAAGCGAAAGCCATTCCCCGGCAGGCTGACCACAAGGTCGGTCTACAGCAACTGCTGACTGACCTTGTTGCCGACCAACTGGTCCCCAAGGAAGCCGCGGACAAGTTGTTCAGCGACCGCCGCTTCAGCCGTAGCGAAGTCCATCCCCTGGTCGTGGTTGCCGACCAGAAGTGGAAAGACCCGCGGCAACCCAAGAAGCTGCTGCACCTCGAAGCCCTCGCCGAGTGGTTCGCGGAAAAAGTAGGCCTGCCGTACCTGCACATCGATCCGTTCAAGATCGATTTCGCCGCCGTGACCAAGGTGATGTCAAATGCCTACGCCGAGCGTTACAAGATTCTGCCGGTGGGAGTGGACTCACGCGACGTAACGATCGCCACGTGCGAGCCTTTCGTGCGCGATTGGGAAGATCAACTCAAGCAGGTACTGCGCCTTGAAATCAAGCGCGTGATCGCCAACCCGCTCGACATCCAGAGCTATCTCGTCGAGTTCTACAACCTGGCGCGGTCGGTTAAAGGCGCGACCGCGCAGGGCAAAGGCGCCTACAGCGAGATCGCGAACTTCGAACAACTGGTGCAGCTCGGCAGGAGCGGCAAGCTCGACGCCAACGATCAGCACATCGTTCACATCTGCGACTGGCTGTTCAATTACGCCTTCGATCAGCGGGCGAGCGACATTCACATCGAGCCCAGGCGCGACATCGGCAACGTGCGCTTTCGCATCGACGGCGTGTTGCACCACGTTTATCAGATCCCCACGCCCGTAATGGTGGCGATGACGAGCCGCATCAAGATACTCGGCCGCATGGACGTCGTTGAGAAGCGGCGACCGCAGGACGGAAGGCTGAAGACAGTGACGCCCGACGGCGAGGAAGTCGAACTGCGGCTCTCGACCATGCCGACCGCTTTCGGCGAAAAGCTGGTGATGCGCATCTTCAATCCGGAGAACCTGGTCAAGGATTACAAGGAGCTGGGTTTTACCGACGAAGACGAGCGCAAGTGGAACCAGATGGTGACCCAGCCGCATGGCATCATCCTGGTTACCGGCCCCACCGGCTCGGGCAAGACCACGACGCTCTACTCGACGCTCAAGGGACTGGCGGTGCCCGAAGTCAATGTCTGCACCGTCGAGGACCCGATCGAAATGGTCGAGCCCGCGTTCAACCAGATGCAGGTGCAGCACGGGGTCGGCGTCGATTTCGCGGCCGGCATCCGCACGCTGATGCGCCAGGACCCCGATATCATCATGGTGGGCGAAATCCGCGATCTGGAGGCCGCCGAGATGGCGATCCAGGCGGCGCTGACCGGCCACCTCGTGCTGTCAACGCTGCACACCAACGATGCGCCGTCGGCAGTGACACGCCTGCTCGACATCGGCGTGCCGTCCTACCTGCTGCAGTCGACTTTGCTCGGCGTGATGGCCCAGCGCCTGGTGCGCACGCTGTGCCCGCAATGCAGGGAAAAGTGCGAGATCGACGACTCGGCGTGGGAGATGCTGGTTGCGCCGTGGAAGGCAGCCAAGCCCAAGGACACGACATACGCCGCCAAGGGCTGTCTCGAATGCCGCATGACCGGTTACCTGGGTCGCATGGGAATTTACGAAACACTGGTCATGACGCCCGAGCTGCGCAAGGCGGTCACCGACGAAACCGACCTCGATGCACTGCGCGAGAAAGCGTTCAAGGAAGGCATGAAGCCGCTTCGCATCAGCGGCGCCCAGAAGATCGCGACCGGCCTTACCACCATAGACGAAGTCATGAAGGTCGCGCCGCCGCCCGGCGGCGACCGGCGGCAGCATTCACACTGAGAGCGTGAGGCTACCGTTCCCCGCTTTCCGCTTACCGAAATTACAGCAAGAATCGGGTAGCCATTCCTGAGACTGCGCTTTATGCTGTGCGCACCATGCTGGCACAGACTGTTTCACGGAGCCCGGTTTCCGCACAAAGCGCCCCCGATACGCGCGACTACCAGCGCATCGAAAGTGCCATCCAATATCTGCGGCGCCACGCTGCGACGCAACCCGACCTGGCCGCAGTCGCGCGGCATGTGCACTTGAGCGAGCACCACTTCCAGCGGTTGTTCACGCGCTGGGCGGGAGTGAGCCCCAAACGCTTCCTGCAGTTTCTTACCGTGGAAGACGCCAAAGCGCGGCTGGTGCAATCCGGCAACGTCATCGATTTGGCGGACAGCGTCGGACTCTCGGGGCCGGGTCGCCTGCATGACCTCTTCGTGACGCTGGAGGCAATGACACCGGGTGAAATCAAGACGGAGGGCGCGGGCCTCACCATCCTCTGGGGAATGCACGCTTCACCGTTCGGGCCTTGTTTGGTCGCGGCCACGCCGCGCGGCATTTGCGCGCTGCGTTTCCTCGACAAGGCAACAAAGCAGGCTTCGGCGGCGCTGCTGCAGGAGGAATGGCCCCGCGCAAAAGTGGAGTTCGACGACGATGTGACCCGCGGGATCGCCGTAAGCATCTTCGATCCGATCGCCGCTTCCACCGGCAAACCGCTCGCGCTGCTGGTCAAGGGGACCAACTTCCAGGCCCAGGTATGGCGCGCATTGCTCGAAGTACCGTTCGGCGGCGTCTCGACCTACCGCAGCATGGCCGCGCAAATCGGGCAACCCACCGCCGCGCGCGCCGTGGGCAACGCCGTCGCAGCCAATCCGATCGCCTACCTCATCCCCTGTCATCGGGTGATTCGGGAGTCCGGCAGCTTCGGCAACTATCGGTGGGGAGAAAACCGCAAAGCGGCGATGCTCGGTTGGGAAGCTGCGCGCGCCGATAACTCAGTGCCCTGATACACTACCGCTGCTCACCGCTCGAGGCTTACTGAGCATTACGAAAATGCATGACGTTGCTCAGCCCTCATCCCCGACCCTTCTCCCGAGCGGAGAAGGGAGATTCGAGGCACAAATGGATTGTCATCCATTTATGCAAGGCTCAATAATATGAAAGACACGCTCAAGCCCGGCCTGACCTCCCAGTTCAAGTTCAAGATTCCATCCACCAAGACCGTCCCGCATCTGTATCCCGAGTCGGAGATGTTTCAGGTCATGCCGCAGGTGCTCGCGACGGGATTCATGGTCGGCCTGATGGAATGGGCTTGCATCGAAGCCCTTCGAGCGCATCTCGACTGGCCGCGCGAACAGTCGCTCGGCACCCGCGTCAACTTCTCTCATCTCGCGGCGACCCCACCGGGCTTCACTGTCACCGTCGAGGTCAGGCTCGACAAGGTCGAAGGCCACAAGCTGACCTTTTCCCTGTCGGCGCACGACGGCATCGACAAGATCGCGGAGGGTACGCATGAGCGTTTCGTGATCGACGCTGCGAAGTTCAACACCAAGGTTCTGGAGAAAGCTCGAAGTGTGGGCGTTTAAGAGGACCCAGTCCTGAGTCATTATTTCGATGCAGAATCCTTGGAGCCGCTCGTGTCGAGAAGGTGTAGGTCAGGTTGCCGCATCGGCGGCTACCTGACGCCAAGTGGACGTCGGGGAACGCTGCGCGTACCCCGACCTACGTCTAATCGTGCGACGAATTAACGACGCAGGACACTAGAGCTTGAGTTCGAAATAGTCGCTCCCGGCGCAGCTGTTGTCGTAATACGGCGGGCAAGCGGTGAACCCTAGCGACGCGTAAAGCGCGCGCGCCGCCTTCATGCCTGGCAGCGTATTGAGAACCATGCGGTGGTAGCCCGCGCCGCGCGCAAACCCGATCGCGATGTCGGCCAGCTCGCGCCCCAGTCCGGCGCCACGGTGACCGCCGCGAAATCAAGACGAGTTCACCCGCCACGAGTCACCGATTCGGCGTCATGCCTCTCAATGCGCCTTGCTCGCGAGGCGCATTTAATGAGATTTGCTCAAAAATCTCATTCCGCGGTCAAGCCCCTCAATGGTGAGCGGAAACATACGCTCGCCCAGCAACTCGCGGGTAATGCGAATTGACTCGTGGTAGTCCCACACCGCCCGGGGCTGGGGATTGAGCCAGATCGCGTTGTGGTAGACGGCCAGCAGGCGCTGCATCCACACGGCGCCCGCTTCTTCGTTGGTGTGCTCGACACTCCCCCCGGGGTAGACGATCTCGTACGGGCTCATGGTCGCATCGCCGACGAAGATCACTTTGTAGTCGTGCGGATAGGTGTGCATCACGGCCCAGGTGGAAACCCGCTCGGTCGCTCGCCGATGGTTATCCTTCCACACCCGCTCGTAGAGGAAATTGTGGAAGTAGAAGTATTCGAGGTGCTTGAACTCCACGCGCGCCGCAGAAAACAACTGCTCGCAAACGCGGATGTAATCGTCCATCGAGCCGCCGATGTCGAGAAACAGCAGCACCTTCACCGCGTTGTGCCGCTCCGGCACCATCTTGAGATCGAGCCAGCCGGCGTTCTTGGCGGTTGAGCGGATGGTATCGTCGAGATCGAGTTCTTCCGGCGACCCGACGCGGGCAAACTTGCGCAGCCGGCGCAACGCGACCTTGATATTGCGCGTGCCGATTTCAACTGAGTCGTCGAGGTTCTTGTACTCGCGCTTGTCCCATAACTTGAGCGCCCGACGGTGGCGCGACTCGTTCTGTCCGATGCGCACACCCTCGGGGTTGTAACCGTAGGCGCCGAACGGTGAAGTTCCCGCGGTGCCGATCCACTTGCCCCCGCCCTGGTGTCTGCCCTTCTGCTCCTCGAGCCGCTTCTTCAGCGTCTCCATCAGCTTGTCCCAGCCGCCGAGTACCTCGATCAGCTTCTTCTCTTCCTCGGTGAGGTGCTTTTCGGCGAGCTTCTTCAACCACTCCTCGGGAATGATCGCGACCGCCCCCTCGACCTCGATGATGCCCTTATAGTAGGCGGCGAACACCCGGTCGTAGCGGTCGAAGTATTTCTCGTCTTTCACGAGACAGGTGCGCGCGAGATAGTAGAAGTCGTCGAAGCTGCCGAAAATGACGCGCTTTTCCAGTGCCTCGATCAGGGTCAAGAACTCCCTGATCGAAACCGGGACCCCGCCTTCTTTGAGCTTCAAGAAGAACTCGATCAACACTGTGCGGCATCCCTCGTTGCGGTGGCATCGGCAGAACGGTGACGATTGCGTAACGAGACGCGCTCGGCCGAACCGTAAGATATCAAGGCAGAGCCATAAAAATCAATTACATGCGTCACCAATCCTGGTGTGCGCCGGTTACGTATCGTTACAATTTGTGACGGATTTTTAGGCCGATTTCCATGATCATGCAAGCAGTTAGGAGCGAAATACCTCGTCGGCCGCGGCTTGACGGCAACGGCGAGGGTGCCGGTGACTATAAGGAGGTTGGTATGTTTAAGCATCTGAAGGTGTTGTTGGCGGGTGTCGTGCTCGCGGCGGCGAGCGGTACTGCGGCCGCGCATGGCGGCGTGAGCTTTGGTCTTGCCCTCGGCGTGCCTATCGCGCCGGCGCCGGTCTACGTGGCGCCCCGGGCAGCGTATTACGATCCGTATTACTACCCGGCTCCCGCATACTATGCGCCTCGGCCCTACTACTACGCGCCTCGCGCCTACTACTACGCGCCGCGCCGGGCCTATTACGCGCCGGCTTATTACGCCCCCAGGGTCGTTATCAGAGCTCACCGGCGTTGGTAACGGCAGTCGCCACTAAGCGGCTCGCGGCTGTTTCGCATCAGCGTCCGGCGTGACCGCAATAATCGGGCGCAGAGCGGGTGCCGCGCGCAGAGCGATCGGGCGGCATGATTTGGCGCCACGCGTCGAGCTTCACCTCGAAAGCGAGCGTATTCGCGGGACTTGATGACGGCAGTACCACGGTTTCGTAGCCCCACGCGGCAAACAGCGACTCCAGCTTGGCCGCGGTTTTGCCGTTAAAGCAGATTCGGCGCAGGCGCCGGGCGATGCGTTTCACGTGTTCGAATTCATTGTGCCGGGGGTTGCGGATATTGCTGTCCAGACTGCCGGCGCGCTCACACCTGTCGATGATGTCCCACAGCCCGACATGGCGTGCAAGCAGCGTTCTGAGTTTCCCTTCATAGTGCATTTCATGAAGCGGGACCTCGATTACGCGCCCCACCAGCTTCCAGAATTGGTTGTGAGGATGGCCGTAATACTGCCCTTTCTGCAATGACGCGGCGCTCGGAAAGCTTCCCAGTATCAGGGTCGTCACGTTTTCGTCCACCACTGGCGGGAATCCGCGTGACCGTTTTGGCATACGCCTGCTTTCCTTGCCGACACCGGCGCCCTGGCGGTTCAATCAGCTTTTCCGCCGTGACATGAATACCACCCGCTCGAACAAGTGCACGTCCTGCTCGTTCTTCAATAGCGCGCCGTGAAGCGGCGGGATGATCTTGTGGCTGTCCTGGCTATGGAGCGCCTCCGGCGGGATATCCTCGGCCATCAGGAGTTTCAGCCAATCGAGCAGCTCTGAAGTCGAGGGCTTTTTCTTGAGCCCCGGCACCTCGCGGATCTCGAAGAATGCTTCCAGCGCCTGCCTGAGCAGCTGCCTTTTGATGTCGGGGAAGTGCACGCGGACGATCTTCTCCATCGTTTCGTGATCCGGAAAGCGGATGTAGTGGAAGAAACAACGACGCAGAAACGCGTCGGGCAGTTCCTTTTCGTTGTTGCTGGTGATGACCACCAGCGGACGGTGCCTCGCCTTGACGAGCTGCTGCGTTTCGTAGACGTAAAACTCCATGCGGTCGAGTTCGCGCAAGAGGTCATTCGGGAATTCGATGTCCGCCTTGTCCACCTCATCGATCAGCAGCACCGCCGGCGTCTCAGCCACGAACGCATTCCACAGCATGCCCTGCACGATGTAGTTCCTGATATCGTGCACCTTGGGGTCGCCCAGTTGGGAATCGCGCAGGCGCGACACCGCGTCGTACTCGTAAAGCCCGTGTTGGGCTTTCATGGTGGACTTGATGTGCCACTCATGGAGCGGGCGGTGCAAGGCTTTTGCAACCTCGATCGCCAGCATGGTCTTTCCGGTGCCCGGCTCGCCTTTGATCAGGAGCGGCCGCTCGAGCGTGATCGCGGCGTTTACCGCCAGCATCAGGTCATCGGTGGCAATGTAGGTGTCGGTGCCTTCGAATCTGGTCATCGAATCTCTTTCGCTGTAATGTCGATGCGGGCGTGTTGGTCGTGTGCCGGGCGCGGGCCTGCCGGCAATTATAAAGCAAGGGATTGCAGCGCCCAAAACCGTGCGGGATCATCCAGGAATTTTGTAACGCAGTGTAACAACTTGCCCTCTCGATAACCTGCGATACAAAATTTGCCATTTCTGACATTGCTAATTTGCGATAGCGTGCTTTAATCGCTTGGCCACAATCCGCGCTTCGCGGTACGCAAGTGAGCGCGAATGACGGAGGAGGCATAAACCATTCCAACCTTTTGACGGAGACAGAGTATGGAAAAGTCGCACAGAGTTGTTATCGGCATCGTCGCTTCCATGGGCCTCGGTTTGGGCGTCGCAAACGCGCACGCGCACCCCGGTGCCATGGGTGGCGGCATGGGACCCGGCATGATGGGTTCTGCGGGTGCGGAGCATCAGGGCCAGACGGGACCGGGACACCAAAGCGGCAAGGGCCCCGGACACAAGGGCGCAATGGGTGCTGGACACCAAGGTGGCACGAACACGGGCCCGATGGCAGGCAACTGTCCGATGGCCGCGCAGCACACCGCGCAACCCACCCAAAGCCGTAGTCATTAACCTCACGAGGGGCGGGGCAACCCGCCCCGTATTGCCGTTAACAAAATCGCATAGGGCAAAAAATGATTCGAACCTCATTACTCACAGCGGTATTCGTTCTATTGGGTTGGACCGGATTGCTGGCAGGGACTGCGGTAGCGCAATCCCCCAGCACTCATCAACACAGCTTCGGCGGCGCGGAAGAATGGGCGCAGGTCTTCGATGATCCGAAGCGCGACGCGTGGCAAAAGCCCCATGAAGTCATTCAGGCGCTGGCGCTCAAGCCCGATGCGGTCATCGCGGACATCGGCTCGGGCACCGGCTATTTTTCGGTGCGGTTCGCGCACATGGTGCCGAAAGGACGCGTTTATGGCGTTGACACCGAACCCGACATGGTGAAGTACCTCGCCGAGCGCGCGAAGCGTGAAAGACTGACCAACATTACCTCGGTAGCCGGAGCGCCCGACGATCCGCGTCTTCCCGAGAAGGTGGATCTGATCCTCCTGGTGGACGTGTTCCACCACATCGACAACCGCGAGCGCTATTTCCAGAAACTCCGCGCTTCACTCAAACCCGGCGGCCGCATCGCGATCATTGATTTTCGCATGGACTCGCCGGATGGTCCGCCGAAGAGCGCGCGCATCGCGCCGGACCGCGTGAAATCCGAACTCAAGACCGCCGGCTACACGCTTGCCCAGGAGCACGCCTTCCTGCCGAACCAGTATTTCCTGGTTTTCCGGCCAGCCAAGTCGTGAGCCTGTAAGTGATATCGATCAAAAGAGGATGGTAAGAAGCATGTTCAACGTTGACCGGAGAACATTCATACAAACGATCGCCGCAGGCGGCGCGCTGCTCGCAGCCGGAAAGCCTGCGTTCTCAGCAGAGATGGCACACCGCGCGGCATCAGAGGCCACCCCGGATTTCAAGCCGGATGTCGAAATCGAACTTGCGGCGGCCCCGGGCGAGTTGCCCCTGCTTTCAGGCGCGACGACCCACGTGTGGCAGTTCAAAGGGAAAGCCGTCAGAGGAGACCCATCTTCGTTTCAAATGCTGCCGGGCAGCGCGCTGCCTGTGATCCATGTCCGTAATGGACAGAAACTGCGCATTCACTTCGCCAACCATCTCGACGAAGACAGCATCGTCCACTGGCACGGCCTGCACCTTCCGCACAGGATGGATGGGCACCCTATGTACGCAATCCGCCCCGGCCAACGCTTCGTCTACGAATTCCGGGTAGATAACCGGGCCGGCACCTATTGGTTCCACCCGCACCCGCATGGCCGCACCGGTGAACAGGTGTACCGCGGGCTGGCAGGGCTTTTCATCGTGAGCGACGACGAAGAAAAAGCGGCCGCCCTCCCCTCCGCCGAGTTCGATTTGGCGTGGGTGCTGCAAGACCGCCTGTTCGACCGCAACAATCAGCTCGTCTACGCCCGGAACATGATGGAACGGATGCAGGGCTTTCTTGGCGACCGGGTCCTCATCAACGGGCAGGCGGATTTCGTACAGCCGGTGGGCACCACCGCCTACCGAGTTCGGCTGCTGAACGGGTCCAATTCCCGCATCTACAAACTGGCCTGGGATGATGGCAGGCCGTTAACCGTCATCGGCAACGACGGCGGACTGCTGGAAAGGCCGCTTCAGCGCCCGTATGTGACCCTCGCTCCCGCGGAGCGCGTGGAATTATGGATGGACTTCAGCGACCGTAGTGTCGGTGACCAGATCACGCTGCGCAGCCTGCCTTTCAACGCCGGGATGAGCATGATGGGAGGTTCGGCCATGGCCAACGGCAGCGCCTTCCCGGTGCTCAGGGTTCGCGTGGATCGCAAGCTCGCGAAACCGCGTGCCTTGCCGGCGAAGCTTTCCAATATTTCACGTTATCGACTGGAAGATGCGGTGAACCGTATTTCGCCGCGCACGTTCAGCCCCGCAATGGGAATGGGGCAAGTCAGTCTCAACGGCCGCAGGTTCGACAAAATGGATGAAGTGGCGGAAAACGAGATCGTCAAGCTGAACACGCTCGAAGTTTGGGAGCTTGCGAACGACGCAAGCATGATGATGATGGCGCACCCCATTCACGTCCATAACCTTCAGTTTCAGGTTGTGCAAAGGAAAGCCGATCCTCGCTTCGCCGGTGCCTACGAGACGCTCGGGGCGGGATTTATCGACGAGGGCTGGAAAGACGTCGTGCTGGTCATGCCCGGGGAACGGGTTAAACTGCTCATGAAGTTCACCGACTATACAGGGCTTTATCTATATCACTGCCACATCCTGGAACACGAGGACATGGGCATGATGCGAAACTATCTGGTACAGGCTTAACGAGGCCCGGGCATTCGTTGCAGCATTCTCGCAGCCGGCTCCGGTTGCAGGGTCACGTGTGCGATGCCGTAGCGCTTATCCAGCATCTGCACGACCGCTCGCAGAACGTCTTCCCAGTCCGTCAGGTCGTCGATCAGCAGATGCGCTGACAACGCGATACGATCCGATGAAAGCGTCCAGACGTGCAGGTCGTGCACCGACCGCACGCCGTTTATGTCGGCTATGGCGTGACCGATCTCCTCGAGAGAGAGGTGTAGCGGCACGCCTTCCATCAAGGCATGAAGCGCGTCGCGCAGAAGGCGCAAACTGGAGAACAGGATAAGTCCGCAGATAAAGAACGAAAGCAACGGATCGATTGCGACCCAGCCGGTGATGGAAATGACAGCGCCCGAGACAAGCGCGGCGATGGAACCCAGAAGATCTCCCATGACATGCAACAGGGCGCCGCGGATATTCATGGTTTTTTCGCCGCGCGCGAGAATCAGGGCCACGGCCGCGTTGAGCAGCAAGCCGACCAGCGCAACCGCGACAACTGCCTCTCCATTGACTGTCTGCGGCTCGATCAACCGCTGCACGGCTGAGACCGTAATCCAGACCAGCACGACCAGCATGAAGGCGGCGTTCACAAACGCGGCCACGATCTCCGCGCGACCCAAGCCATAGGAATGACGCGCGGAGGGTGGGCGACGCGCAGCCCACGCGGCGAGCGCCGCCAGCCCGAGCGAGGCGCTGTCGCTCACCATGTGCCCGGCGTCGGAAAGCAGCGCCAAAGAACCGCTCCACCAGCCGGCCAGCGCCTCGATAGCCGCATACCCGAGCGTCAGCGCGAGCGCCAGCTTCAACGCGCCGCCGGTGCTGCGTGCATGCCCGTGAGCATCAGCGCCGGCGGGACCTTGGGGTCCGTCAGAGCTGGTTCGATTCATAACCGTGACCGGATGCAGAGTTCCTCGTCCGCGGACTTGTGAATACGGGTGCGAAACCGCCCCCCGGGGTGCGGAAGTTGGTGGCTTGGCCCTGGTACAGGCGCGCGGCCAGCAATTGCACTGCGCCATCGTAGACGTAGTTGCGCAAGTCCAGTTTCAGGGCGAGCGGTGATGCCGCATCGCGGATGACGCGCTGGCTCGGGGGCACGAATGCCTGGGCGGCGCCGGGCGAATGAACGACGTCATGCCTAACCCAAGTAAGATATATCCCACCCCCCGCGCGGGAACATGATCTACATCAACCACAGCGCCTGTTTCGGCTTTGCGGGCGTTCTAACATGGATCAAACGAACGTGCGTTGGTTTCGCCAGCGTTGCCAGCAGTGCCGCGATGAACCGCCGGAATCAGCAGCACCGATGCATCCGCATGGCGCGCCACGTTATGGCTGACGCTTCCCAGAAAGATTTCCTCGACGAAACCACGCCCCTGGCTTCCCATAACCACGAGATTGACATTGCGTTCGCGGACCAGACGCGTGATCTCGTCGAACGGCGATCCGTAACACAACTCGATTTCGACTTCAGCATTGCCCTGCTTCCGGAGCCGTTCCTTCATTATTTCCAGGCGTCCGCGGTCTATTTCGTTGAACTCGTCCAACCGGTGCGTGAGGTGGGGATCGATGCGCGCCTTGTCCTGGACATGAAGGAGAGTGATGCGCCGCGCGCCGTCCGCTGCCAGCCTCTCGACGTAGGTGAATGCGTGGTCCGCGTTTTCCGAGAAATCCGCCGGAAACAGAACGTGTTCGCTGAAGTCGCAGCGCGCGGCCTGAACACACGCGTTCCCGGCATCCTCTTTCATCTCGATCCGCACGAGAAGCACGGGCTTACGAGCACTGTGAATGACTTCAGAGGCGACCCCACCCAGCAGCATTTCGCCCACCATCGAGTGGCCCTGCGATCCAACCACAATGAGCGAGTAGTTCTCCTCGGCGGCAACCCGATTGATCTCGAGTTTGGCGAAGCCCGGGATGATTTTCGTCTCGACCTCGAACCCTAGCTTTTCCAGAATTTCCTTTTGTTGGCCGAGGATGCCTTCCAGAGGCGCGGTGGTATAGGACAACGCGGTCGAAGCCGCCTGCTGAAAGTTGAGACACTGCAGGAGCAGGCATTGCTTCGCCCCGAAAGCCCTCAGTCCGCCGAGGCAATTCACGATGGCGAAGGACGCGGGCGAGAGATCCGTGGCAACGATAAATCGGCTAAACATGATCTCTTCTCCTTTCCAGAATCCGTTGGTCAATCAACGCCACCGCGAGCTATCCGCAGGGCTCGTCTCGTGGTCCTCGCCATGCGGGTCGAATAACCATGCGCTCGGAACGCAAGCAAAAGAATGCGCTTTGCCGACAGGTCTGCGCTGTCATGGGGCGCGTTCCGGGACCCTTAGCCCCCTTTCGTACCAGCCCTTGCTGGCATTGACCACACGCACCACCAGCAGCATCACCGGCACCTCGATCAGCACGCCGACCACGGTGGCCAAGGCCGCCCCGGACTCGAAGCCGAACAGGCTGATCGCCGCGGCGACTGCCAGCTCGAAGAAGTTCGAGGCGCCGATCAGCGCTGACGGACAGGCCACGCTGTGCTTTTCTCCCAGTGCTCGGTTTGCAAGGTAGGCGAGCGAGGAGTTGAAGAACACCTGGATCAGGATCGGCACGGCCAGGAGCGCGATGACCAGGGGCTGCTTGAGAATGGCGTCGCCCTGGAATGCGAACAGCAACACCAGCGTCAGCAGCAAGGCAGCGACCGACCAGGGCTGAATCCGCGTCATCGCGGCGTCGAACGCCGCCTGGCCCCGCGCGAGCAACCGCTTGCGCATTATCTGCGCGAGGATCACCGGGATAACGATGTAGAGGACGACGGAGGTGAACAGCGTCGCCCAGGGCACGGTGATCGAGGAGATGCCCAGCAGCAGCCCAACGATAGGCGCGAACGCGAAAATCATGATGCTGTCGTTCAACGCAACCTGCGACAGCGTGAAATACGGATCGCCGTTGGTCAGGCGGCTCCAGACGAACACCATCGCGGTGCACGGCGCGGCGGCGAGCAGGATCAGGCCCGCGATGTAGCTGTCGATCTGCTCTGCCGGCAACAGCGGCGCGAACACGCCACGGATGAAAAACCATCCGAGGAACGCCATCGAAAACGGTTTTACCAGCCAGTTGATGGCCACCGTCACGCCGATGCCCCTGATGTGACCCTTGACCTGGTGCAGCGCGCCGAAGTCGATCTTCAGCAGCATCGGGATGATCATCACCCAGATCAGCGCGCCCACCGGGAGGTTGACCTTGGCGATTTCCATGCCGCCTATCGCCTGCACCGGCTCCGGGAACAGTTGGCCTAGCACGATACCGACAACGATGCATAGCGCTACCCACAGCGTCAGGTAGCGTTCGAAAAAATTCAGCGGCTCGCCGGTGGCACGCGTGCCGGTGACATTACACAGTGCGGACATGGCTGACTCCTACGAAAATATTCTGGCCGGTCCCGTTCACCCCGCCCGCCCCTGACCCATTGCCGCAACGGGTCGGTTCAGAGTGACGTCGGCCATGATGCGACGTGCCGAGTTGCCGGCGCAGACGAACAGGGTTGTAGCCCTTGCATGTCGTGTCAGGCCCTTTCTGTCTCGCGGACCGCGCCCGCGACAAGTTCGAGCAGCCCGCGAACGCCCACCGGTTCCTCGGCGAGCAGCGGCACGACGGCATAGCGGCGGGCGTGCCGAGTGGCCACGACATCGATTTGTTCCACTTCGTTGTGCGCACGCCGACGCAGCAGGGGCGAGCGGGTGACCGCCGCCGCCAGGCTGTTGTTGACGATCCAGGCCCACGGCTCGATGCCGGCGCGGCGCAAGTCCTCCTGCAAGTTCGCTGCCTCGAGGACCGGAGTCCCTTCTGGCAACGTGACAATGAGCACCTTGGTTCGCGCGGGATCCTGCAACTGCATCATGGGGGTCCGGAAGCGCAGTCCAGCCGCTCCCAATTGCCGGGTCATCTCCCGATGGTAGGCGCCGGTTGCATCGAGCAAGAGCAAGGTGTGACCGGTGGGCGCCGTGTCCATCACCACGAACTTCTTGGCTGCTTCATTAATGATGCGCGAGAACGCCTGGAATACGGCGATTTCCTCGGTGCAGGGCGAGCGCAGATCTTCTTCGAGCAGGGCGCGTCCCTGGGCGTCAAGCTGTTCACCCTTGGTATCCAGCACATGCTGACGGTAGCGCTCGATTTCGACGCGGGGATCGATGCGGCTCACGCTCAGATTGTCGAGCGCGTCGGCGAGCGTCTCGGACAGATGGGCGGCAGGATCGGAAGTGGTGAGATGCACCGGGTATCCGCGCTGAGCCAGCGCAACAGCGAGAGCGGCAGCGAGCGTGGTTTTGCCAACGCCGCCTTTGCCCATGAGCATCACCAGACCATGGCCATCCGCTGCGATGCCGTCGATGAGCGTGCCGAGCCTGGGCGCATCGAGCGCCTCCTGAGGCTGGGCAGCAGAAAGAGCGTGGTACTTTTCTGACTCGACGAGCAGCCGCCGCAGCGCCTCCAATCCGATCACGTTGAAAGGCTTGAGCGCAACATCGTCGCGAGGCAGGACCTCGAGTGCCCCGGGAATTGCGGCGAGCGCTGCCCTCTCGCGGCGGAATATCGCGCCGGCAAGCGGATCGTGGCCCGTTTCGCCCGGCGGCAAAATGCCATTGATGACGAGAAACTGCTGAGTCAATCCGATGGCGGCGAGCTCCTGTTGGGTGCGCGCTGCTTCGCGCAACGTCGCCTGCTGCGCTCGGGCCACCAGTATCAGGCGGGTGTGCCGCGCGTCGGCCAGAGCATCAACTGCCGCCTTGTACTGCGCCTGCTGTTTCTCCAGCCCGGCGAGCGGACCAAGGCACGATGCATCGCCCTTGCCGGCCTCCAGGAAACCGCTCCAGGCGCCAGGGAGTTGCAACAAGCGGATGGTATGACCGGTCGGTGCGGTGTCGAACACGATGTGATCGTAGTCGGCCACCAATGAGACATCGGTCAGCAGTGCGGTGAATTCGTCGAAGGCCGCGATTTCGGTGGTGCATGCTCCTGACAATTGCTCTTCGATGCCCTTTCCCACATCGTGTGGCAACACCCCGCGCACCGGCCCCACGATGCGATCGCGGTACGCCTGCGCAGCGGCCTGCGGATCGATCTCCAGTGCGGACAACCCCGGAACATCGTCAAGCGGGGTAATGCGGTTGCCGATCGCGATGCCGAACACCTGCCCAACGTTGGATGCGGGATCGGTGCTGACGAGCAGAACGCGCTTTCCGCCTTCCGCGAGCCGAACAGCGGTGGCGCAGGCAATCGAAGTCTTACCTACGCCGCCCTTGCCGGTGAAGAACAGGAATCGTGGCGGGTTGTCGAGGAATCGCATGCGTGCAGCTTCCCGCATCAGCAGCAGCGACTGCCGCCGCAGCATGCGGCCGCGGTCGTCGATTCGGCGCGCGCTCCGATTCCGGTCCACCGGGCCAGTTCGTCGCGAGTCGGATAGCGGCCGGCCAGCGCCACCTCGCCGTCTATCAGCACGAGTGGCAAGGCTTCTTGCCCCGAGCGCTCCAGGAACCCCTTGACCACCGCGTTCTGCGCGAACGCCAGCGGCTGCTGAGACAGATTGAAGCGCTCGATTCTCGCGCCAGCCTTCTTGGCCCAGTCAACATCGGCGGCAAAGGTGACGAGCTGCTGGTCGACATCCACGCCGCACACGCCGGTGCTGCAGCACAGGGCCGGATCGAATACCTGGATCGTTTTCATTTACAAGCTCCTTGAAAGGTTGTCGGGGCAGTTCACGACCTATGCTCGCCGATGCGGTCGAGTTCCGCCTTCAGCCGCACACGGTCGTCTTGGATGCTTTCCAGCGGCAGCAAGAGGCACGCCTCGATGCGGGCGCGAAGGACGCGATAGGCCTTATCGAACGCTGCGCTGATTTCGGCGTCGGTGCCGGTGGCCTTGGCCGGATCCTCCACGTCCCAATGCGCGCGTAACACCGGCCCCAGGTAGGCAGGGCAGGTCTCCCCCGCGGCGCTCGAGCACACGGTGATCACGATGTCGGGGGTCAGCGGCAGGATATCCCACGACTTGCTGTAAAGACCATTGGTTGCGATGCCCTCACGCGCGAGCAACGTGAGCGAACGCGGGTGTACATATCCCGCAGGCTGGCTGCCTGCGCTCATTGCGCGCCAACCGGCAGGGGCAAGATGATTGAACGTGGCCTCCGCGAGGATCGAGCGGCACGAGTTGCCGGTGCAGAGAAACAGTACGTTCATCGGTCAGGCCGTCTTTGCGGTCGAAGGTGTCCGGGGCACTGTGCCTTTCGCGCGGCGCGGGATCGCGCATTGTTCAGGATTTCCCGCGCAGCACTCCTCGGTCAAGTAGGCGATCAGATCCTGCATCAACGCCAGATTGGCCCGGTAACGCTGGAACCGCCCTTCTTGCTCGACTGTGAGCAGACCGGCTTGCGTCATGGCTTTGAGGTGAAAAGAGAGGTTGGTCGGCGGCAGATCCAACGCGGCTGCGATCTCGCCGGCCACCAGCCCGTCCAGGCCTTTTCGAACGAGCAAACGGTAAATATCGAGCCGGACGCCGGAGGCAAGGGACTCGAAGAGGGTTACGGCACTGGACTTTCTCATAATTTAATATTTCAAATATAGTTGAATTATTAAACCATGGAAGCTCGGACACCGCAAGCCTCGTCTTTGATCCAAATCAACTGAACTGCTCGCGAAGTGTCGGCGCCGCGCAGGCCGCCCCTTCAGGAGACTGTTTTGAGTGGAACAAGGCAAGGGGCTTCGAAGCGTTCGCCTTTATGAAGCAGGGCAGCAGGGCCTCAACCGACGAACAGGATCGAATAGCGACTTCCGCCGTTCACCGGAATTTATAATAGGTGGAGTTGAGATAAGCTGTGATATCCTCCACTTCCTGGTCGTCGAATTTTGGATTCATCCGATCGTTCCAGTTCTCTACTTCTTTTTTCAGCTCCGTCAGCGTCTTGACCTTCGCGTTAGGCGGCAGGTAGATCTCCGTCCCGTGACACCCCAGGCAGGAATCATGAAGCCTGGCTCCCTTTGCAGAATCGCCAGACGGCGGCGCTTCGCAACCTGCACAAAAAGCACCGAGCAGCGCGCCTGCGCACAATGCGGCGACTTTCATTTCCGCATGTCTGGTGATGCAGGATCTGCAACGCGCAGCCCGCGCAAGCGGGCGCGTTCCTCGACCAGCTTCTTATGCTCCGCTCGCACTCTGGCTTCGTCGTCAGCGGATCGCGCGCCGCGTATGCGCTGCCGGTACTGCTCGCGCTCAGCAGGAGTCATGAGCTCGGAGCCCGGGATGATCTCGCGCTTTACGACCCTTCCCGTCTTGTCTTGGTCCTGGGAGGCGACAGAACCGATCCCCGCACTGATGAACACCACTGCTGCAACAAGTGTGCAGATGATGTAGCGCATCCCAACTCTCCTATTGTGTGCTGTAAATAAGTATGCAACGCTGGCGCCAGCGCTCCTATGATATCGCTCAAACGATCGTAAACCGTGATCACCCGATGCCGCCAGCCGAACTGCACGGACGGGGTGGCTGCTCTAGGCTGATCTGCCCTTCGCTTCGAATTGTTCGAGCGCCTCCAGCGCGTCGCAGCCGTACATGAGAGCGGGGCCACCGCCCATCATGATCGCGACACCGATCGTTTCCAGGATTTCCTTCCTGGCGGCACCAGCCTTGACCGAATCGTGCACGTGATAGGCGATGCAACTGTCACAGTGACCCGCAATGGAGATCGCGAGGGCCATCAGCTCCTTGGTCTTCGTCGACAGCGCGCCCTCGGCCTGGCTTTCCTTATGAAGATGGCGAAACCCGCCGAGCGTCCCCGGTGCCTCCATCATCAGCTTGGCCACCAGTTTCTGCAGTTGCTCGTATTGCTCCGGATAGTTGGTCATGAAAGTTTGCTCCTTCGATTGGCGGTTCACGTGATCCCTTGTCTGCCCCGCGTTAGCTCACGCCGAAGGCATCCACATGGATGTCCATCGCCCCGATTCCTGCCGCACGCAGCTCGGCGACGACGGCACCGAGCATCTTCGGCGGGCCTGCCACGTAGGCATCGCGATTGGCGATCGTGATGCCCGGTGCCCGCAGTGCATCGACCACGTTGCCAGTCACGGTGGTGATGCCCAGGGGAATGCCATACGCATCGAAGCCGCGCTCGGCGGCAAGGACGATATGCAGGTTCCTGTCCGACCAGTTCCAGTACTCGAGACGATCGATCTCGTAGAAATCCCGTTCATCCACGACTCCCCACACCAGGACGATGTCCCGCTGCGGGGCGAGCTTCAGTTGCTGCTCGATCAATGCCTCGATCGGCGCGAACCCCGTGCCGCCGGCGACGAACAGCAGCGGCCGGTCGACCGTGGAGCGCATCGTGAACGAGCCGAGCGGCCCGCGCACCCGCACGCTGTCTCCGAGTTTCATGCGGTTGAAGGCCCAGTCAGACAGGCGCCCGCCCTCGACCTGCCTGATCTGGAGATCGATGCTGCCGTCTTCCCGCGGGGCGTTGCCGATCGAATAGGCCCGGGACAGATATTCGGTGTCCGGAATCCAAACCTCCACGTACTGCCCCGGCGAGAACTGGCAGAAGCATTCGCCCTTGACCTTGGGCGTCAGGCGCAGCAGCAGGGTTTTGGCGTTCGGCCGGCTGATTTCGCCGACATCCAGCTCAACGAGCCGGTCGGGATGCGGCAGATGTCCCCTCCAGGCGAGGTCGCCCTGGCGGTCCCGGAGATCGTCCTCGATCGCATGGCGCACCTCGGCGCGATCCTCGAGCGCAAACACTGTGTCGAGCGGCGGAAACGCAATCGCGTGAGTCGGGCACGTGTTCGCGCAGGTGGTGCAGCCCACCATGCAGTTGAGCGGATCGACCACCACCGCCTTCTTGCGCTCGAAATCGAAACGGTACACGAGGCGGTTGCAGCCAGTCACGCACGTGCCGCAGCCGATGCAGGCCTCTTCCATCACGGTCGGATTCCACTGAATCTGCTCCCGCGGCACGCCGTGCCAGGGCTTCAAGAACTTGGGATCGGGCATGGCGCACCTCCCTCAATTATCGTCATGGAAGAATGAGACGAACACGCCGTAACATGACAAAGCGATCCGCATTGACCCCGGCGGATCGTTTGCATGCCGTCCCATCAAGACCGTTCGCCCACCGCGAGTCCTTCCGGCGGGCGAACGCATGGCTTACTTCTTCATGCAGTCGAGCATGAACTTCCACCGCGCCTCCCGGCGCAGGTTCTTCTCGTTCGCCTGCGTGAAGCAGGCGTCATGCTTGGCCGGGTCCTTGACCGCAAGCTCATTGAGTTGCTTGGCATACGGATTTCCGGCGCCATACGCGCCGGCACCGTATGGAGAATACGGCCCGGGTCCTCTTCCCGGCCATTGCTGGGCTTCCGCAACGAAGGGCAAAGCGATCGCCGCGCCCAGCACGGCGATCAGCGCGCGCTTCCTGAATGTCATAGTGAGTACTCCTTTGAGAATGACGGGTCACGTGACCCGCGGAAAAGTATCTCCCCTCCGCCCGGTGGTCATCTTGACCTGAATCAACTGCATCGTGGATTTCGCGGGTCCACAGTCGTTGTGACTCGAATCCGATGCGATGCGGATCGAGGTTATCTGTGAATGACCTTACCGCCGGTGGCGCCGCACCTCGGCCCAGCGGTGTCTTTCGTGCAAGACGTCCGCCTCATTGACGGACGCGGGTTCGGGAAGACGTTGAAGAACTTGCTTGACTCCCGCATGCGCAACCGCAACGTGCGGATCTTCCCTTACATATGCCCAGAATCGCCGGGGAAACATGGCAAACGCGCCCGGGGTTTCGGCCTGTTCAGGTGCGCCGATCAAGCGCTCCACCTCGGCACGGACCGCCGCGGCCTCGTCCTCGGTCGGGGAGGGATCGGCCCTCAGGAAAACATCGAGATCCACCATGAGCTCGGACAGCGAGCGGATCCATGCAAACCGGGGTTCAGTGACGAGGAGATGCAGGAACTCGTCCGGGTTCAGGAGGCTGTGGTGCTCCCGTTCGTAATCGCGGCGCGCACGCTCGGCGAGAGCGCGGTGCAGATCCTGGAGCCCCGCCGCCAGTTCTTGCAATGCATTCGTCTTCCCGGTGTGGTCCATCTGTCCCTCGTCACGCATGAGACTCGACCCACGCAAGCAGGGCTGAAAGATCGAGCGCGCCCGACTGGCGCGCGACCTCGCGTCCGCCCTCGAACAAGATCAGCGTCGGAATGCCGCGAATGCCGAAGCGCGAGGCTATTCCGGGTTCCGCCTCGGTATTGAGCTTGGCAAGTCGCACGCGCGGTTCGAACCGCGCGGCCGCCTGCTCGTAGGCGGGCGCCATCATCCGGCACGGCCCGCACCACGGCGCCCAGAAGTCCACGACGACCGGGATGTCGCTGTCGGCGACGTGACGGTCGAAATTCGTCCCGGTCAGCTCGACTGGGCGCCCGTTAAATAGCGGCTGTTTGCACTTTCCGCATTTCGCGCCGTCCGCAAGGCGGACGCGCGCCACGCGATTGGTCGTATTGCAATGCGGGCACACGACGTGCAGGACATCAGTCACCGCGGCACCTCGCGGCATGCGATGGAGCGGCGACGCACCGAGAATCGCGCGCCAGCCTCAGCCGTGCTTGCGGGAAAAAGCATCGCGGCTCACCCGAACATGAGCCACTCCGGACGGAGCAGCAGCAGCGCGCCGATCGCAAGCAGCACGCCCCCACCGGCAAGGTTCGCGAACCGCGCGTAGGCTGTGGTCGCGCCCGTGATCTGAAGAGTCTTCATCGCCACCACGAACACGAACAGGTCGTCGAGCATGAACACGAGGATGTACAACGACAGGTAGGCGTAATACTTCCAGGCCGGCAGGTTGCTCAGCGCGAGCACCTGCGTGTACACCGCGGGGATGCCCGCCGAGCAGATCAGCTCGACGAGGTTCACCGCGAACGCGAGCGCCATGATGCCGCCGAACGCGAGCCAGAAGCGGCTCTCGCTGGCGAGCTTGCGCAGGTTTTCAAACACGCGCCGGCGCGCTTCCGGGGCGGTCACCTTGCAGGCCGCATCCGGATTCTGAAAATACTCGCGAAGGTAGTAGAAGCCGCCGCCGAGAGCGACGAACCCCACCGCGGCGCGCACCCAGACCACCGCCCCGATGAAGAGGAGGAAATTGAGCCACGCCGCCATGAAGAGAAAATATACGAGCGCCGAGCCGGCGATGAACGCCGTGCCGAGCACCCACATGCGGAAGCGGTCCTGCATCCCGAGGAGCAGCCCGATCAGGAACACGAGCACCCACATCGCGCAGGGATTGAACCCGTCGAGCGCGCCCAGCACCACCGTCAGGACCGGCAGCGACAGGTCCGCCGTGCGGATCTCGCCGAGCAATGGGACGGAGATCGCCGACGGGATCATTCTCTGAGCGCCGCCATCGGGCCGGCGCGCGGCCGCGGCTTCCGCGTCCCCGCCGTCGATCGCGCGCAGCATGGGGCCGGCTGTGTCCGGGCAGCCGCTCGCCAAGCAATACGCGATCCGGCGCTTGAGCTCGGCGCCGCTGGTCTCGTCGGCCGCATAGCCGACCATCGACGCATCGCCCACCAGCGTGAGCGGGACCGCAGGGTCTTCGATCGCGAGTCTCTCCACGACGGCCGCGAACGCCTTGCGATTCGCTGCGTCGCGCGACACCTCAAGGTAATGCACGCGCAGCCGCGGTTCCTCCGCCTCGAGACGCTTCAGAAAATTGATCTGGCCCTCGCAATGCGGGCAGCCGATCCCCCAGAAGAGATAGACGTCCACCCGCTCCGGCGGCTGGGCCGCGGCGGTGACTGCAGACAGCGCGAAGAAAAGCGCCGCAAACGCCTGACGTATTGCTGCGGTTCTCACACGCTTGCGCCCCTCACGCGAGTTCGGGCGCGAGCGCGATGCCCTGCCCCCCCGCCGATGCAGAGCGTGACGATGCCGCGCTTCATCCCGTCGCCTTCCGGTTTCGACATATTCGATCTCCTAAGAACTGGCACGGGATTGGGCTTCGGCGGGGAACCGTTTCCCAGCGACCTCGCCCCCGCGGATGGCGATCACCTCTCCCTCTTCGAACGAATGCCAGGGTTCGCCGCTCAACGGCACGCTCGCCAGAAGGACGACGGTCTGTTGCGCGCCCTCGACGGACAGTCCGCTCGCCGCAAACCCGGCTTCGCCGAGATGGCAGCGTCGCTGGATCCAGACCAGGCCGGGCGGCTCGACCCGGGACGTAGCTGCCTGCATCCGCCGGTGACCGTGCGCGAAGAGCACGTCGCCATCCGAGTACAGGAAGTTCGCCGGCCCGAGCCCGCCCAGTTCCCGCGCGAAAGCGCAGACGACGTCAAACCGCGCGTCGAACGATGGAACTTCAACGGGCCGCCTCCACAGTTCCGACAGCCGGTCGAGCAACACGCAGAACGCCCGCTCCGAATCCGTCTCCCCGACAGCCGAAAAACGCCTCGGCCGGAACGCCGGCGCATTGAAAATATCCGCAAGCCAGCCGTTGTGCGCAAAAAGGTGCATGCGCCCGGCAAGCTCGCGCGCGAAGGGCTGGGTATTGCGATAGGAACGTTCGCCCATGGTCGCCCTGCGTACGTGGGCCACGACGATGGGGCTTCGAAGGTCATGGTCCCGCACGAAGCGGACCCAGTCGCTGTCCGCGGCGGCCGCGGCTTCCTTGATGAGGCGAACGTCCGGACCTTCGTAGTAGGCGACGCCCCACCCGTCGCGGTGGGGTCCCGAATGCCCGCCGTGCTCGGCGAGCTTCATCAGCGAAAGATTCACCGTGGACGGGATGTCGCTCGACAGTCCAAGCAGTTCGCACATGGGCGCTACGTCCCGGCTTCAGCCGTGTCCCCGCCGCGCTTTGCCTCCCGCCACGGCGGGAGGCCACGGTGAATCGTCCCCTCGAGCGGGCAGGCCGCGAGGACGGTATTGAAGATGGTGCCGAAATTGCGCACGTTGTGGTGCAGAAGATCGAGGCGCCGGTCCGGCTCGTCGGTGTCGACCCACAGCTCGTATTCGACGCCGGTCATCTTCGGCGGGCTGTCCTGGCGCCGGCCCGTCAGACGCACATCCACACCCCGCAGCCGGAACTTGAGCATCGGCGTCACGCGCTCGATGCCCTTGATCATGCAAGCGGCAATAGCGGCCAGCAGCAGTTCCGCTGGATTGAACGCATCAGTGCGCCCGGCGGTATCCGTATCGAGCGGAATCTTCGCGGATTTGCAGAGGGCAACGCTGCCGTGGGAATCGAGGCGCTGGGCGCTGACGTGGTATTCGAGGGCAGGTTTCTTGTTCACGCAGATCATGATTCCCTTTCCAGGAAAATGTATTGATAATGACGCATTTCGATCACTGTCCTGTTGATCCAAATCAACGCTCCATCGCCCTGGGGCGGCGAATGAAGCTTTTCTGCCATCGAAACAAACGAGTACGCGAATTTGATAAGGATCGTCAACGCCAGATTCGGCGAAGGCGTTACTATTGTTTTGCCCGCGATCGCCGAACTGCGAGAACTGGAAGCCGTCGTGGCTGTCGAATCGTGGATTGGTCTTGATTGAGAACTTCGAATTCATGGGGGAATGAGCTTATGCGCACCCGGAACCCGCTCCGTTACCTGCTTCTCGCTGCCTTCGCGTGCTCGGCCATACCCGCAGCGGCCGAGCCGACCGTTGTCGGTTGGATCGAACCGGTGAAGCTGGGCAACGAAGGACTCGTCGTCCCGGCCAAGCTCGATACCGGTGCAGACAACTCTTCACTGGGCGTTTCAGACCTCACCTGGATCCGTCGCGCGGACGGTGACTGGGTTGCCTTCGAAGTCAAGGGAAAGGATAACCGGAAGGCGCGCCTGGAGCGCAAGGTGGAGCGCGTGGCGCGCGTCAAGAAAGCGGCTGGAGGCGTGCAAGACAGGCCCGTCGTTCTGCTCGGCGTCTGCCTCGGCGATACCTACCGTGTGGCGGAGGTCAATCTCACGGACCGGACCGGCTTCAACCTGCCGTTCCTCGTCGGGCGCAGTTTCCTCGCCGAGGGCTTCGCGGTCGATCCTTCACGCACGGATACCACCGAGCCCGCCTGCACAACCAAGACTGCGTCGTCCGCAATCGCGGGTTAAAGACAGCAGCATCGGTCACCGGCCCCGCTCCCGCCGGGCCCATCACGGACCCGAGCTCTCACGCTCCAGCGCCAGTCGGGCGCGCGGCTTGCAGTCTGCGTGCCCGGGCCGTTCAGCCTTTCCCTTGCGCTGGATCAAACTGGCCGGTGCTTCCCTCCTCTATGCTTGATGGTGCGTCCACCGTGCGCGAAAACCGCTGGTGGGCCAACATGAGGGCACATGAAACGGGTTCATCTCTACGTACTCGCCGGACTACTCGCGGCGATTGGCCTTGGGGGGTTTTTCCACAAGCTTTTCGTGCTCGATTTTCCCTTGAAGCCCGAAGAGCGCACCGATGTCTGGCGCGTCGAGGTCCAGCTCAAGTTCGAAGCAGCGGGGGGACCGGCCAAGGCGAGCCTGTTCGTGCCGGGCAGAACGGGCGATCTGGTCATCGTCGACCAGAGCTTTGTCTCGCCCGGTTACGGCATCGTCACCGAGCCGCGGCCTGGCCACGGAATGCGCGCGACCTATTCGATCCGCGACGCGCGCGGGACGCAGGCGGTCTACTACCGCGCCGTCATCCAGCCGGCGCGAGTGCGGGACGAGGTGAGCCGCGCTCCTACACCCGTTCTGGAGCCGCCGGAGTTCGAGGGCGCGCAGCGTGTTGCAGCGGAAGGCGTGGTCGGCGCAGCCCGGCAACGCTCGTCCGATGCCGCGACGCTCGCCTCCCTCATCGTGAAATGGCTCAAGGAGGCGCCACGGGGCGGGGAAGCGGCGTTTCTGCTCGGGCCGCAGCCGTCGGCGCGCCGCATCGCTGCCGTGGCGGTGCAACTCATTCAGTTTGCCGGCATACCGGCCAGAGTGGTGAACGGCATTGCCCTCGCCCCGGAGCGGCGCGATGCGCAGTTCACGCACTGGCTCGAATTCTACGCGGACGGGCGCTGGCGGGAGCTTTACATCAATGAATCACATCGCGCGCCGCCGCATCAATTGCTCGCGTGGTGGCGAGGCAGCACGCCGTTTGCGGAGATCACGGGTGGGTCGGAGTTGCACTACAACATTTCCACGAGCCGCTCGTACGAGCTTGCGACCCGGACGGCCCTCAACCAGCAGCGCGCACTGGAAAGACAACTGGTTGAGTTCTCGCTGTTCGGGCTGCCCCTGCAGTCGCAGGCTCTGTTCCGCACGCTCGTAGTGATCCCGGTGGGGATACTGCTGCTGGTCGTACTGCGCAACATCGTGGGTGTGAAGACTTTCGGCACGTTCATGCCGGTGCTGATCGCGCTCGCTTTCCGTCAGACCGGACTCGTTTGGGGTATCGCGTTTTTCTGCATCGTGGTCGGATTGGGACTTGCGGTGCGCTTCTATTTTGAGCGGCTCAAGCTGCTGCTGGTGCCGCGGCTTGCGGCGGTGGTCATCGTGGTGATCCTCATCATCGCCATGCTGACGGTGCTCTCGTTCAAGCTCGGGCTGGAACGCGGGCTGTCCATCGGGCTGTTTCCAATCGTGATCATGACCATGACGATCGAGCGCATGACCGTGGTGTGGGAGGAGCGCGGCCCAGGCGAGGCGCTCCAGCAGGGCTTGGGCTCGCTTGTCGTCGGGACGATGTGCTACCTGGTCATGAACCTGCGGATTGTCGAGCACCTGTTCTTCGTGTTCCCGGAGCTGCTGCTCGCCGTGCTTGCCGTGACGCTGTTGATCGGGCGCTATAGCGGTTACCGGCTCACCGAACTCTACCGCTTCCGCGTGCTGGCCCCATGATGAACTGGTTCCGCACGGGCGCGCTGCTCGAGGCCAATGGCGTGATGGGCATCAACCGGCGCAACGCCGAATATACGCTCCGGTATAACCCGCGCGATTGCTATCCGCTGGTTGACGACAAAACGCTTACCAAGCAGCTTGCCGCCATGGCGGGCGTCGCGGTGCCCGAGCTCTACGGCGTGATCGAAATCCAGCAACAGGTGCGCGGGTTGCCGCAACTGCTCGCCAAATTCCAGGACTTCGTCGTGAAGCCCGCGCGCGGCAGCCAGGGCGACGGCATCATCGTGGTGACCGGGCGCTCGCGCACGCTGTATCGCACCGCCGACGGCTCCCTGCTCAACGACGATGACATGCGTTTTCATGTCTCCAATATCCTGTCGGGCGTCTACAGCCTGGGCGGGCAAACCGACAAGGCGCTGATCGAATATCGCGTCAACTTCGACCCGGTTTTCGAAGCGATCACCTATCGCGGGGTGCCGGATGTCAGGATCATCGTGTTCCTTGGCGTGCCGGTAATGGCCATGGTGCGGTTGCCGACGCGGCTCTCCGGCGGCAAGGCCAATCTCCACCAGGGCGCCATCGGCACTGGTGTGGATATGGCAACCGGCAAGACGCTGACGGCGGTGTGGCGCACCGAGATCGTCGCGGAGCACCCGGACACGGGTAATCCGGTCTCCGGCGTGCAGATCCCGCACTGGGATACACTGATAGAGTTGGCGGCGCGCAGCTACGAGCTGACCGGCCTCGGCTACCAGGGTATCGACATCGTGCTCGACCGTGACAAAGGGCCACTCATCCTCGAGTTGAATGCGCGGCCCGGACTGGCAATCCAGATTGCGAACCAGGCAGGGCTCAGGACGCGTCTCGAGATCGCCGAGCGTGAGCTGCCGAAGCTGCGGACCGTGGCCGACCGCGTTGCCTTCGCGCGTGAACGCTTCGCGCACCATGGGCTCTGATCATTCCACGAACAGCGTGCACAGCGTGGCTCCAGCGTGTGCAGCGCTCATCTTGTTGCTCTCAGCGGCCTGGGCTGTCCACGCGTCGCAGCCGGGTACCGTGCCTGTCGCGGGGTGGGTCGAGCGCGTGCGCCTTTCGCCGGGCGATGTCGTGCTGGAAGCCAAGCTGGATACGGGAGCGCGCACCTCCTCGCTCCATGCCGTAAACCTGCAGCAGTTCGAGCGCGACGGGAAACACTGGGTGGCTTTCGATGTGGTGGGCGACGATGGGCGCAGCGTGCGCATCGAGCGGCCGATAGTACGGATTGCTCGCATCAAGAGCGCCCTGGGCACCGACGAAGCGCGCCCCACGGTCACGCTCGGCATGTGCATCGGCCGCGTCTATCGAGTCACGGAAGTGAATCTCGTTGACCGCAACAGCCTCACCAAGCCCCTGCTGGTCGGCCGCCGTTTTCTCAAGGGCCGACTGCTGGTCAACCTAAACCGCCGCTACCTGCTCGAACCGGCGTGCAAGCGGAAGGCGGTGCCGTAACGCGGTCGTCCCTGACGCTCTCGCGCGCGCGAGTTCGGGCACAACGGTAAGCCCAATCGGGATATGAAGAAGAGCATTGTGGCAACTGGAGTCGTGGCACTCGCACTTGCGGTCGCGCACGCTACGTTCGCGCGTGTTACGCGCTTTCACCGGACCAGCGGAGCCGATCGAAGCCATGTGTGAACTGCTCGCCATGTCGAGCCGTCGGGTGACGCGGTTGACGATTTCGTTCGAAACACTCGCATCGCATGGCGCAAGCACGAACAGCACGCGCGACGGGTGGGGGGTCGCCTATTACGGCGGCAACGATGTCATGCTGTTCCGGGAGCCTGCCGCCGCCGGCGATAGTGCTCTGGTTCGCTTTCTCGAAACGCAAAGTCCGCGCACTGCGCTCGCCATTTCGCACATCCGGCGCGCGACGCGAGGTGGCGTCGCACTCTCGAATACGCAACCGTTCGTGCGCGAGTTGGCCGGGCGCATGCACGTATTCGCGCATAACGGCGACTTGCCCGGCATTGAACGGCGCCGGCGGCTGACCTTCGCCCGCTACCGGCCAGTCGGCACGACTGACTCGGAGCATGCCTTCTGCGCGCTGCTGGAACGCGTTCATGATCTCTGGCAATCGGCATCGCACGTTCCGCCGCTCGGCAAACGGCTTTCAGCGGTATCTCAATTCGCCGCCGAGCTGCGGCGCCTCGGACCCGCGAACTTCCTCTATGCCGACGGCGACGCGTTGTTCGCGCACGGGCATCGGCGAATACAACCACTTACCGGCGAGATTGCGCCGCCCGGTCTTTTTGTCCTGTGCCGCCGCTGTATCGAACGTGATCAGCGCATCGAAGCGCGGGGCGTCGGCGTGGGGCCGGGTTACCAGGAGGTGGTGCTTATCGCCAGCGTTCCGCTCAGCGACGAGAAGTGGCGGGCGCTTGCTGAAGGCGAGGTCATCGCCGTGTCGGGAGGCCACGTGGTGTCGCGAAGGTCTTCGCAGCGTTCAACATCCGCACTGGTACATGCATGCGGGTAAGCATCGGCTTTCCCGCTACTTCATCTGCTTCATGCTCGCCTGTTTATCCAATCAGCTTCGGCGGAAACCACGGGAGCGGATTTTCCGCGCCCGCAAAATCACCGGCCCGGTTAATGAACGTGCTCGGTTGCGGCTGGCGCCTGAGGTGCCGGGGAAGTCTTCGGACCCATGCCGGCGCGCGGGCCACGCGGTCCCATAGCGTTGCTCGCCATCATGCCGCGCCTCATCGCCGCCATGCCTTCCTGCGCGAGTTCGGTCACTTCCGCAGCGTGCCCCTGAAGTGCAGTGACTACTTTCGCATCAGTGGATGTCCGCGTCACGACCGAACCCTTCTCTGTCATCTCGACCGCAGACTTGATCTTGTCCTTGTTCTCGAACAACACCGGCAGCGTGGTGCTGAAAATATTGAATTCCCGTCCGTCGCTGAGTCGCTGCGACATGCTGGCGACATGGGCCTTGATGGCCTGCGCGACCTGCGGGTCATCGGACTCGGTGACGGTTCTGATGCCGTTCGGCAGATTGGTCACCGTGCGCCTGATCTTGTCATGATTCACCAGCAACTCATGAACAAGGTTCATATCGGCGGACGACCCGGCATCCTGCCGCGTGAGCATGGCTGTCGCACCCGCCATTGGACCGTGGTTGCCTGCGACCGCGCCGGGCCCCATGCCATGCATCATGCCCGGCCCCATGCCGGCAGGCTGAGCGAGAACTGTGGCGACCGCCAGACCCAGCCCTAACGACGCAACCACTCCGACTGCAATCTTGCTTGAGCGTTTCACGATCTCGACCTCCAGATAAGTTGATGGATATTCGATGGGGCGGGTTTCCCCGCCCCCTTAGGCCTAACAGGCCGGTTAATGAGCATGCTACTTCGGAGCAGGCGCAGCGAAAGGCGGCGCGAAGTTCGGGCCGAAGCCCGCCCTCGGGCCACGAGGTTCGGGCAGCGTGATGCCCTTCTCCTTGGCGCGCTTTTGCATCTCGGTGCGAGTTGCCGCGGCGAGTTTCTGGCGTTCCTCGGGTGTGGCGGCTGTGCGCATTTTCTCCATCAGCGCCGTTCGTTCTTCGGGCGTCATCAACTGTTGCCCGGCCATCGGTCCTGCAAAACCCGCGCCCATCGCGCCGGGTCCCATACCTCCCATCATGGCGCGTTTCATGCCACCCTTCATTTGGGGTCCCATGCCACCCATCGTTCCCGGTCCCATACCGGCACCCATGGGCCCCGGCTGGGCAAATGCGGTCACAACCGCGAGACCCAGACCCAACGAAGCGACGATACCAACTGCCAATTTCTGCGAGCGTTTCATGGTCGATTTCCTTTTAAGAGAGTTGAGTGTTGCTACCTTGATCGCCCGGTCCCGACGGCAGAGCCGGAAGCAGGGCGATCTCAGTGAGGACGATTAAACCAGCTCGTTGTAACTGGCTTATGTCACCCAAGTACTTTTTTGTATCGCCGTCTTGCAGCGCGCCTTGCTGTTACACTGCGTTACAATTTTCCGGCTTAGAACTCATCCAAACAGCGACACACAGCGCCCATAGTGGCGCAAGATCGCATTCTGATCGTCAATGACGACTCGGAAATCCACGGCCTTCCGCGTCAGTATTAACTGCAGCGCATGCCTTTGACGTGCCTCGGGCCAAGATCGCTGGTACTGCAACCATCGACGCTCCGAAGGGCGCCAAGTTGTCGATCAATCGGGGCGATCTCCGCATCCAATCGCTGACGAACGGGAGTCGGCGCATCGTACCGGATGCGCAGGCGCCCAATCCTCTCACCCTCCAGGCGGAGGCACCCGATCAATTCGATGCGATGACGGCATTGGTTTGACCCAGATCAACACCGGTCGCCCCGGGGGAGCGTATTCTTGCAAATATGACACACGCAATGGAACACTGTCAGCGGCCATGGTGGAAGCGACCGCCGGTGTGGTTCATCGCCACCGCCGTGGTGCTGGGGCTGCTCATCGGTGTCGGAGCCGAAATTGAATCGACCGGCAAATCGGCCGCGATGCCCTACGGTGCGTTTCTCGATCAAATCGAGGCCGGCAACGTCGCGAGCGTCACGTTCCAGGGAACGGAGATTCGCGGGCGTTTCAAGCAGCCTTTGAAGGACACGCAGCAAGATGCCTTCAGCACCCGGGCGCCGGACTTCGGCGATCCCGCGCTGATACCGGCGCTGCGTAAACAACACGTCGCGATCGACGTGAGCGCCCCATCGCCGTGGGCGTCGGTGTTCACGCGCATCCCCTGGCCGATGCTGGTTTTCCTCGCGGTGGTGCTGGCCGCCGCCCTCGTCCGACTGGTGCGTGGAGGGAAGGCACAAGCGGGCCCCGCTGCGTCCCTGCCGGCGCATGGAATGATGGGACTGATCTCTGGTCTCTTCGCGAAGCGGGACCAAGCCGGGAACCCGCCCACGCGCGACAGCGGCGAGCCGAAGAGCCGCTAGGGCGCCCTGGTGCACTCGACCGGGTGTAGCGATCCATGGCGCCGTCCAGCGCTTTGCGCTCCATGAGACAACAGGCGCGGACCGATCCGCGTCGCCGTGTGCGCCGCGCTGTCGCCGCGCTGGGTCTTGCGGTCATTGTCACGCTCATGTCAGCGGCGTGCACCACGCCGCGTCTCGATGTGCCGCGGCCGATTTCCGAGGCATGGCTGCGCCCGGAGGAAACTGCGCTCGGCCGTAGCGTCGTAGAGCAGATCACTCTTCATCCCGGGCAGTCCGGCATCTACCCGCTTGTCTCTGGAATGGAGGCGTTCAGCGTCCGGGCGAGCCTCGCCGAAAGCGCGGAGCGCACGCTCGACCTGCAGTACTTCATCGTACGAGAGGACACCACGACTCAGCTCCTTCTCTACCGCGTGCTGCGCGCGGCTCATCGCGGGGTGCGCGTGCGCCTGCTGATCGACGATCTTGATGCAGCGGGAAAAGATTTCGATCTCGCGAGTTTCGCGGCACATCCCAATATCGAAGTGCGCGCGTTCAACCCTTTCGCGAGCCGCGGCCCCCTCGGGCTGTCGCAGCTGCTTGAATTCCTCGGGGACCCGGCGCGATTGAACCGCCGCATGCACAACAAGCTGTGGATCGCGGACAACGCGATAGCGATCGTCGGCGGGCGCAATCTCGGCGATGAGTACTTCGACGCGCACGGCGAAGTCAATTTCTCCGACCTCGACATGCTCGCAGCCGGACCCGTCGTGCGCGACATCTCGCGCAGCTTCGACGATTACTGGAACAGCGAATGGGCGGTGCCGATCGAGGCTTTTGTCGCTACCCCGTTGGGAGCGGAGCAGCTCGCCGCATTCGAGCGGGTTCTGGAAGCGCGGCTCGAAAGCTTTCGCGACACCGACTATGCACGTATCCTGCGCGAGACGCGCCTCGGATTGCAGTTGCGTTCGGGGCAACTGCCGTTGATACCGGCGGACGCAATCGCCCTCTATGACCCACCCGCGAAGATTTCCCGTTCTGACGCCGATGCGGCCCCCAGGCAAATCTTCGCGTCGCGCATGCGGCCAATCGTCGACGCAGTTCAGCGGGAGGTCATCCTGATCTCGCCCTACTTCATCCCGAGCGATGAAGGGATCGCCGTACTGGGCGCGGTCGCCCGGCGCGGCGTGCGCGTGCGGGTCCTCACCAATTCGCTTGCCTCCACCGACTACGTGCCGTTGGCGTATGCCGGCTACGCACGCTTGCGCGCTCGCTTGCTTGCCACTGGTCTCGAGCTTTACGAAATGCGCCCGGAGCCCCGCGACGCCGGGGGCAGCCGGCGCCCGGGTGCTTCCTCGGGCGCCTACCTGCATACGAAAGCGATCGTCGTCGACCGGCGGCACGTGGTGATAGGCTCGATGAATCTCGATCCCCGGTCGCGCCTGCACAACACCGAGGTCGCCGTCCTGCTGGAAAGCACAGAACTCGGGGCGCGCCTCGGCACGCTGTTCGAGGAAGCCGTGCGGCCCGCACATGCCTTCCGCGTGGAACGCGCCGGACGCGGTCAGGAGACAGAGCTCGTCTGGGTCACAGAGGAGGCTGGCAAAGAGGTGCGCTACGACCGCGAGCCGCTCGCCGGGTTTTGGCGGCGGCTTCTTGCGAAGCTGCTGGGCGCGTTCGCACCTGAAGACTTGCTTTGATCGCGGATACGCTTAGGATCCGGCAAGTTGTGGCGCCGCTTCTTGACGCGCGACT
>MERI01000254.1 GCA_001772005.1 Betaproteobacteria bacterium RIFCSPLOWO2_12_FULL_62_58 | reverse complement strand
CCGATGCGCGGCTGCGGGCCGTTCATGCACGACGATCCCACCGACCGGCCGCCCGCCGTGTTCGGAGGGAAAGTCACCCTGCATTTCGGTCCGAAGCGTGGAAATCATGTGCTGCTGCCGGTGATCCCGCCGCAAGCAGGATGAGGCGTGACTGGACAAGCGAGTCTAGGGACTGGGGGCTATTGATCCTTGCATAATCGACTAACATGGAAATGTCGTCCCCGCCCCCGATTACAGCATTCGAGGGCAGGCTTCAGCGGGGACCCATACGGCGCATCGACGAAGCCCCGGACGCCCAATGGATTCCCGATGCCTCGGGAATGACACGGCCTTATTTCGCTGTTAGGCATTGATGCAGGGCTCGATAGGGGCTAGCGAGAGCGGAAGCACTCGAATCGAGTCCCGAGCCCCGAATTTTTACCATGAATCCTGAATCTTTTTTTTGGAGGAAGCCATGATCCGTAAACTGAGAACGCAACGCGACAACCAGCAATGGATGCTCGATCTCGCGCTCAACATGCGCGGGCGGGTGCAGAACTTCGAGCGCGACGACCCGGAAGTGCCGAAGCGGGTGCGCAACTATCGCATGATCCCGAAGGCCTGGCGCGAGGCGGCCCAGCGTCACGAGGCGCTCGCCAGGCGCGCGCAGGCGCACGGCGCGAAAGCAACCGCCGCCTTTCACTACGATCACGCCATCGAGGCCTATCGCATGGCCCAGCACCCGATCTACTTCGATGACCACCCGGTCAAGATCGCGTTGTGCAACAAGTTGAACGAGATGGTGGACCGCCGCTCCAAGGTCGCCGAGTACCCGATTGAGCGCGTCGAAATTCCTTTCGACGACGGCAAGACCATCTCGTGCCTGCTGCACCTGCTGCCCGACCGCCGCAAGGCGCCATGCGTGATCTACGTGCCGGGGATGGATCAAACCAAGGAGGTGTTCCCGAAGGCGCACCGCAACGTCGCGCTCGCGCGCGGTTGTCACGTGCTGGCGATGGACGGCCCCGGCCAGGGCAATTCCAACATCCAGAAGATCCGCGCGGTCGGGGACAACTACGAGCGTGCCGGTGCGGCGGTGATCAGCTACCTGATGAAGCGCCCGGAGGTGGACAGCAGGAAAATCGCGATCTACGGCATCAGCATGGGCAGCTACTGGTCGCTGCGCCTTGCGAGCTACGATCACCGCATCGCCGCCGTCGCCAGCGCGGTGGCGTGCTTCAACCCGAACAACACCATCTTCACGCAATCATCACCCCGTTTCAAGCAGATGTTCATGTACATGGCGGGCTACGAGGACGAGGAAAAGTTCGATAAGGAGGTAGCCCAGCCCATGACGGTACGCGGCTATCTCGGCAAAATCAAATGTCCGACGCTGCTCGTCACCGGCGAGTACGATCCACTTTGCCCGCTTGAGGACGCGGTCGAGGCGTTCGAGGAACTGAAGGTCGCGAAGGAAATGTGGGTGTTCGAAAACCAGTACCATCCGCTGTGGGGGATCTCCAACCTGGGCGGAGGGGACGCTCACGAGTACGTGCTCGACTGGCTCCAGGGCGTGATGCAGGACAAGGCAATGTCCAGGAAACACCGCCGCATCGCCTTCGTGAAGGAGCACGGCGACGGGCCGTGGGGCAAGTGCGAATGGACGCCGCCGATCAAACCTGGACAGGCGTATTTTTGAACGATGAATGATGAGCGCGGTGCTCGTTACGCATCGTGCATTGTCGATGATCGCTGGGAGTTTGTCGGACTTATTGAGCATTACATATCCGCGTGACACTCATCCACACCACCCCGCCTCCTGTGGAGGCACCCCTCCTCATCACAGGAGGGGAGAATTTTTCCCCTCCTTTCCAAGGAGGGGTGGACGCGAAGCGGACGGGGTGATTCTCCCCTCCTTCGATAAGGAGGGGTGGACGCGAAGCGGACGGGGTGGGTCTTCCCTCCTTCGAAAAGGAGGGGTGGACGCGAAGCGGACGGGGTGGGTCTTCCCTCCTTCGAAAAGGAGGGGTGGACGCGAAGCGGACGGGGTGGTTGTTCCTGTACACACAGAGCAACCTCTACCACGTCCACAGCGCTTTTGATTACAGGAACGACGGTATCCTCACTGACCCAGAATGGCTCACATGGAAGAACCTCATCCGCGAGATGAATGCCCACCCTGTACTTCTCACTGTCATCTGGCATGGCTACCGTTACCGCTACTTTTCGCGCGCGTTCGGCAGGTTCCTTCAACAAGAGCTTTGCGCCAATTCCGTCCCACCATCTGGTGACGCAGACTCGGATGCCTACAAACGAGGTAAGGAGTTCATCCGCGTCTTTTACCCCGAAATGCTCAAGGATGACTGGCCCAATGCACTTCCAGACTATTAGACGCGGCCTAACAAGGCGCTCCAGGCCCGACGCCCGCAAGCAGGCGCGGCCTGAGCTCAGGCGTATGTGCCGGGCATGGCACGTAGGGGGCACATCGGGTTCTAACCTCCGCTTCGACCCGGAACCTTCCCGGCGTCCTCCGGTTCGGCCCAGTCAAGCGGGACGTTACGCCCCCAAAAAAGTGCCGAAACCGGCCCTTCTAGAGCGTACGCAAACCATGTGTCGTGGGTACGCAAACCATGTGGCGCGTTACAGCGTGCGAGGAGGTGCCGGGTGAACATCGGCTTCGTGGGTCTGGGTGCAATGGGCGCAGAGATTGTGCCGCGTCTCATCGCGGGCGGGCATACCGTCACGGGCTGGAACCGGACCAAGGCAAAGGCAGAGCCTTTGTTCAGGCTCGGGATGCGCTGGGCGGACACGCCGCGCGACGTTGCGGGCGGGTCGGAAGCGGTGTTTTCGATCGTGACGGACGCTGCGGCCGTCCGATCCGTAGCCCTAGGAGAATCCGGTATCATCGCGGGCCTGCGGAAAGGCGGCGTATATCTGGACATGAGCACCATTGCGCCGGACGCGAGCCGCGCGGCCGCCGCCGAGTTTGCGAAGGCGGGTCTGACGATGCTCGACGCCCCGATCTCCGGCAGCACCGCGACGCTCGCCGAAGGCAAGGCCTCGATCATGGTCGGTGGCGACAAGGCCGCGTTCGAGCGCGTGCAACCGGTGCTGCTCGCCATCGGGCCGAAAGTGACTTATATCGGGGCCAACGGGCTCGCCGTACAGATGAAGCTCGCTATCAATCTCGTGCTGATGGTCGAGGTCATCGCTTTCTGCGAGGGCGTGGCGCTTGCCGAGAAGGGCGGCGTGACGCGCGAAGTCGCGGTCGATGCCATGCTGAAGAGCGTCGTCGCTTCGCCGGTGCTCGGCTATCGCGGGCCTTTTATTCTCGAGGGGAAAATGCCGGAGATTCCATTGGCGGACGTCAACCTCCAGCAGAAAGACATGCTGCTGGTGCTCGAACTGGGGCGCAAGCTCGGCGTTCCGGTCCCGCTCGCGGCGGCTGCGAACGAAATGATGAACGCCTGTCGCGGTCTCGGCATCGATCACCGCGACTTCGTCACCGCACACGAGGTCTATCGCCGTTTAGGAGGAATGTCCAAATGAAACCAGAAATAAAACCGTACCGCACCAATCTCAAGGACGTGCCCAAGGTCGGCGGGCTGTCGGCCAAGGATGGATGGGTCAACATGCAGGTGCAGTTCCTGATCGACCAGAAGACCGCCAGTTCGGACAAACTGCTGGTGGGCTGGACCGTGCTTCCGCCCGGCGCGCAGCATGACCGGCATCGTCATTTCAATTGCGATGAGTTCTGGATCGTCATCAAGGGGCACGGCGTGATGTACGCCGAGGACGGTGAAAAGCCATCGGGCGAAGGCGATGTGGTGTTTACGCCGCGCGGTCACTGGCACGGCTTCAAGAACACGTCCAACGAGGACGTGGTGCTGGTGTGGGGCTGGAGCGGCGCGGGCTCGTTGGAAGCGGCGGGCTACGAATCGGTGGAAGGCGGGCGAACGCACTGAGCGCCGATGGGCCGCATGACCGTGAGCGCTGCCTGGAAAGACCCGCGTATCGAGCGCGGGATGAAGGCACAACTCGAGCGCCGGCGGGCGCGCATTGCCGCCGGTGAGAAACCGCTCGGCTGGAAGGTGGGCTTCGGCGCGCCGGCGGCAATGGAGAAGCTTGGGATAGCAGCGCCGCTCGTCGGTTTTCTGACCGATCGCGCCCTCATTGCTTCGGGCGCAACACTTTTTGTCACAGGCTGGACGAAACCAGTGGCGGAACCCGAGATCGCGGTCCATCTCGGCAGAGACCTGCCGGGTGGCGCGGACCGCAACACGGCGATTGCGGCGATCGCGGGCTTGGGGCCTGCGATCGAGATCGCCGACCTCGATCACCCGCCGGACGATGTGGAGCGCATACTCGCCGGCAACATTTATCAGCGGAACGTCATCCTGGGCGCGCAGGATGTTTCCCGCGCAGGCTGCGTGCTGGACGGTCTGGCAGGCCGCGTTTTCCGCAACGGAACGAAGGTCGCCAATACCTCCGACCCCCAAGCCATGACCGGCGAGTTGATCGAGATCGTGCGTCATGTGGCCGATCTGCTCGCGGCGTTCGGCGAGCGGCTCCGTGCCGGTCAGATCATCATCACGGGTTCAATCGTACCGCCGCTGTGGGTCGAGCCCGGCGAGGAAGTCGTATTCAAACTCGATCCGATCGGGACCGTTTCGATCCGCTTCGCAGCGACATCCGGCAAGTGAGGGCGCTGGCCAGCTCAAGGCGCTAGTGTAATGCGTCATACAGACTGCAACTTATCTTCGCGAGCGGGCGGCACCGTAGCGCAGCCGACCTCGGCTGCTATCTGTGGTGCGCAGAAATTGGATTCCCGCTTTCTCGGGAATGACATTGGGGGAGGCTTTGCAGTCGGCTTCAAGCCGACGCGCCGTAAACCCCTCGGCTTGCAGCCGAGGGTGGTTTAGCCCGGCCCTTGGCAGGCGAGGGCGCCTGCGCTACCTCGCTCGCTTAGGTTGATGGTGAGCACGAAACGGTTTTGCGCTGGAGTCGGCGCTCACTCGATCTTGAAGCCGATGTCCTTGATGAGCTTGGAGTATTGCGCCACTTCCGACTTGATGTGCGCAGTGAATTCGCCCGGCGTGCTGAAAGTGGTATCCACGCCGAGCACGGCGAAGGAATTTTTAACGTCCGCTAGCTTCAGGATGCGCACGAGCTCCGTGTTGAGCTGCGTCACGATCGGTTGCGGCGTGCCGGCGGGCGCGAGTATGCCCCACCAGCTGGTCATCGTGAAGCCCGGCACCCCGGATTCCGCAACCGTGGGCACGCCCGGGACCAGCGGGGTCGGCTTGGGGCCGGTGACCGCCAGCGCGCGAAGCTTCCCCGCCTGGACGTGCGGCAGCACGACCGCCATGTCGGAGAACACCACGTCCACCTCGCCCGACAGAAGCGCGATGGTGATGAGCGCCGAGCCCTTGAACGGCACGTGGAGCATGTCCGTCTTGGTCATCCGCTTGTAGAGCTCCGCCGAGAGGTGTGAAATGCTGCCGGGCCCGCTCGAGCCGTAGTTGATCTTGCCCTTGTGGGTCTTTACCAGCGCCGCGAATTCCTTGAAGGTCTTCGCCGGGACGGAAGGGTGGACGACGACGATCTGGGGGGCCGTCACGGCCAGCGTGATCGGCGCAAAATCCTTGAGCGGATCGTAGCCGACGTTCCTGTAGATATTGTGGTTGATGGCCACCGGCCCGACGTTGCCCACGAGCAGCGTATAGCCGTCGGCAGGCGACTTCGCCGCAACCGCCGCGCCGAGGCTGCCGGCCACGCCGCTGCGGTTGTCGATGAGGGTCTGGTGTTTCCACGCCTCGGTCAGCTTCTGCCCGAGTATGCGCCCGATGGTGTCGGAGGTGCCGCCCGGCGGGAACGGCACGACGAT
>MERI01000253.1 GCA_001772005.1 Betaproteobacteria bacterium RIFCSPLOWO2_12_FULL_62_58 | reverse complement strand
GGGTGGAGGGGTGGATGGTCTGGCGCGATTCATTGCCCAGCAGGTTTCGGACTCGTTCGGGCAGCCGGTGATAGTGGACAATCGAACCGGCGGCGGGGGCACCATCGGAATCGGCACGGCGGTTCGCGCCTCCCCTGACGGATACACGCTAATCATAGTAAACGCCAGCTACGCCGCTAACCCCGCGCTCCTCAAGCTGCCGTACGATTCGGTCAACGACATCCAGCCAATCATTCAGCTCGCGAAATCCGGCCTCCTCATGTCGTTGCACCCCTCGGTGCCGAGCAAGAGTGTCAAAGAGTTCATCGCTTACGCTAAGGCTAACCCCGGCAAGCTCAACTATGGCTCGGCAGGTGCTGGCGGTCTTGGGAACCTTGCGGGCGAGCTTTTCAAACTGGAAACCAAGGTGGATTTCACCCACATTCCGTATAAGGGCGCTGCCCCAGCATTGACCGCGCTCATCGCCGGCGAGGTGCAGCTTAACTTTAGCAGCATGGCCGCGACTATCCCGCACGTTAAAGCGGGGCGGCTGCGCGCTCTCGGGGTTACCACGGCCACGCGTTCAGGCGCGCTGCCAGACGTGCCTACCGTCGGCGAGACTGTCCCCAACTTCGAGGTAGATTTCTGGTACGGTCTTTGGGGCCCTAAGGGCCTGCCCAAGAAGATCGTCGCGCGATGGAACAAGGAAGTCTCAAGGATACTGCAGACGGACGAGATGAGAAGACGGATGGCGGGAGATGGAGTGGAGCCCGTGGGTGGGCCACCGGAGCAGCTTCTGGATACCATTAAGCGAGACGTGGAAAAATGGACCAAGGTGGTCAAAGAGGCGAAGATTTCCATCGAGCACTGAACATTGGCGCGTCAGGCGCGATGCCTTGGCCCGCGGCGAGCATAGTTTCGGGCGGGGAAAACGCGCAATGAAGTCTGCGGTTTGCACGGGATTTTTGTGACGTTCAGCAGTCGGGCGTGACTGCTGCGCGGGCCTCTGTTTGTTCGGTGGTAAGTGGCATCGAAACGCAAAATCAAAGGAGAATCTGTAATGGCACTGCCATATCGTAAGAACGAAGCGAAGGAGTGGGCTAAGAAAAACATCAAGGGTGTATGGATTGCGACAAACACACCCTTCACCCCCGACTTTCAAGTTGACTGGGAAGGCTGTCGACATAACATTCGCTATGTCATCGACAATTTGCAGATCAAGGGTAATTTTCACGCCGGGATGGTGGGGGAAACCTTTCACCAGACGATTGCAGAGCGCAAGCGACATCTGCAGATTGCTGTTGAAGAATCCAAGGGTCAGATGCTGACCCTGTCGGCTCCGCATTGCGAGACGCCGCTGGTTACACTGGAGCTGGTGAAATATGCTGAGGAACTAGGCGCTGAGCTCACCGGGCCGATGAACCCCAGGTTCTACCAGGGCACAATGACAGAGGAAGGTGTCTTTCAGTACTACAAATGGATTGCGGACCAGGTCAACATCGCCATCTTTCCCTTGAACCAGTTGGAACATGGCTATTTGATGAGTCCGCAGCTGATCTGCCGGCTTGCTAACGAAATACCTAATTTTGTCGGTATAAAAAACATCGCGCCCCTAGACCATACGAGGATGGTGAGGAGCTTGTGTGGTGACAAGATCATCGTCAGTGATGCCGATGAGGAGAATTGGCTGATCAATCTGACTGCGCATGGCCAGGAAGCTTATATATCATCGGCGCTGTCGTTTCTTCTCCAGAGTAAGAAGCTAAAGCTCATCAATGAGTACACTGCGCTGGCAGAGAAGGGAGATTTCGCCAAGGCATTGGAGGTTTATAAGCGACTTGAGCCGATCCGGTCAGCATTAGTAAGGGTAACACCTCCGGGCAAGAGGCAGGCTACGCACAAATACTGGGGACAGCAGCTGGGCATGGCTGGGGGTGACGGACGCGTAAGACCCCCCTATCAGCAACTGACAGAGGCAGAGAAGGCCGCCATCAGGAATGCGGTTCAGAGTTCCGGGTTGCTTTAGCTTTCGTCTCACAAAGGCTACGCAGCGAAGAAAGGATTAGTGTGGATTCACGGAACCCCAAAGAAAATGAGAGCGCAAGCTATGCAGTCCGGACCGAATTCCTGGTTGGGTCGGGCCGAGCGCATGATTTTGAAGCGTGCTGGTTGGAAACGCGAGGAGTGCTGACGGCGGCGCCGGGCTTCAGGAGTGAAGTACTGCTGAATGGCTTGGGATACCTCGGCAAGTACGTGAGCATCACCAAGTGGGACGGCCGCGACGCTTTTGCAGCCTTCTACCGCAGTCCAGCTTTTCGAGAAACCGCGCGCTCCGGAAATGGCGTTTACACCATCAATCGCCTTGAAGAAGCCTACGAAGTCATCCTTAGCGTGGGCCAACCGCCTCGCGCGCCGGGTGCCTGGTGTCAGCTCGTGGAATGGAATATCAAGGCAGGCGCGGCAGCGAAATTTGAGGCGAGCCGCAAGACGCTTTTTGACCTCCGGCAACAGCACGGCGGTATTTTTGTGAGCCAGCTATTTCGCTTCCTGGGAAACTCAAGCCAGTACTTCGTAATGCAGGCTTATGAGAACAGGGATGCGGAAAGCGCCGGTCGTACCGTTCCGCAGATTCAGGCGTTTTTCGCAGCCCATCCAGCGACCGAGTATGTGACGCAGGCGCCAGTGGGAGAGTACTACACGACGGTCGAGATAGCCTCGCCAGCCACCTGACATTAGAAGAGGAGGACTCCGTGGCCAAAATTCGTCTTACGCTTATCGGCCGACGACACGACTGGGTCAGACCCCTATTCGATGGACCGTGCAGCCGACTACGAACCGGAGTGCTTGGGTGCCTCGTAGAAGTTAGCCCTATGCGGGCCACGTCGCTAACACGAGCTTGCCCCGTTCCTCAGGAAGCCAGAGGAGGAATTCTACGTAGGTATCTGCTTCCACCCCTGCTCTTGGTTCTCGCGGCAACCGTGCCACTCACCGCACAAGGTCAATCGTATCCGTCCAAGTCGATACGCATCATCATACCTTTCCCGCCCGGCAATACCCTCGACACCATGACGCGTCTGATAGGCCCGATACTGATCGAACGGCTCGGGCAGAACGTAATAGTCGACAACCGCGCAGGCGCCAGCGGAATGCTGGGGCTTGAATTGGCCGCGAAAGCCCCGAGTGACGGCTACACGCTCGTCGGTGGGCAGGGGGGCACTCTCGTTGTCGTGCCTCAAACCTTCAAGAAGGTCCCATATGATCCGTTCACGGACTTCGCGCCTATCGCACTCTCGACAAGGAATTACATGGGACTGGCCATACATCCGCGCGTGCCATTCAAGTCGATGCAGGACCTGATCGCCTACGCCAAGGCCAACCCCGGCAAGCTGAGCTTCGGCACCGGCGGCCAGTTCGCCGTCCCACACCTTGCCCTCGAAATGTTGCGCGTGAACGCTGGCTTCACGTATCTGCTAGTCCCTTTCAAGGGCACCGCAGAGGCAGTGACCGCGGTGACCGGCGGGCAGATTGACGCGGTGATGGCCGGCATCACCGGTCTGGCAACACATGTGCAGTCGGGTAAGCTGCGACTGCTCGCCGTGACCGCCCGGACCCGCGCGCAGGAATTCCCAAACGTGCCCGCAATCTCCGAGACCATACCGGGATTCGAACCCTTCGCCGCCTGGTTCGGTTATCTCGCGCCGGTGGGCACTCCGCGTGAAATCGTGGTCCGCCTCAATCAGGAGATCAATCGAGCGATGGCGTTGCCTGACGTCAAGGAAAAGCTCAATTCGCTTGGACTGACGGTCGTGACCGAGTCGCCCGAGTATCTTGCACAGACGCTCAAGACCGATTTCGAGAAGGTTGGCAAGCTGATCCGGGATATCGGGTTCCGTCAACAATATTAGAGGGCTGACGGCAAAATGTTCAATCTTCACCTCACTGCAGAGCAGAAGGCAATTCGGGACATGGTGCGCGATTTCGTCCGGCGCGAGATCAAACCCATCGTGCTGCAACGGGAGCGCTTGGAAAATTTTAAAGACCGTTTTCCGTGGGACGTGTACGAAAAGGCCTCGCGGATTGGATTGCGCACGCTGGTCTTGTCCGAGAAGGCCGGCGGCGCGGGCGCTGACTGCCTGACAACCTGCATCGTGGCCGAGGAACTGGCGGTAGGTGATGAAGGCATCGCCGCGACTTTGGGGCAAACCATGGCACTGGCTCACATCTGGTTTGATCGAGTGATGACAGCGGAGCAACAGGCCCGGTTTCTGCCGGAATTTCTGGCCGATCACCGCTATCATCTCGCTACGGCGGGCCATGAGCCAGACACCGACCTCGGATGGAGCTACCACCGGCCGAACGTTCCCGGGGCGAGCTACAAGACCACCGCGGTGCGCGACGGCAACGGTGACTGGGTCATCAACGGCGTCAAGAACTTCATCAGCAACGCCTCGATCGCGAAGCTAATTGCCGTGCATGTCAGGACCGGGTCCGAGAGGGACGGCACGCTGGGCATGAGCAGTTTTCTTGTTCCGCGCGACACGCCCGGACTTACGATACGGGAACACGACAAGGTCGGACGCAGGCTCAGCTCCAACGGGGAGTTGGTGTTCGAGAATTGCCGCGTTCCCGCAGAAAACCTGCTCGGCGCAGAAGGGAAAAGCACCCTGATGGGTAGCGTCAAATCGCCGGGCCGGGGTCAGCCGCGGGCCCAGGCGAGGAATCTCGGCATCGGCCGCGCCGCGTATGAGGCTGCGCTCGAGTATGCCAAGCTGCGTGTCCAGGGTGGCCGGCCCATCATCGAACATCAGGCGGTCGGATTGACCCTCGCGAATATGGCGATCGGTCTCGAAACGGCACGTAGCCTGATCTGGCAGGCCGCTTGGGCCGCGGACCATCAGGACGCCTATGCTGACGGCAGCCTGCCTAATCTTCCGCTACAGACCATTGCCAAGATTGTCACTTCCGAAACGGTGCAACGGGTGACACTCGACGCGGCGCAAATTTTTGGCGGCATGGGCGTAATGCGCGAGCTGCCGATGCAGAAGTACGTGCGTGATGCGCTACTATTACTACATTCCGAGAACACCAACGACGTCGCGCGTCTGCGCATCGCTGAAGACTTGGCCGGTTATCACCGATCAGGACTGATGGGCAGCAACATACGCTGATCGCTTACAACTGGAGGACACTGTGGCCAAGCTTCGACTTACGCTTATCGGCGGCGCACACGATTGGGTCAGACCCCTATTCGATGGAACCGTGCGGCCGGAAGGTGTGGATCTTGTCGTAACGCGCACAGCTCCGCCCGAAGCCATGCGCCGACAGTTGAGCACGTGGGAATTCGATATATCGGAGATGGCCTTTGGTGCCTACCTGGTGGCCAGAGCGCACGGCGCTGACGTTGTGGCGATTCCGGCATTCCCGATGCGGGGGTTCTTTCACACCAATTTCGCCTGCCATGTGGATGCCAAGATCGACGGGCCAGGTGATCTCGTCAATAAGCGCGCGGGTATTCCTGAATATATCCAGACCGGTGGGGGCCTCTGGACTCGCGGGATCCTGCAGCACGATTTTGGGATGGATCCCTACAAAGTGAAGTGGTATGTGGAGCGCGCCGGCGCGGACAGCACAGGCGCGGTGCTTGGCTTCCAGCCTCCCGAAGGCCTCAGCGTCCAGCAGACACCCGGGGGCAAGAGCCTGGTGTCGATGCTGCTCGCACACGAGTTGGATGCGGCCTTGGTGGGCAGGATCTCTCAGGCGCCGTCCGGTAAAGGTTCCAAGGATGCCGTACGGCTGATGTTCCCCGATGTCATTGCCGAAGGGAAACGCTTTTTCGACCAGCACGGATACATCCCCGCGAACCACACCTATATCATCCGTGGTGATCTCGTTCGCAAACACCCTACCCTAGCCGCAAACCTTTACCACGCCTTCCAGGAGTCGAAGAACATTGTTCAAAAGTCACTGCCGCAAAACATTCCATCGGGACTGGTATTTGGAGCTGAATATCTTGCCCGATCACGCGAGTTATTTGGTGACGACCCCTTTTCCTACGGTATCGGGCCAAATCGAAAAATGCTCGAAACAGTCGTCCAGTTTTCGCAGGAACAAGGCTTCATCCGAGACACGCCAACCGTCGAGCAACTCTTCGCACCCGGCACGGATTGATCATCGCTTACTGATTTCAGCAAGGATGTGATTTTCGCCAAAGATATGCATTGCCGCGTTCTGTTTCAGACGCCAATAGTGACCTAAATGCGAATTCGCTGAGGACAAGCATCTACCGTCGTCCTTTCCCGGGAGAAGAACATGAAGATCGCGCAGTTGTTGGTTGGTGCCATACTTATTTCCGTTGCTGCCGAGAGCGCATGGGCGCAGGGGTATCCATCCAGGCCGATACGGTTGATCGTGCCCTTCGCTCCCGGTGGCGGCACAGACATGATGGCGCGCGTTACCGCGCAACAAATGTACGAAGTGCTGGGGCTGTCTGTTGTGGTCGACAACCGGGCTGGAGGAGGCGGCAAAATCGGGGCCGAGGTCGCCGTACGTGCAGCGCCCGACGGCTACACTCTGCTGCTGATCCCGGGCAGCTACGCCGCCAATGCCGCCCTCTACAAGCTGCAGTACGACCCGGTAATGGATATCCAGCCGATCATTTTGCTTGGCGAGGCGCCTTTCCTCGTTACGCTGCACCCTGCCGTGCCGATCAAGAGCGTCCAGGAACTGATCGCCTACAACAAGGCCAATCCCGGCAAGCTCAACTACGCCACGCCTGGTACCGGGAGCGGGAACCATCTTGTCACGGAACTGTTCATTCTTATGTCGGGCTCGAAAATGACGCACGTCCCCTACAAGGGGTCGGGCCCGGCGCTGAATGACCTGCTCGCCGGGCAGGTACAGCTGTTTTTCGGCACCTCCTCGACCGTGCCCCACGTCAGATCGGGCAGACTGCGCGCCATCGCCGTCAGCACCGCGAAGCGTATCGCTTCCTTTCCCGATATTCCCACCGTAGGCGAAACGGTGCCGGGATACGAGGCTGTGGGTTGGTGGGGCCTCTGCGGACCAAAGGGAGTTCCAAGCGACATCGTCAGACTGTGGAACCGGGAAGTGAACAGGATTTTGCAGACCGAGGACATGAAAAAGCGCTTGGAGGCCGATTCGATTGAGCCCGTCGGCGGGCCGCCCGAGCTGCTGCTGAACGCCCTCAAGCGCGACATCGAACAATGGAAGAAGGTGGTGAAAGAGGCGAAGATCACGGTGACCGGCTCGTAAGCTCCCCCTTTCGGTAGACAGCGAGAACTGGACTTTTCTGGCAGAACGAGCTTGCCCAGTTTCAGTACCGCTCGACGCGGCGCAAATTTTTGGCGGCATGGGCGTAATGCGCGAGCTGCCGATGCAGAAGTACGTGCGTGATGCGCTACTATTGCTACATTCCGAGAACACCAACGACGTCGCGCGTCTGCGCATCGCTGAAGACTTGGCCGGTTATCACCGATCAGGACTGATGGGCAGCAACATACGCTGATCGCTTACAACTGGAGGACACCGTGGCCAAGATTCGTCTTACGCTTATCGGCGGACCACACGACTGGGTCAGACCCCTATTCGATGGAACCGTGCGGCCGGAAGGTGTGGAGCTTGTCGTAACGCGTGCGGCTCCGCCAGAGGCCATGCGGCGACAGTTGAGCGCTTGGGAATTCGACGTCTCTGAGATGGCCTTCGGTGCCTACTTGGTGGCCAGAGCGCACGGCGCTGATGTAGTGGCGATCCCCGCGTTTCCGATGCGGGGGTTCTTCCATACCCAGTTCGCCTGCCATGTGGATGCCAGGATCGACGGGCCAGGCGATCTGGCCAATAAACGCGTGGGTATTCCCGAGTACGTCCAGTCTGCGGCCCTCTGGGCTCGCGGGATCCTCCAGCACGATTTTGGGATGAATCCCTACCAGGTGAAGTGGTACGTGGAGCGCGCCGGCGCGGATAGCACAGGGGCAGTGCTTGGCTTCCAGCCTCCGGAGGACGTCAGCGTTCAGCAGACCCCCGGAGGCAAGAGCCTGGTGTCCATGCTGGTCGCGCATGAGTTGGATGCGGCCCTGGTGGGCAGGATCTCTCAAGCGCCAGCGGGTAACGGTACCAAGGGTGCCGTACGGCTTATGTTTCCCGACGTCGTTGCTGAAGGGAAACGCTTTTTCGACCAGCACGGACACATTCCCGCGAACCACACCTATATCATTCGCGGTGACCTCGTTCGCAAACACCCCACGCTAGCTGCTAACCTTTACCACGCCTTCCGGGAGTCGAAGGCCATTGTTCAGAAGTCGCTGCCGCAGAACATCCCTTCGGGCCTGGTGTTCGGGACTGAGTACCTTGCCCGGTCGCGGGAATTATTTGGTGAGGACCCATTTTCTTACGGTATAGGGCCTAATCGAAAGATGCTGGAAACAGTCGTCCAGTTTTCGCAGGAGCAAGGATTGATCCGTGACCAGCCAATGATCGAACAGCTCTTCGCCGTCGGCACCGCCGAACTCAGCGGGGATTGAAATCCATGGCTGACCTTCCGCCTCTTCGCGGAACACCGTCATTGCATGTTCGGACGTGCTTGAGCATGCCGATAAAAGTCATGCCACGGAAGTCAAACTGTCGATCTGCGCCATATCCTCGGTCGTAAACACCCATTCGCCCGCCCGGGCGTTGAGTTCCAACTGTTCGGGCTTGGTCGCCCCAGCAATGACGCTGGCTACTATCGGACGCGCCAGCAGCCAGCTAAAAGCGAGTTCCAGCAGGCTGCGCCCTCTTTCCGCACAAAATTTTTCCAGGCGCTCCGTAGTCGTCCAGTTTGCATCGGTGATGAATTTATCCGTCCATCGACTGCCGGGCGCCAGACGCGTGCCGACCAGCGGCGCATTTCTCTTGTATTTTCCGGTGAGCAACCCGGCCGCAAGCGGCAAATAAGGCAGGAGTCCAACGCCACAAGCCTGCATTGCCGGCAATAAATCGCGCTCGATATTGCGCGCCAGCAGGCTGTATTCATTCTGGCAGCTGATAAATGCGTTAAGGCCTGAATGCTTTGCCGTCCAGTGGGCCTCGACTACCGGCCATGCCGAAAAATTCGAACACCCGATATAGCGAACCTTGCCCTGCCTGATCAAGTCATCAAGGGCACGCAGGGTCTCTTCGATCGGGGTCAGCGGATCCGGCTTGTGTAGCTGGTAGAGATCGATCCAGTCGGTCTGGAGGCGCTTCAGGCTGGCTTCCACCGCCAGCATGATCACGCGACGCGAAGCCCCCCCTTTCGTGCTGGCATCGTATTGCATTCTTTCGTTACCGAACTTCGTCGCCAGGATAATGTTCTTGCGGCTATCCCCCAAAAGTTTTCCCAGGCAAATTTCCGAACCGCTGGGACTTTCGTAGGTGTTGCCGTAAAAATCCGATGTGTCGAACATGGTTATGCCAAGATCGAGCGCCTTGCTGACGACGTTGCGTGACGCTTCATGATCGATGCGGCCGCCGAACGCATTGCAACCCAGTCCGACTTCAGAAACCTGAAGGCCGGATTTTCCCAAGACACGCTGTTTCACCGAAGCATCCTTTCAATCATGGCGCGGTTTTCCCGTCGCCGGCGCGGGCGACGGCCGCGAGCTTTGGGGCAGTCATCTGAATCCACAGGGGCCGGCGGCTCAGGCCCAGACACAGCGCGCCGCTGACGGTGATGCAGGCGATCACCAGATAGGCGAGCTGATAGTTGCCGCGGGTGTCGAAGACGAACCCCATGAACAGCGGGACTACCATGCTCACGGGTATTTGTAGGGAGATGATGAGCCCGCGGATGGCGGCGAAGTGCTTGCTCCCGAAGAAGTCCGCGGGAAGAGACTGCGACATAACCAGCCAGCCCGCGTGGCCGATGCCAAAGGTCAAGTAGAAGGGGATGAACAGCCACCAGCGATCGGGGGAGACAAAAGCGAAAAAGAAAAGGCCTATCCCTTCCAGCGAGACGGCAAGCATATACATCTTCTTCCTGCCAAAGGTGTCGCCCAGCCATCCCACCGCCCAGCGCAAGGGGATGGCGGCCATGCCATAGGCGGCGGCCTGTATACCCACGAAGCCCAAGGAGAACCCTGCCGACCTCAGGTGGGGGACCTGGAAAACGATCCAGACGATCTGTGCCGCCGCGCCGGCGGCCATTGCCAGGACCAACAGATAGAAGGCAGGAGTGCGGACCGCCTCCCCCACCTCCAGGCCGCCGGTGGCCCGCGACCGGCCGGCCTGGGCTGCGGCGCTCTGGCTGTCACCACCCTGGATTTCGCCGTCGGGAAGCAAGCCGAAGTTTTCCGGCCGGTCCCGGATCACGAGGGCCAGGGGGATTCCGACGACGAAGATGACCACCGCCAGGACGACGAACGTTTCATGGAAGCCGAAGCCCGCGATCATCGCGGCGAGGATCATGGTCGAGAAGTAGCCGAGCCCGTTGCCGGTGGTGACAATGCTCATGGCCCGCCCGCGCTTGCGGACAAACCATCGCATGACGGCCAGGCTGAAGGCGTTGGGCCCGCCCATGCCTTGCCCCAGGGCCATGACCATGCACGCGGCATAATAAATGGGCAGGATCGTCGCCTGGGAAAAGAGCAGCAGGGAGAGGGAAATGATTGTCACCCCTGCGACCGCCATCTTCCTTGGCCCAACACGGTCCAGGATATGGCCCGTGACCGGAGCAAGCAGTCCCTGCTGCAGCATCTGGATCGAATAACCCAGGGCGATGGCTGTGACGCTCCAGCCGGAGGTCAGCCGGAACTCCTCCAGGAAGACGCCGAACCCGAAGAAGGTGATGCCCAGAACAATAAAATTCGTCCCGGCACCGGCCGTGGCGATGTACCAGCCGTAGAAGACCTGCCTTGGGAAAACCCGCTCCTTAAGCTTCGTCAGATTCACCCGGCCACCGCTTTCCTCAGCATCTTCTCGCACGCGCCGTCATACTTGACGAAGCGATCATGGAGCCCATGCCAAAAGTCTACCGCGGACTTCGGTCGAATTGTTGGACAGCACGGGGTGGTGATCGACAACCGCGGCGGCGCGGGAAGCGTAGTTGGCACCGAGAGTCGGGACATCTCACGGGTGAAATGTTCAAGGCGGCAGCCGGTGTAGACATCCGGCACGTGCCGTTCAAAGGCGCCGGCGCCGCGATTGGGGAAGACGTTGGACCCGGAGGTGAGCGTCAGTCGGCTCTGATTCCGGCAGCCTTGATGACGCGGGCCCAGGTTGCAAACTCGGTCTTCATCGACGCCGCCATCTGCTCGGGCGAGCTGCCCACAGGTTCATAGCCGTCGGAGCGCAGCCTGTTTGCCACTTCGGGCGCCTGAAGCGCCCTGGCGATCTCCTTGTGCAGCCGCGCGATGAACGCGTCGGATGTGCCGCGCGGCGCCATCGCGCCGATCCAGATCGACACGTCGAAGTCTTTCACTCCGGCTTCGATCATCGTCGGGAGCTCCGGCGCTGCAGGCGAGCGCTTGCGGCTGGTGACTGCCAGACCTTTGAGCCGCCGATCTTTGACATGGGCCATTGCCGACGGCATCGTCGCGAAGAGCATCGTCACTTCTCCCGTCAACGTCGCGAGCACTGCAGGCCCGCCGCCTTTGTACGGCACGTGGGTTACATCCACGCCGGCGAGATATTTTAGCAGCTCGCCCGCGAGATGATTCGACGTGCCGTTGCCGCCGGACGCGTACGTGAGCTGTCCCGGTTTCGCTTTTGCCAGCGCGATCAGCTCTTTTACGCTCTTAACCGGCAATGACGGGTGGACAACGAGCATGTTGGGCAGCGATGCGATGATGGCAATGGGCGCGAAATCCTTCACCGGATCGTAAGACAACTTCCGATAGAGACTGGGGTTCACCACGACCACGCCGCTCGTCGTTGCCATGATCGTGTAGCCGTCGGGCGGCGACTTCGCAGCGAGCTCGGCGCCGATCGTCCCGCCGGCGCCTCCGCGGTTATCGATGATGAGCTGCTGCCCGAGCTGCTCCGACAGCTTCTGACCGACCGTTCGAATCAGGATGTCGGTCGAGCCGCCAGCTGCGAACGGCACGATGACGCGTATCGGTCTCGCCGGGTAAGCGGGCTCGGCTGCCTGCGCGCCGCACGCGATCATCACAGCTGCCACAGCACCCAGCGAGCGCGTGAGAGCCGAGCGGTAAATCGATGTGAAACAGCTCATGCCGCAGTGCTCCTCTCATAGCGCTTCTGCAAGGCTGCAAAAGCGCTGGTCATCTTGTGGCCGGCCGCTTCGATGCGGCCGACCGCCGATACCACGAACTTTCTGTCCTCTGCGACGTTCGCGCGCGCTGCAGCGATGTGCTCGTGCACACGCTCCGGTGCCGCACCCGCTCGGTACTTGCGCTCGCGGACGCAGTGCATCGCATCGAACAACCGTTCGAGCACTTCGCGTGTGACGCCGATCTTTCGGCCGGTGTACTCCTGCACTGCGTTCTCCAGCACGTCCGGGCTCACCTGCGACGGCGGGATGTTCTGATCGGCCACGGTGTGCATCATGTGCGCAAGGATCTGGTGGCCTGTCCGATACGACATGCCGTGCTCCTTCACGAGGTATCCGACGACGGTGCTGGCCTGCGACCAGTGATCGTTCGCGCACTGCGCCATGCGTTCCTTGTTGACCGTCATGTCCGCCAGCGCGTCCGTGAGCGCGCCCATCGCGCGCCGCGACTCGTCCGCGCATTTCCAGAATTCGGCCGGCAGCATCGTGGCCATCTCGAGCTGATCGGAGGCGGTCTTGGTGATCGCGAGCGCTTCCATAAGGCGGCCGGTGATGAGTCCGCTGGTGCCGTGAACGAACTCGAGCACGTACGGGATGCGCATCTGCGGCGATATGCTGGAGGTGATGCTGAGCCGCCCGGGCAGCCGGATGAAATCGAACTCGGCGCTGTGCCAGATCAGAAAATCCATGCCGATGCGGCCGAGCGTGCTGTGCATGAGCGCAAGCGCCATGTACGTCTCGAGCATATAGTCGTAGTTGCGTATCGAGTCGCGCGCGTTCCACGGGGCGGCGTCGAAACCCAGTAGCTCGTCGAAGCGCTCCAGATCGAGCGCAAATTCGATGCCGTAAGCCGCGCCGGTGCCGACCGCGCTGATGTTGGTGTTGGCATAGGCGCTCATGAAGCGCTTGAAGTCGCGCTCGAGCGGCTCCACGAACGACATCAGATAGTGGCCAAAGGTAGTGGGCTCGATGTGCTGGATATAGCTGTAGCCGGGCATCAGTGTCTCAACGTGCTGTTCCGCAACATCGATCATCTTGGTGCGCAGGTCGAGGGCGGTCGCGATGATCTGGAGCTGCAGATTGCGGAACGCGATGCGTGACGCGACGACGCGGATGCTCGGGCTCGACCGGCCCAGGTGCAGCCATCCCGACTTCTCTTCCTCGCAGTGCTTGCGCATGTACTCTTCGCCGCCGTGGATCACGTTCCACAGCGCCTTGCGCGCTTCGATCACGCCCTCCTTCTCCATCTCGGCCACGGCCTTGACGAGACAGGCGACGGCTTCGGCGGGCGCGATGCCCTGCTCGCCCAGCACGATCACCTGCGCCTTGTCCCATTGGTGGAGCGCTTCGAGGAACAGCGGCTCGCGCATCGTCTCCGCGTAGTAGTGCTTGAGCAGATCGCTCGGCTTCTCGCCGATGCGTCCTTGCCAGAAGAAGCTCATGGCTTTCCTTTCGTGCGCTATGCCTCGGTCGATACGGTCATCTTCGTCAGCTCGCTCACGTTTTTGATCGAGTCGAGCTCGTACTATCCAGAAATTCGACTAGTTCCGTGCACGCCGCCTTGCGATAGTAGAAGTTGAGCATCCCGCCGAGTCGCTGCCGGCGACGTATCATTCCGTCATTAGCGGCAATTCTCGGGGGCGACCGAATCAGTCGATTGCTAAGTCCCTGATGGTTGCGTTCCGCGTGATAATGCTCCAGGAATTCAGACACCGCACGACGCAGCGACGCCTGGCCGGCTCCGCCCTTGTTGGCGTCAAGCTTCACACAAAGCGCGGGCTAGTTCGCGGCCATTGTGGCGTTCGCAACCGAGGATCAAGTCGCGCAACGCCTCAGCGCGGCTGCGCGCCACTGAAAGCCCAGCATTGTCCATAAATTTCGCAACGATCTCCCCTTCGCTCAGTGCCCGCTCACCGGCGCCGCGGTTGATGGGCTCCATGTGGGTGAATTTACCCCCGTCCTTGGTGGTCACCGTGACACCGCCGCTGAAATACTTCGGGAATGCCGAGTCCGGGTCGGCCTCGCACTTGATCTTGTCTCCGAGCGCGAGCACTTCAGGGTCGGTGAGCACGTCGCTCTCGAGTTCCGCCAGCCCCAATTTGCCGCGGGCAAGGCAGGCAGCAATGCAAAACTGCACGCTGAACTTGGCCTGATAGCTGGTGTTCGGGCGCAGTTTGACTTCAGGCGGATCCGCAATGATGTGCATTGTTTCCTTGGGAATGAACGCTTGGATGTGCGCGATATCGCCCGGTTTCAGTCGATGCTGGCGTCGGACCGCGAGCGCAGCGTCGGCGCAGGCATGGATGAAATGGCACACCGGGAAAGGCTTGATCGTGACTTCCGCAGTTTCCCATTTTTCACCCAGCGCCTCGGTAATTGTGCCGTAATTTACCCCGCTCTCCAGACTTCCGAGATGGCTTTTGAATAGTCCGAAGCGGCCTTCATAAACTGTGTCCGGCGCGACGAAACCGCTGCGCGCGAGTGTCGCTGCTGTGATGCCGGCAACCCCCGCCCAGCCGGGATGCAGCCGCTTGTTCCATGCGCCAGTTTCCCGAAACTCATGGCTTGCCGCAGCGGTACTGCCGACAATACCCTGAGCCATCGTAAGCTGGGAGGCGTTGAGTCTTAAGAGGTGCCCCGCGATCAGCGCGCATGAAAAATGAGCAACCAGGCCCGTTGGGTGGAATCCGATCTGATGGAATCCTCCTTTAGCAGCAGCGCTAATCCGGGTAGCGACTTCGACCCCCAAGATATAGGCCGCTAGAAAGTCCCGGCCGCTCGCGCTAATGTGCTCAGCGACGCCAAGCGCGCACGGTAACGCACTCGCGGACGCGTGAATGATCGCTTTCATGTGGGTGTCGTCATAATCTAACCCGTGGACCAGGGCGCCGTTCATTAGCACCGCATCGCGCAGCGGAAGCCGGACCGGCATGCCGATCACTGCGCTCCTGCCCTCTTCGCCCAAGCTACGTATGCCTGACAGGATGCGATGGGCAAAGTCGTAATGAGTTGACGCAAGCGCATTGCCCACCGCATCGAGAATGTTGTACTTGGCGCGCTCGCACACGCGCGGTGGAATGGCATCGTAGCTCAAATTGCAGGCGAACTCGGCGAGCGACCTCGCAATCGGTCGCTTTTGCGTGTGAACTGGCTCGGCTTCAATCATCTTCATTGGCTCTGGAGTCATGTTGCCCCCGCTGGTGCCGGGAGTAGTGGCACCGCTGCTTGAAATCCTTCGATAAACGAATATCTGTATGTAATCTTGGTCCAACGCGACGCGACAAACTATTTAAGCTGAATATGCGCCTCTTTCAGGACTTTAGTCCACTTCTTCGACTGACTGTCGATGTGAGCAACTAGGGCCTCAGGGGTACTTGCTGCCGGTTCAGCACCCACCCGTAGGAGCTTCTCCCGCACATCTGGCGTTGCAAGTGCCGAACCGATAGCCCGGTTGAGGCTTGTTACGATCTCCACAGGCACTCCTCGGGGCACCACAATGGCCCACCATCCGACAGCCTCGTACCCAAGGACACCAGCTTCAGCGATCGTGGGAACAACTGGCATGACTTGAGAGCGTCTGGAGGACGTCACACCTAATGCGCGAACTTTGCCTGACGCTACATGAGGCACCGCTGCGAGGATCGCAGCCATTTGCAGGGGCACTTGGCCACCCATCAGATCAACCAGTGCCGGACCCGTGCCACGATAAGGAATTGCGTTGAGGTTAATGCCCGCCATCTTCTTGAAAAGTTCCCCTGCCAGGTGGGTTAGATTGCCGACACCGCCAGTCGCATATGCAAGCGGCCCCGGGCTAGCTTTGGCAAAAGTGATAAGTTCTGCGATGGTGAATACGGAAAAACTGGGGCTTGCGAGAAGAATAAATGGTGCAGTGGCGACAAGCGAAACCGCGGAGAAATCTCGTTCCGGAACGTAGGACAGATTCGGCTGAAGCGCCGTGCTGTAAGAGAATGAAGCCGGGACGAGCAGCAATGTGTAACCGTCCGGTAATGATGACTTGGCGACTATCGCAGTGGCAATCGCTCCATCAGCACCAGATCGGTTGTCCACTACGACTTGTTGGGCAATGTTGTCGGATAGCTTCTGCGCAAGAATTCTCGCAACGATGTCGTTTGCGCCTCCGGGAGCGAATCCGACGACGAGCCTAATTGGGCGCGTCGGATAAGATTGGGCAAATGAGAGAACTGCTGATAACGCGATAAGAAGCGCCAGGCCGCACCTTACTGCCGCACGGCATTGAATAGATCTCTTCTTGCTAATGACGATATGCGAGTAGCGAACGGCCCCACCGTGACCAGAGCCTAAGAAAACAAAGGGAATACCCATTCTTGTCTCCCATTCCTCAGCTCGAACCAACAACTTATGCGGCCGCCCGCTTGGACTTTGCGGAGCGCGCAGCACTGCGCCCTGCAAGGCGTCCAAAGACAGAGCCGCTCGTAAGCCCGCTCGCTCCGGGATAGTTGAAACAAAAGATGCCGCCCACCATTTCGCCCGCAGCAAACAACCCCGGTATGGGTTCGTGATTAGTATTCATGACTTGGGCCTCCTCCTTGGTGATGCGAACGCCACCAAACGTAAAGGTTATTCCACAAGTCACGGCGTAGGCTTCAAATGGCGGCGTATCTATTGGATTGGCCCAGTTTGACTTGGGAATTTCGAGGCCAGTAGTACAACGGCCGTCCTTGATGTTTGGGTTGAATGGCACATCAGTTTTTACCGCAGCGTTGAACTCCTTGATCGTCTTGAGAAGCTGATCTCTGTTGACATCCTCCAGCTTATCCGCCAGCTCCTCAAGCGTGTTCGCTCGTATCTTAGAGACATGCTTCCCTCGATAGGTATCAAATAAGTTGTTAAGCCATTTGGAATCGTAGATCTGATAGGCGAACTGCCCCGGTTGCTCCAACACCATTCGCCCATACTTGGCGTACGTGTAGTTCCGGATGTCGGCACCTTCGTCTAGAAACCGTTTCCCGTTTGCATTCACCATGATCGAGAAGGGATAGCTATGGCGCTGGAACTGGGGCGTTATCGCATGGTCACCAAACTCTGTTGCGTATCGTTCCCAGCTCACCGCATGGCAGCCTGCCCAATGCCCATATGGCGACGCCCCGATTCGCAGCGCCATCTCGAGCCCATCGCCCGTGTTGTATTTCGTGCCACGCACTTTTGCAAGATCCCAACCGGGCCCCAGGTAACGGTCACGCCATTCTGCGTTTGACTCAAAGCCGCCACACGCAAGAACTACCGCGCGTGCCTTGATTGTCTGAGTGACTCCTTTCATTCTGACCACCACTCCTGACACGCCGCTATCGGAGTACACCAAATCCCGCACCCAAGCATCGTAGAAAATATCGATGCCTTTCTTCCGGGCCGTCTTGGAGAGGGCATCGATGAGGGCTTCTCCGCCGCCCCACAAACTGAGCGTGACGCCGCCAAAGAACTTGAACTTTCCATCGATCTTGTATGCCTGCTTGCCAAAATACGGCATAAATCGCACGCCGTTTTGGTGCATCCATTGCACAGTGGCACCGCTGCTTCTCACCAAGATCTCGCATAGATCCGGGTCGGTTCGGTTTTGTGTGATTCTCGCCATGTCATCGAAAAACTGCGCCTCCGTATAGACACCGAAGTCGCTCGACGCCACTTCTTCATCGGTCAAATCTGGGCAAAGCGCGCGTATATCATTGACTCCGTTATAGACGAAGCGCATCGTCTCGGCGAAACTGCTGTTACCCCCACGCTCCGACTCTGGCGCTCGCTCAAGTAGCACCACCTTTGCTCCTTCTTCTTGCGCCGAAAGCGCTGCGCAAAGCGCTGCATTACCGCCGCCAACGATGATTACATCGTAGTTTTTGGTCCTGATATCCATATTGATGATCTCCTGTTCGAAATGCCGGTAGCGAAATGTCGGAGCAAGGTGGCGCAGGCGCCGCATTGACTCACTTCGATGCCCCTGTGCGTATTTCCAATAACCCAGCGGCTTTGCTGATTCCGCGTGAGAAATTACCTAATTGAGTCATAGAACAAACTTACTTGGCCAATCCGAGTTCGTCCAGAATCGCCCTCGTTTTCGCGTATTCACTTTCCAAGAACGATTTGAACTCGTTACCGCGCATAAATGTGTCCTCCCATAAATTCTCTTTCTGGTGTTTTTTCCATATCTCTGTTTCAGTAGCCTCGCGAGATACCTCCTCCCAATAAGCCACTTGTCCGGCGCCTAGGTCTTTCGGACCAAATATCCCGCGCCAATTGATAACTACACCGTCGATACCTTGCTCTCTGAGAGTGGGCACGTCGGCAAACACGCCTTTTAACCGCTGCGTCGAAGCAACGCCGATCAGGCGTAACTTCCCTGCCTTGACATGCGGCCCCACCAAAGTGACGGCTCCCGCGATGACGTCAACATGCCCACCAAGGAGCGCGATGATTGATTCACCCGACGATCGATATGTTACTGCCGTCATTTTTCTTATATCGCCTCCTGCAGCTTTCATGATGAAACTCACCGCAACGTGTGGAACGCTGCCCAATGTACTGCCGACCGCAAACGTCAGCGCTTGTGGGTCTTGTCTAAGCTTCATCACTAGCTCTTGACCGCTACTGATCGGAGAGTCGGCTTTGATCGCGATGACGGTGGCTTCGCTGAACAACATGGCGATCGGACTGAGGTCGCGGTAGGTAATCGGATTCTTGCCGAGAATATGGTTGCTCAATACATTGCCTGAAGTGATCCCAAGATAATGGCCGTCGCCTTTATGTTGGTTGAGATATGTGTTGCTGATCGTTTCGGCCCCTCCCGGTTTATTGATGACAATAATTGGCACATCGACGATCTTCTTTTCTCGTAAAATCGTCTGCAGCAAGCGGGCTGTTTGATCAAAAATTCCGCTGGGGGAAGTGCCGACAACGAATTCGATCTTTTTGCTAGGTTTCCATTGACCCGACGCGGGAACAGCGTCGTGGGCATTACTCGCGAGGCCGAGCACGAGCAACAGGAGCAAAAATCCCAAATGCCGTCTTCCGCCAGAGTTTCGGTTGTTTGGCATCGATCTCTCCTGTTCGGAAGATTGCCTATTTGCCGCTATCGAGATAACGCACCCTCTCTTGGCAACAGCGCTTCTTTCACAGCATCTTTGTGCTGTGAAGGAACTGTGCATGCCCCTGTATTGCCTGCTGCAGCTATCGTAGATGCCCGATTCGCCGAATTCAGCATGACTCATGCTTCTCTTGCTTTCCTGATAATTTTCGCAAGAAATTACTGCCGTATCCCTGCTGGGTGGGAGCCGTCTCCTGAAACGAGCGAGTAATTTACGGGGCGGCCGATTCCGCGCCGGAAGCCTTCGAGCCGAAGAACCTGACCTGCAGTGACGTTGGCCAGATTTACTTCCGGGCCAAAGTCCCGGATTATTTTTGCGTGCTGTTCAGGAAAACGATACGGATCGACTTCGATCACGATATGCTCAAACCACGGCTGGCTAGCGAGCAACCGCAGGGCATCGGGCGACGATTCCACAAGCAAATCGATCTCGCACTGTTCTATAGTGACGTGATTGATACCCCGTGTCGCCATCTCGGTAACGACTTCTTGCAGATAATCAATGCTTACCGGCTCTTCAGGATTCTTGCGGCCAAACTCGTATACCACCCGTAGTCCCGCGTTTTGGAATCGATCGACCGTGCGGCGACGTTCCTCCTGCGTGAGACTCACATAATTCTCCGAGATTTCCAGGCCTGGAATGCCAAGCCGCTGCACAAGCGCGATCAGCGCGTCAATCTCGTTCTTTAAATAGGCGTACTCAAATAGGATGCCGCCGGCAAAAGGCGCGACACCGGCGTCGCGGTAGAGCTGTGTCGTGCGAGTGACCACATCTGCCGGAATCAGCAGCGCATTCAGTGCGTAGATTTTTGCGTAATCGATGTGCTCGCTCGCCACATCGAGAAGGTCCCGAATTCCGCGTTCGCCACCGGTCCAGCCAAAGGTGTCCGGTCCAAAGTCGACCATCGAGGTAATACCGGAACGCCTAGGTTTCTTACTACGCGCTGGAAGGGCAAGTGCCGAATCTGCAAACTGTGTCAACATGTGTACTTCCCCAAAAAGTGCTGCTTGCAATTCTGACTCATTGCATGCGGATGCCAGCTTCCTTGATAACTCGAGCCCATTGCACAAGATCACGCTTAATCACGGCACCGAATTCTTCCGGGGTCTCGCCCCCAGGTTCGTAAGCTAGATTGGAGAGTCTGTTCTTAATTTCTGGAAAGGCTAACGCTTTGACGATTGCTGAATGGAGCTTGTCAACAATCTCTTTGGACGTTCCCGCCGGAGCCAGGATCCCGTACCAGAGCCTCATGTCAAACTTTGGCAGGGTTTCGGCAACCGGAGGCACATTGGGGAGCACCGAAACTCGTTTAGGCCCCGTAACCCCGAGCGGCCGTAGCTTGCCGCTCGTCACGTACGGTAGAAGCGACGGAATGCTGCTAAACGTGAGTGGAACATTTCCGCTGAGCAGATCGGCTATCGATGCGCCCGTCCCCTTATATGGAATGTGCACAATCTTTATTCCCGCCATGAGCCTAAATAACTCGCCAGCAAGATGAGACGGCTGCCCAGTGCCGCCCGAGGCGAAATTGAGTTGGCCAGGTCTCGCTTTAGCCAATGTAATTAGGTCTTTTACCGTCTTCACCGGGAGCGACGGGTGCACGGCGAGCAAGTTATAGGTGGTCGCGCCGATTGTTACAGGTGCAAAGGCCTTCAGCGTGTCATAGGGGATCTTTTGGTAAAGACTTGGGTTCACCGTTAGGGCGTTTGTTGTGATGAGAAGTGTATAGCCGTCAGCAGGCGCGTTAGCCACAATTTCTGACCCAATAATGCCATTTGCCCCGGCGCGATTTTCGACTACGACTTGGTATCTCAGAATCTCACTCAGCTTCTGCGAGAGGAGGCGTGCAAAAACATCGGTACCGCCGCTTGGCGCGTACGGGACGACGAGGCGAATCGGCTTACTCGGATAAGGTTGCGCAGGTAGTGCACCGGCGAAACATAATAAGCAGACCGAAAATACAGCGCAGATGGATAGACGGATCATCTCGGCGCTCTCCTCCTTGCGCGCGCGACACGAGACACAAGCCGGTGCCAATCGTGTCGCATTCCGACAGATCAGTATTTAAAGCCAATGTAGCGTTTTTCAGCATTTCGTGCCAGAATGTTTTCGAATTCTGGCATAACCTTTAGGTTATTCTCGCTCTGATGACATTGAGGCAGTTGCGTCTCCTTTTGGAGATAGTTCGCCAAGGAAATCATATCTCTGCCGCCGCAGAAGCCTCGCATGTTTCACAGCCAGCCGTTAGTAAACAAATTCGATTACTCGAAGCCGAACTAGGCTTCGCCCTCTTCACCCGTAAACGAAATCAAGTATTAGGCTTGACCGATTTGGGCAGAGAAGTCTTAGAGGTAGCACGGCGAATGCTGGCAGACGCCGATAATCTTCGGCATATTCGAGAGGATTTCGTGGCTCGCGACTCGGGAAACTTCACCATAGCCGCCACTCACACTCAGGCACGATATCTTTTGCCAAGAATAATCGAACGTTTTGTAACTCGACACCCGAAGATTCAGCTTGGGCTGCTGCAAGGCAATCCCACTCAGATCTGCGAGCTGGTCGATGCCGGAGAAGCAGATATGGCAATTGGGACAGAAGGCACGCGCGCTTTTCCGAATCTCGTTATGCTTCCGTGCTTTGAGCTTTCGCAAATCGTTGTCGTGAAAGCAGGCCACCCGCTATTAAAGGTCAAGAAACCAACGCTATCGGAAATCGCAAAGTATCCGATCATAGCGCATCGATCCAACACCGCAGGACCCTGGAGATTCTCGGGGATTTTCGAGAGAGGGGGGCTAACACCAAAGGTAATATCAAGCGCGGTGGATGCTGATGTCTGCAAAATCTATGTGGAATTAGGCCTCGGCATCACGATTCTTTCTGCCGTCGTATTCGACCGATCCCGCGACACTAAGCTCCGCGCTATCGATGCAAGTCATTTGTTTGAACCGATGACTACATTTGTGAGCCTGCGTCGCAATACGTATCTGCGTAGTTACGTGCTGGACATTATTCAAGCTCTGGCCACCGGCTTCACGCCAGATGAGATAGGGCGTGCGGTAAAAGAAGGGGGAGCAGAAACATTGACCCGCCGCACCTTGCCACGTTTTTGAAGGCGGGGCGGGCAACGGGGATCTGGCAGTTTTGAAAGCACCGTGCTAACGGTCCGTCCTTTCAAGCGAAGGTTAGACCGTAAAACCGGAAAAGAGTGGCAAGCGACCTGCTCCCATTAGACACTACCACGCGGAAGTTAGTAAGGTCCGTTTCTGGAAGGAGAAGCGGGCATGAAGAAGAAGTGTTTCACGGCGCAGCAGATCATCAGTTTTTTGAAGGAAGCCGAGGCTGGGGTGGCGGTGAAAGAGCTCTGTCGCAAGCATGGGTTCCCGTATCGAGAAACGCGGCGCTGCCTATGCGCTGAGCGGTCCGGGCGCTTCGATTCTGACTGTTGACCTCGCGATGCTCGATGCTCGCGATCTGGCGCCTACGTTTGGGCGTTGGATCGGGCGGCAGCATAAAAAATGAACCCGGCAGCGGGAAATGCCGACAGGATGAAAATAGATGGCATCAGGGTATCAACATCGCGACGCCGCGCGATCCTGGCGCAGCGTGGCAAGTGTCCTAAAGCGAGCGGAGTCCCGCTTAATGGGCCGCGGTCAACCGCGCTTTGATGGCGATCGACTGAGGTTCTATCTCTTCGAAACGGGTGCGGGCGCTGGAATGTGGGCTAGTTTGTGTGTTGAAAGGAGATATCTACAATTTATTCTTGTAAATCATTCGTTTATTAACTGTTTTGGCGGAGAGAGTGGGATTCGAACCCACGATACGCTTGCGCGTATTCCGGTTTTCGAGACCGGCCCATTCAACCGCTCTGGCATCTCTCCGTGCGCACGCGCGATTTTACCAGCGCGGACTCAGACCGCCTAGCAGCCTGCCGGGCTTAGGCGTCCGACAGGCTGCTAACAGCAAAACCGGCTGATAATTTGGAAGAAGAACCTACTCGACGCGGCCGAATACGAAGAAAAGCACGGATAAATTCGCATATCCGCTATCCTCTTTGCAATTTTCCTGGCGCCGGTTTTGCATTAGGAGTTTGTCGGGGCCAAGTTCGACAAACTCCTAGCCGCACGGATACCTCACGGCGCGGGCTCAATAGCTTTCAACCCTCCCATGTAGGGTTGAAGGACGGTGGGGATATCCACTCCGCCGTCCGCCCGTTGATAGTTTTCCAGGACTGCCACTAGTGTGCGTCCCACGGCGAGGCCTGATCCGTTCAGTGTGTGCACCAGTTCAGGCCTGCCTTTCTCATTGCGGAAACGCGCTTGCATGCGCCGCGCCTGGAACGCCTCGAAGTTGCTGCACGAGGAAATCTCGCGGTAGGTATTCTGCGCCGGCAGCCAAACCTCGATGTCATAGGTCTTGGCCGAGGAAAACCCCATGTCGCCGGTGCACAGCGTCACCGTGCGATACGGCAGTTCAAGCCGCTTCAGGATCACCTCGGCATGGCTTGTCAGTTCCTCGAGGCCATCGTACGACTTCTGCGGATGCACGATCTGCACCAACTCCACCTTGTCGAACTGGTGCTGGCGGATCATGCCGCGCGTGTCCTTGCCGTGCGATCCCGCTTCGCTGCGAAAGCACGGGGTATGGCACACGAACTTGAGCGGCAGTTGTTGCAATGGGACGATCTCGCCGCGCACGATATTGGTGACCGGCACCTCGGCGGTCGGGATGAGATAGAGCTTCTCCTCGTTGTCGCGCGGAACGGCGAAGAGGTCCCCCTCGAACTTCTGCAGGCTGGTCACCCCTTGCACGCTCGCCGCGTTGACGAGATAAGGCGCATAGACCTCGGTGTAGCCGTGCTCGGCGGTGTGCACATCGAGCATGAACTGCGCGATCGCCCGGTGCAGCCGCGCCATCGCCCCCGTCATCAGCACGAAGCGCGCGCCGCTGATCTTGGCCGCAGTGTCGAAATCGAGCATCTTGAGCCCCGCGCCGATATCGACGTGATCTTTCACCACGAAGTCGAATGTGCGCGGCACACCCACTCTTCTGACTTCGAGATTGTCTTCGGGCGATGTTCCGACCGGCACGCTGACGTGCGGCACATTGGGGATGACGAGCAGGAACTCGTTTAACCTGCCCTGGATTTCCACCAGGCGCTGCTCAAGCGCCTTCAACTGATCGGCCTGGGCATTGACCTGCGTCATCAATTGCGAGGCGTCCTCGCCTTTCGCCTTGGCCTGCCCGATCTGCTTCGAGAGCTGGTTGCGCCGCGCCTGCAGTTCCTGGGTCTCGACCTGCACCGTCTTGCGCTGCGCTTCGAGCGCTTCGAAGGCTGTCACGTCCAGACTCAAACCGCGGTCGGCAAGCCGCTTCGCCACGCCCGGCAGATCACTACGCAATAATTGAATATCCAGCATCTGTTCCTCGACCCCGACTTCGGAGCGCAACATTATCACGGAGTTTTTGATCTGCCACCACCCCTTGACACGCTGTTTTTCGATCCTCTACAGTCGCCCTGCCATTCGCGTCACATCCCGAACATAACTCTCCCACCACACCCAGATGACCTTGAATCCGTCTTCAAGACTCGCCCCCAAAGCGCCCACGACTCCCGGCGCGGACCCGGATATGCGCAAACCGAGTGAGCACTTCAATAACCGCGAGTTGGAAGACATGCGCGGTGCAGGAGTGCGCGGCATACGCATCAATCTCGCTTCGAAGGGCAGTACCGCCACGCTCGACAGCGCCAGATGCGCAGCCGCTGTGAATCGGAGCTGGATGCTACCTGCCCTGCTCGCGTTGACCGCACCGCTCGCCATGGACGCCGCGCACGCGGCGGTGTCAGCGTGGAAGCCGGACAAGGCTGTCGAACTGATAGCCGCCAACGCGCCCGGCGGAGGGGGCGACCGGATCCTCCGCATCATGGCGAAGGTCCTGCAAGAACAGCGGCAACTCGAAGTGCCGATCACGGTGGTGAACAAGCCGGGAGGCGGCAACAGCGTCGCCTATGCCTATCTCAACCAGCATCCGGGCAACGGCCACCACGTCGCGATGGCAAACAAATCGCTGCTCACCAACAACATCGTCGGACTCGGGCCGAGCTACACGGAGTTCACCCCCGTGGCAACCCTGTTCAACGAGTACATCGCGGTCACGGTCAAGCCCGACTCGCCGGTCAAGAGCGGCAGGGACCTGCTCGAGCGCCTGAAGAAGGATCCCGGTTCGCTGAGCTTCGGCATCGCCACGAGCCTCGGCAACCCCAACCACCAGGGGGCGGCCGCGGCGCTCAAAGAAGCCGGCATCGACGTGAAGAAAGTGCGCACCGTCATCTTCCCGTCGGGCGGCGCCGCAACCACGGCGATGCTCGGCGGACACATCGACGTCGTCCCGATCACGGCCGGGCTCGCGGCTTCGATGCTGCGCAACGGGCAACTGCGGCTGGACGCCGTCACCTCGCCCAGGCGCCTTCCCGACGTGCTCGCCGATGTGCCGACCTGGCGCGAGCAAGGGTACGACGCCGTGGTATCGAGCTGGCGCAGCATCATCGGCCCGAAGGGCATGACGGAGGCTCAGATCGCCTACTGGGAGGGGATCCTGCGGCGCATGAGCGACTCCGAGGAGTGGAAGAAAGAGCTGGAGACCAACTTCTGGTCGAGCGAGTACATGGGGAGCGTCGAAACGCGGAAGTACATTGAGCGGGACAGCGTCCAGACCCGGGCGTTCCTGGTCGATCTCGGACTCGCGAAATGAGACGCGTGCCGCCGTCGCGGCACTATTTGAGCTTTTCCCCAACCGATCAACAAGACCTTCCGATTAAGTACTACAATATCGCGGAGACGACAGGATGTCACCGGACAAATTTCCGCCAATCATGGGAGACCGCCGATGCAATCTCAGGAAGCACATGCCAGTGAATCGTCTCGCACCCGACTCGTAGGGTTCAGCGACCTGCAAGGACGCGAATCGTTGCAGGTCGAGTTAAGAAAAGACTGGTGCTACGTTGGGCACCTTCCGGGAAACCGGCCTAACCCTCTGACCGGGAAATCCGAGGACAACGGGACTTCAATACTGGATGTCTCCGACCCCGGGAAACCCACGATAGTCGCCCACATACCGGGTGCTCCAGGAGCCAATTGCCGTGCCGTCCAGGTCGTGAAGAGTCTTCATGATGGAAATGACTACCTGATCCGCAATCACGAGACGGCAACAGCTTGCAGCTTTCAGGTCTTTGATATCACCGACCGGTCCAAACCGGTATATGTTTCCAGTGCCGCCGATACACCGGCCGGCCCGCTGACTTGGGCCCATAAAGGCTGGTGGGATGAGTCCACCGGCTTGTACTTTGGCTCGGTATGCGAGCCCGGTTTTCGGCCGGGTGGCCATCTGGTGATTTGGGACCTGTCAAATCCATCCAAACCGAAGTATGTATCGAACCACTGGTTTCCCGGTCAGAAGCTGACGGAACCCGACCCGGGTAGTAAAGGACTCAGCCTGCACCATCCCGTGGTGGACATGCCAAACAAGCGGGTTTACCTGTCCTACGCCAAGGGCGGCAATGTAGCCGTGCTGGATATCAGCAACATATCCAAGCCGAAGACGATTCTTGATTTCACCATCGAGCCGCCCTTCAAAGGGCCCCATACCTCGATGCCGTTCTACGGGGTGAAATGTCGCAACTTCACACCGGGCTTCGGCGACATCAGGGATTTTATTGTTTTTGTAAACGAGGCCAGCGATGCGGACTATCAGGGCCACGAAGTCAGAAAAGCGCTATACATGCTCGATGTGACTGCATGGAACAACCCGATCAACGTAGCCACCTTCAGGGTTCCGGATGGCGATTTTCTCCAACGAGGGGGCCGCTTTGGTCCGCATCAATTTGCAGAAACAAGAGACGGCAAACTCTACTCACTCAAAGACAACAAGAACCTTCTCTATCTCGTGTATTTCAGCGCAGGGTTGAGAATACTGGACCTCTCTGACCCGTATGACATGCAGGAAGTCGGGTATTACATCCCGAAGACAACGGCAACAACAGTACCGCGGTTAAAGACGGTCATTCAAACCAATGACGTTGATATCGATTACAGAGGCTTGGCTTATATCACTGACCGCGCCGGGACCGGCCTGCACGTAATCGAATACTTGGGGCAATAGGGTTCTATTTCTTGGCCTTGCGGTCGAGTTCGCGCAGATGGTCGAGCCGCTCTTTGATTTTTGCTTCCAGACCGCGCTGCGTCGGCTCGTATAACCGCGGTTGCGCCATGTCGTCCGGAAAATAATTCTCCCCCGCCGCGTACGCCCCCTGTTCATCATGGGCATAGCGATAGTCCCGGCCATACCCCAGTTCCTTCATCAGCCTGGTCGGCGCGTTGCGGAGGTGTTCCGGCACCGGCCGTGATTTGTCGTTGGCGATGAGTTCGCGCGCGCTGCTGTACGCAACGTAAGCGGCGTTGCTCTTCGGTGCGACCGCCAGATACAACGCGGCTTCCGCCAACGCAAGCTCGCCTTCCGGCGATCCCAGCCGCTCGTAGGTTTCGCATGCGTCGAGCGCGATCCTGAGCGCGCGCGGATCGGCGAGCCCGATGTCCTCGACCGCCATGCGGATGAGCCGCCGGCCGATGTAGAGCGGATCGGCGCCGCCGTCGAGCATGCGGGTCAGCCAGTAAAGCGCCGCGTCAGGCGCTGAACCCCGCACCGACTTGTGCAGCGCCGAGATCTGATCGTAGAATGCGTCGCCGCCCTTGTCGAAGCGGCGCAGGCTCTGCGTCAGCGTATGCTTGACGAAGGTTTCGCCGATCTCGTCCTGTCTGTTTTTCCCGACGGCGGTATCGACTTGTTCGAGCATGTTGAGCAGCCGGCGCGCATCACCGTCGGCGTAACCGATCAGCATCTGCCGCGCCCCTTCCGAAAACCTGAGCCCGTCGAGTGCGCGTTGCTGTGCGCGGCCGAAGAGCAATCCGAGCTCGGCGTCGGACAACGGCTGCAGCACGTAAACCGCGGCGCGTGACAGCAATGCGCCGATGACTTCGAACGAAGGATTCTCGGTGGTGGCGCCGATGAAGGTGATCAGCCCCCGCTCCACATACGGCAGAAACGCGTCCTGCTGGGCCTTGTTGAAGCGATGAACTTCGTCCACGAACAGGATCGTTTGGCGGCCCCGTTGCTGCAATTCCAGTTCCGCCCGCTGCACGGCATCGCGGATGTCCTTGACGCCGGAAAGTACCGCCGAGATCGCGATGAACTCGGCGTCGAACGCCTGCGCCATCAGCCGCGCCAGCGTCGTCTTGCCGACGCCGGGCGGCCCCCACAGGATCATCGAATGCGGTTTGCGCGCCTCGAACGCAAGCCGCAGCGGCTTGCCTGCTCCCAGCAGGTGCGACTGGCCTACGACTTCGTCGAGCGTCCGCGGCCGCAGCGCTTCCGCAAGCGGCGCTTGCGGCTCGCGCTTCTGAAAAAGATCAGGATCCATTTAAAAACGAGTTAGCCGCCGATGAACGCCGATGAACGCGGATAAGATCAAAACCAAAACTAAAACCACAATCATAATGATTTGGCCACAGAGATCACGGAGAGCTGAATGCTCAAACCGATGGTACTTGTTTTCTCTGTGAACTCTGTGCCCTCTGTGGCTTGTCTTTGTTTCTTTATCGGCGTTAATCGGCGTTCATCGGCGGCTAATCAGCGTTTTAGGAAAACTCTTATTCGCTGATGACGTCAGCCCCTTTGGGCGGTGTGAATCGGAATGCCTCGGGTGACAGTTTGGGATTGCGCTCAAGATCGGCGAACTTGATCACCGTGACCTGGCCGAACTGGTCCCTCAACTCCATCGCCTCCAGGCCCGTTTTTCCGAAGCCCAGCCGGATGCGCTCGAACGCGTTGTCCTTAATCCTGGGCACCGCTTCCAGCCAATCGAGTCCTTCCTGGTTACCGACGCTGGCGAGCGTATAGTTCTTTTCGATCTCGTTGCTGCCCGCGAGCAGCGCGGCCGGGCTCGAACCCAGCGCGCGGTCGAGTTTGCGTACCGTGACCTGGTTCAGGTCCTTGTCGTATATCCACAGCCGCGAACCGTCGCCGACGATGATCTGCTCGTACGGCTTGTTGTACTCCCAGCGAAATTTCCCGGGACGCGAGAACTGCATGGTGCCGGTCGCCTGCTGCAGCATCTTGAGATTCTTGTCGAGCACCATCTGCGCAAAGCGCGCCTTGGCGGAAGTCGTCTGGTTGAGAAACGCCTTGAGCGAATCGACACTGGCGGCGCCTACGACCGCCGGCAGCCATAACAGGAGGACCAGGAGATAGCGCATTAACGTTCGTCGGATTCCACGGCTGACGCCGGCCCCAGCACGTCACGGTTGCCGTTCGACTGCATCGGCGAAACCATGCCGCTACGCTCCATCTGCTCGATCAACCGCGCCGCCCGGTTATAGCCGATGCGCAGATGCCGTTGTACCAGCGAGATCGAGGGGCGCCGCGTCTTCAACACGATCGCCACCGCCTGATCGTAGAGCGGATCGGACTCGGCGTCCGGCCCTTCCAGCGCACCCTCGGCTTCCGGCTCGGGACTTTCGAGCACGCTCTCCACATACTGCGGTTGCGCCAGATTCTTCAGATAATCAACGACTTTATGCACCTCTTGATCGGCGACGAACGCGCCGTGCACGCGCTGCGTATAGCCGGTGCCGGGAGGCAGCCACAGCATGTCGCCTTGTCCCAGCAGCGCTTCGGCGCCCATCTGGTCGAGGATCGTACGCGAATCGACCTTCGCCGCCACCTGGAACGCGATGCGCGAAGGAATATTGGCCTTGATCAAGCCGGTGATGACGTCGACCGACGGCCGCTGCGTTGCAATGATGAGGTGGATGCCCGCAGCACGCGCTTTCTGCGCGAGCCGTGCGACCAGTTCCTCGAACTTCTTGCCGACCACCATCATGAGGTCGGCAAGCTCGTCGATGACAACCACAATCAGCGACATTTCGCGCAACGGATCGGGATTATCGGGAGTGGAAGTGAGCGGGTTGGGGATCGGCTTCCTGGCCTTGATCGCCTCGCGCACTTTCTGGTTGAAGCCCGCCATGTTGCGCACGCCGAGATGATTCATAAACTTGTAGCGCCGGTCCATCTCGATCACGCACCAGTTGAGCGCGTTGGCGGCCTGGCGCATGTCGGTCACCACCGGCGCCAGCAGATGCGGAATGCCCTCGTAGACCGAGAGTTCGAGCATCTTGGGATCAATCAGGAGGAGCTTCACCTGCGCATGCGGCGATTTATAGAGCAGGCTCAGAATCATCGCGTTGATCGCCACCGACTTGCCCGAGCCGGTCGTCCCGGCGATCAGGAGGTGCGGCATGCGCGCCAGATCGGCGACGATGGGATTGCCGGCAATGTCCTTGCCGAGCGCGAGGGCGAGCGGCGAGTGCATGTCGGCGTAGACCTGGGAGCTCAGGATCTCCGTCAGGCGCACGATCTGGCGCGTCGGATTGGGGATTTCGAGCCCCATGCAGCTCTTGCCGGGTATCGTTTCGACCACACGGATGCTCACCACCGACAGCGCGCGCGCGAGATCGCGCACCAGGTTGATGATCTGGCTGCCTTTCACGCCCACCGCCGGCTCGATTTCGTAGCGCGTGATGACCGGACCAGGGTAGGCGGCGATGACTTTCACCTCGACGCCGAAATCGAGCAGCTTTTTTTCGATCAGGCGCGAAGTGAATTCGAGCGTGTCGGCGGATAACACCTCGACGTTCTTCTCCGGCTCATCGAGCAGGTGCAGCGGCGGCAGGAGCGAATCGGGCAGGTTCTCAAACAACGGAACCTGCTTCTCGCGCTCGACGCGCGGTGACTTGGGAATCTCGACAGCGGGCGGCTCGATCCGTATCGGCTCGTGGATTTCGAATTTTTTCTTGCTCTCCTCCACCAACTCATCACGTTGGATCACCGCCTGCGCGCCGGCGCGGCGGTCCGCGCGCTCCTGCCACTTCTGCGTCACATAAAAATACCCGCTTTCAATCCAGCCGCCGAGGCGTTCGATCACCGTCAACCACGACACGCCGGTGAAGAGGCCCAGCCCGGCGATGAACAGCATGAGCAGAATCAGCGTGCCGCCGGTGAAACCGAGCGACTTCGACAGCGCTTCGCCGACAATCGTGCCCAGTACGCCACCGGGCACGAGCGGCAACGTGGCTTTCAGGGTGTAAAGGCGCAGCGCCTCGAGACCACTGCTCGCCATCAGCACGATCGCAAAACCGATCGCCGCGACGGCGTACGACCTGCGATCGATCTCGCGCACGGTTTCGATGCGGCGGAAACCCAGCCACACCATCGCAGCGCAGAAGACCACCCACCAGTACGCCGACAGTCCGAACACGAAGAGCATGAGATCGGCGACATAGGCGCCGACCATGCCGCCGGCATTATGGATGGTGGCGGCACGAAGACTGTGCGACCAGCCGGGATCAGCTTTGTGGTAGGTATAGAGAATCAGCAGCAGGTAGAGCGCCAGCGCCAGCAGCGCGAACCACCACGACTCGCGCAGCAGCGCCGCGATTCTCGGTGGCAGCGGGTTTTTCGCCGCTCGACCGCCGTTGGTTTTCGAGCTCGAAAGCACTGGTTCAAGTTAATCCATTAAGCTTTTGATTATACACCGGAAGGGAAGCGCGAAAAACGCCTCTGAATTCCCGAAACAAATGAGCGGCCTGCCGCGACAAGGGACGATTTCGCGCGTTTCGCCATGCGGTACAGGGAAGAGAGCCGCGCTGATCGAATTTGCCGCGCAAAAAACACTGAGTCATCGCTAAAAAAACAAACCCCGCCAAATAAGCGGGGTTTGGGGTCGCGCGATGTATAGACCGTTCAGCGAACCGTGCACTCCGGACTGGGGCCGCCAGGAGGAAGCGAGAACGGCAATTGACCCAAGCTCAGTCCCGGGTCCTTGGGCAGAACCGATGGCAGCGTCTTGGCGTCCCTTATGTAGCCAAATTGCCCGGGGTTGATAAGCGCGGAGCCGGCTGCGTTCTGCAAGATATAGATTCCGGTATGAGTTGCGTGATAAGCGCCCGGCGGAAGCTTGTCGCTGGTCGGAGTCACGCCAGGACAGCCCTCCGAGCATTCCAGCGTGTCGCCGGAAGAGCCGCGAATACCGATCGTCGCCTGCTGCGTGCCGATCTTGTAGGCGTCCTGATTGCCGCGCCTGCCGACCAGCCCCGTCACGGTTCGCAGTCCCCCTTTCAGCAAGCGCAGGAACATGTTGTCCTCTTGCGGCTTGTCCTTGGCGAAACCATACGCTTCGACCCTGACCGAGCTATTCGGACGCAGCGTGATCGCACTGCCGTCCGTAAAATTCACCTGAGCGTAGCTGTCGCGCTCCGTAGTCAGCACGTCGCCCGGATTGACCTCCGATCTTTGCGACAGGATACGCGCGGAGCCGTCAGGACGCTGCGCTGAAAGCGAGCCGCTCAGGTGCGTTACGGTGCCCGCGCCGGCGGCAAAAGCAGCGCTGCTGATGATGCCAAAAACGACGAACGCTGCCCGATTCAAAAGAGATTTTCCAGCAGCCATGCTTGACTCCTCTGCTTGTCGCTGCGCATCAATAGCCGCGCCACCGTGCCAGGCAACAGTAGGTTTGAACCAGCGAATCATATACCACATAAAACAATCCTGAAAGAACGACCCCGTCAGCGCGATGAGCCATGCGCCCTCATCGATTGCCGGTCGAGCAGAATGATCTTGCGTTTCTCGGCCCGGATGAGTCCTTTCTCGTGCAGGTCTTTCACGACCCGGCTCACCATCTCGCGCGAAGCACCGATCATGCGCGCGATCTCCTGCTTCGGCGGCGCGCGCTGCACCAGCCATTGGCCATTGACCTCTTCAGCCAGATCGATCAGCAGCCGCGCCACACGGCCATAGACGTCGATCAACGCCAGGCTCTCGATCTTGCGATCGGCGTCGCGCAGCCGCTTGACCAGATTGCGGATGATCTGCATGGCGAGGTCGAAATTGTCCTTGAGGCAGGCCGTGAAGCCGGCTTTCGATACCCGCAGCATTTCGCACGGCTCAAGCGCTTCCACGCTGGCCGAGCGCGGTTGATTGTCGAGCAGCCCCATTTCCCCGAAGAAGTCATGCGGGCCCATCATGCTCAGGATCACCTCGTGTCCCTCATCATCCGGGATCAGCACCTTCACCCGTCCCGACAGGATGATATAAAGCGCATCTGTTTCATCGCCGGCTCGCACGATGAGCGAATTGCGCGGGTATCTGCGATGCTGGACACAACTCAACAGGGCGCTCAGCTGCTGGTCGGAAAATGACGAAAACAGCGGGACTCTCTTCAGGATCTGCGGATTAAGCGCGAATGGTACCGGCATGGTATTCAACCCGTCATCGTGTTGCCGTCAAAAATTGTGGCGCCCTGACGCGGCGCCGGGACGAAACCAGGCTATATACTGCCAGATCGCACCCACCACGTCACGCCGCGCATGATGTGCACGCGTCCGGCCGGAGCTTGCGGTCTCCTTGACTCGACATTCCGTTGCGCAACCTGCTAAATTGTCTCTTTTTTACCTTTCATGCCGTTCCCGACTTCCCCATCGCCATGACCCAAGCAACCAAGCATTGCCGGCTGTTGATCCTGGGCTCCGGTCCCGCCGGCTACACTGCAGCGGTCTATGCCGCCCGCGCGAACCTGCAGCCCGTTCTGCTCACCGGGCTTGCCCAGGGTGGACAACTGATGACGACCACCGACGTCGACAACTGGCCGGCTGACGCCACCGGCGTGCAAGGGCCGGAACTGATGGAGCGATTCCTCAAGCACGCCGAGCGTTTCAACACCGAGGTGATTTTCGATCACGTTCACACCGCCAAACTGGAGGACAACCCGATCGCGCTGAGCGGCGATCAAGGCGCTTACACCTGCGACGCGCTGGTCATCGCCACCGGCGCCTCGGCGATGTATCTCGGGCTGCCGTCCGAAAGCAAGTTCATGGGGCGCGGCGTGTCGGGCTGCGCCACCTGCGACGGCTTTTTCTACAAGGGCCAGGAAGTGGCCGTTGTCGGCGGCGGCAATACCGCGGTCGAAGAAGCGCTCTACCTGTCCAACATCGCGAGCCGCGTGACGGTGGTGCACCGCCGCAACAAGTTTCGCGCCGAGGCCATCCTGGTCAACAAGCTCACAGAGAAGGTCGACGGCGGCAAGGTCGAAATCCTGTGGGATCACGTGCTCGACGAAGTGCTCGGCGACCATACGGGCGTGACCGGCATGCGCGTGAAAAACGTGAAAACCGATGCCCTCACTGAAAAAAAGCTGCAGGGCGTTTTCATCGCGATCGGTCACCGCCCCAACACCGGGATCTTCGCCGGCCAACTCGACATGGTGAACGGCTACATCATCACCAGAAGCGGGTTGGATGGGAACGCCACGGCGACGAGCGTGCCGGGGGTATTCGCCGCGGGTGACGTGCAGGATCACGTCTATCGTCAGGCGGTCACCAGCGCCGGCAGCGGCTGCATGGCGGCGCTCGATGCGCAGAAATACCTCGAAACTAAAGGACTGACCTAGTGTCCCGAGTCGTTAATTCGTTGCACGAGCACATCTGCACGTGATTTTGACCGTGGTACCCCACGATGAAAAAACACGACAAGGCACACGGACACGAGGAAGCGGAACTGCTGCGCGCCTCCCGGTCCGATGTGACGCCGCTGCCCCGACTCAACCAGGCCCAAATCGGCCGGCCGCGGCCGCGACCCGTTCCGACACAGCGGTTGCGCGACGAGCGTGCCGTGCTCGAGGACAGCCTGAGCGATCACGCTCCCTGGGACAGCGGCTTTGAAACGGGAGAAGAACTCGTCTTCCTGCGCCAGGGCCTTCCCCCGCATACGCTCAGGAAACTGCGCCGCAGCCATTGGGTGATCCAGGACGAACTCGACCTGCATGGTCTGACCTCGCCGGAAGCGCGCGCCTTGCTGGTCGATTTCCTCAATTACTGCGTGCGGCGCGGGCTGCGCTGCGTGCGCATCATCCACGGCAAGGGATTGCGCTCGAAGAACCGGGAGCCGGTCCTCAAGCACAAGGTCGCAAACTGGCTGATGCGGCGCGACGAGATACTGGGATTCTGCCAGGCGCGCCGCACCGAGGGCGGCGGCGGCGCGGTGGTGGTGCTATTGAAAGGACAACGCGGAATGATGAACGCGGAACGATGAACGAAGCCCGGTTGGTCGAGATCTGAGCCGTTTATCGTTCATCATTCATCGTTCATCGCTCATCGTTGGCAGTTAAATCGCTGCTTCGTCCGTTTCCCCGGTGCGGATGCGGATCACCTGATCGACGCCGGTCACGAAAATCTTGCCGTCGCCGATCTTGCCCGTGCGCGCCGCCTTGATGATGGCGTCGATCGCGCCCTCCAGCAGCTTGTCCGGAACCACCACTTCGACTTTGACCTTGGGCAGGAAGTCGACCACGTATTCAGCGCCGCGGTAAAGCTCGGTATGACCCTTCTGGCGACCGAACCCTTTGACCTCGGTGACGGTCAACCCGCTGACCCCGATGTCCGACAGCGCCTCGCGCACCTCGTCAAGCTTGAATGGCTTGAAAATCGCCTCGATTTTTTTCATTGATCCTCCGCAATCCAGTCAAACCCTGAAACCCTGCCGGGCAATCGCGATTAGGATAACACAGAGCGTCAGGAGTTTGTCGGACTTGGCCCCGACAAACTCCTAATGCAAAACCGGCGCCAGGAAAATTGCGGAAGAGGATAATAGATATGCGAATTTACCCGCGCTTTTCCGCGAATTCGACCGCTTCGTCCGGGTTTTTTTGAATTGTCAGCCGGTTTTGCTTTTAGCAGCCTGCCGGACTTAACAGTCCGGCAGGCTGCTAGTCGAAATGGTGGCGGTACTTGTTGGTAATCGGGTAGCGCCAGTCCTTGCCGAAACCCCGGTTCGTAATGCGGACGCCGACCGGCGCCTGGCGCCGCTTGTATTCGCTCCCGCGCACCAGCCGCACGACCCGTTCCACGTCGGCCCGGTCAAATCCCCGGGCGACGATCTCCTGCGGGCTCAAGTCGCTTTCGACGTACGCCTCCATGATCGCATCGAGGATGTCGTACGGCGGCAGGCTGTCCTGGTCCGTCTGGTCGGGACGCAATTCGGCCGAAGGCGGGCGATCGATCACGCGTTGCGGGATCACCGGCGACAGGCCATTGCGGTAGCGTGCAAGCCGGTAGACCAGCATCTTGTTGATGTCCTTCAGCACGCCGAAACCGCCCGCCATGTCGCCGTAGAGCGTCGCGTAGCCGGTGCCCATTTCGCTCTTGTTGCCGGTGGTGAGCACGATTGCGCCACTCTTGTTCGACAGCGCCATCAGGAGGGTGCCGCGAATGCGCGACTGCAGGTTTTCCTCGGTGGCGTCCGCCGGCAGATCCTTGAATTCATCGCTCAACGCCGTGAGAAATGCATCGAACATCGGCCTGATGGCGATCTCGGTGTAGCGCACCTTGAGCGCCCCGGCTTCGGTGCGCGCGTCCTCGCGGCTCATGCTGGCGGTATATTGCGACGGCATCATCACCGCGCGCACGCGCTGCGGCCCGAGCGCATCCACCGCGACCGCCAGCGTCAGCGCCGAATCGATGCCGCCCGAGAGCCCCAGCAGCACGCCGGGAAAGCCGTTCTTGTCAACGTAATCGCGCACGCCCAGAGTGAGCGCCTTGTAAACCTCGGCCTCCAGCGCAAGCGGCGGCGCGATCACGCCGTTGACCGGCACGCCTTCGACGAGATCGACATACCCCATGGTCTCCTCGAAAGCGGGAAACTGGTGCGTGAGCTCTCCTTTGCCGTCGACCGCGAACGAGGCGCCGTCAAACACCAGCTCGTCCTGTCCCCCGACCTGGTTGGCGTAAATAGCCGGCAATCCCGTTTCCGCGACGCGGTCGCGGATCACCTCGTAGCGCGACAGCTGTTTGTTCATGTGATAAGGCGAGGCGTTGAGCACGAGCAACACCTGCGCCCCGGCATCGCGCGCCGCGGTCGCGGCCGGCTCTTCCCAGACGTCGGCGCAGATGTTGACGCCAAACCGCAGGCCCTCATGCTCGAATACGCACGGCTCGGTACCGGAAGCGAAATAGCGCTCCTCGTCGAATACCGTGTAATTCGGCAGCTTGTGCTTGAGGTAGGTGGCGATGACCGCACCGTCGCGGATCACGGACGCTGCGTTGTAACGCCGGCCACCCGCCTGGTGCGGGTGTCCCACGACCACGGTGACGCCATTGATCCGTTGCGCCAGATCGTCCAGCGTGCGTCCGCACGAACGGTAAAAGTCTTCGCGCAGCAACAGGTCTTCCGGTGGATAGCCGCACAGCCCAAGCTCCGTGGTCAGCAGCAGTGTTGCGCCCCCCTGCTTCGCGCGCTCGGCAGCGGCAGCGATTTTCGCGGCGTTGCCGGCGAGGTCGCCCACCGTAAAGTTGATCTGGGCAATCGCAATTTTCATGGCGCTAATATATCATCGAACCATCCCCAGCGCGCCGCGCGTTCATACCATGCCAGCTTCCGGAGGGAGTGCAGAAGCGGTGAGAATCGAGGTCGCCGCTTCCCTGTCCGGTATCGATCCCGGGGACTGGAACCGGCTGGCGGGCGATGATCCATTCCTGCGCCACGAATTCCTGTCGGCATTGCACGATACCGGCTGCGCTGCGGCCGCGACCGGCTGGACCCCGCAATACCTGCTGCTCAGGGAGCACGGCAAGCTCGCCGGCGCCATGCCGCTCTACCTCAAAACCCACTCCTACGGCGAGTACGTATTCGATTGGGCATGGGCCGATGCTTATTGCCGTCACGGACTGAATTACTATCCAAAGCTGCTGTCGGCGATTCCGTTCACGCCGGTCACCGGGCGACGCGTCCTCGCCGACGATCCCAGGCATCACCAACGGCTGATCGCGGCGGCATTACAGCTCGCGCGCGAACTCGAGGTTTCCTCGCTGCATTGCCTGTTTCCGACCCGCAGGGAGGCAGAACACATGGCGGGCGGCGGCATGATGCTGCGTCACGGCGTGCAGTTCCACTGGACGAATCAGGGTTACGCGAGCTTCGATCATTTCCTCGGTGGCATGAGCCACGACAAGCGCAAGAAAATCCGGCAGGAGCAGCGCAAGGTACGGGAAGCGGGCATCCGCTTCCGTTGGCTCGAGGGCGCCGAGATCGGCGCAGCCGACTGGGCGTTTTTTGCGCGCTGCTACCGGCAGACCTACCGCGAACACCGTTCGACGCCCTATCTCAATCTGGATTTCTTCCAGCGCATCGGCCGCACGATGCCCGAAAACCTGCTGCTGGTGGTCGCGCAGCGTGACCATCGGCCGATCGCCGCTTCGTTCAACGTGCACAACGGCAAACGACTTTTCGGGCGCCACTGGGGCGCTCTCGAATATCATCCCGCGCTGCATTTCGAAACCTGCTACTACCAGGCGATCGAATACTGCATCGCGCGCGGCATCGCGGCTTTTGAAGGCGGTGCGCGGGGCGAGCACAAGATGGCGCGCGGTTTGCTGCCGGTTGAGACCGTTTCTACGCACTGGCTCGCTCATCCTGCATTTGCCGCTGCCATCGAGCAGTTTCTGACACGTGAAGCCGCCGGCGTGGCACACTATCTCGACGAACTGGAGGAACGCCGCCCATTCAAGGCGCTTGTGTTCGACCCGGCGCCGCGATCCTGACTCGTTGAATTCGTGCTGGCGCCGCAGCCGTGCCGATCGCGCGGGCGTCACGTTTTAAACTTTCGACCAATAAACTTTGCCATCCGCAGGGGAGACTCGCGGGACTTGGGATGAGTGCATGACGACTGGCAAAGCAGACTTGGGTTACGGATTGCCGGATCAGGGGCAGGCGCCGGCGACGCTGTCCGCCCCTCCTGCCTCGCCGCTGCGGCATCTGCGCGGCGACGTGACGGGCGGCCTCATCGCCGCGCTTCTCACCATCCCGGTAAGCATCGGTTACGGGCTGCTCGCCCTGTCGCCGCTCGGGGAGTCCGCGATTCCGCATGCGATCCTCGCGGGGCTCTACGCGCCGGTATTCGGCTGCATCGTCGCGGTGTTGCTCGGCGCCAACACGACGATGATCTACTCCTCGCGCAGCGTCACTACCTTTCTGATCGGCTCGTTTGTCCTGCACGATCTGGCTCGCTCGAGCACGCAATATGTGGCCACCGCGGAGCTCACCGTGCTGCTCACGCTGGTCTTTCTGCTCATACTGTTGACCGGCTTCTTCCAGGCACTGTTCGGCCTGCTCAAGCTGGGCACCCTGCTCAAGTACATCCCCGCACCCGTGATCGCCGGCTTCCAGAATGCCGCCGCCTTCCTGCTCTTCGCCTCCCAGCTTGACGCCATGCTGGGACTGGCGCAACACGTGCCATTGATGAGCCTGCCGGCCAACATCGGGCTCATCCAGCCGCTCACCCTCGCCGTCGGAGCGTTCACGTGCGTGCTCATCATGCGTGCCGCACGCTTCACCAAGAAAGTGCCCCCGACCATCCTCGGTCTTGTCGGCGGCATGGCAGCCTATTATCTGCTCGCGCGCGTTGGCTTCCATGAACAGCTCGGCCCCGCCGTCGGCGAAATCAGTGTCGGCCTGCCCGACCCGCACTACCTGACGGAATTCGTCGGGCTGTTCTCCAACCCGCAGTTCCTGGAATTCTTGCCGGTCGTGATCCTGGGGGCCGCGAGCGTGGCGATGATCGCCTCTCTTGACGCGGTCCTGTGCGCGCGGCTCATCTCGAGCGATTCCGGCCACAAGTTCGACGGCAACCGCGAGTTGGTCCGGCTCGGCATCGGCAATATGTTCGCAGCAAGCTTCGGCGGCATCGCCAACGGCATCAACCTCGCGTCGAGTTTCGCCAACCATCGCAGCGGGGGACGCACGGCGCTGTCGGTCCTGGTGCACGCGATCGTAATCTTGTTCGTGCTCCAGGCCCTGTCGCCCATGGTTTCATTGGTGCCGCGCGTGGTGATCGCCGCGGCGCTGGTGGTGGTCGCGATTCAGCTCGTCGACCGCTGGACGCTGCAGCTATTGCGCAAATGCGCCAGACGCGAGGTTCCGCTGCTGAGCCATATAACGCTCGACCTCATCGTGATCCTCCTGGTAACCACCGTGGCGATCGCAACAAACCTCGCTGTCGCGGTGGCGCTCGGTCTGGCGATCAGTATCGTGTTCTTTCTGTTCCGCATGAGCAGATCGGTGATACGCCGCGCCTATCGATGCAATGCCGTGCACTCGCGCAAGACGCGCACGCCCGCGTCAATGAACATCCTGACGCGCCACGGCAACCGCATCCTGGTGATCGAGCTCGAAGGACCGATCTTCTTCGGCACCGCGGAGAGCCTCGCGGCCTACATCGAAAATGCCCTGCACGAAAACGTCAGCGATGTGATCATCGACCTCAACCGCGTCAACGAGGTGGACTCCACCGGCGCGCAGATCATCCTGCAGATCCGGGACCGAATAAACAAGCAGGGCGGCCGCCTGCTCATGAGTTCCGTGAGCGACGGAACCCGCCTCGCCACCTTCCTGGAGGACATGGGCGTCACCACCGCGCTGACCCGCCAGCGCATGTTCAGCGATCTGGATCGCGCCATCGAATCGGCCGAGGATCATCTTATTCTGAGCGAACTCGGCGGCCTCGAGGCAAGCGACGAGTTTCCGTTTGGCCAGCTCGACGTATTCTCGGGCATGAACGAGGACGAACTCGCGGTGATGCGAACCATGCTGACGAGGCGCGCCTACAACAAAGGCGAGATCGTGTTCCACCAAGGCGACGAAAGCCGCGAGCTTTATATCATCGCAAAGGGCAGCGCCAGCGCGCGCCTCAGGCTGCCAGGCAACGGGCGCGAAACCCGCCTGATCACCTTCGCGCCGGGCACCGTATTCGGCGAGATCGCCCTGCTCGACCAGGAGGCGCGTTCAGCAACGATCGAAGCCGACGAAAATCTGGCGTGCTACGTGCTCGATCACGCCGCATTCGAACGACTGTCGCACGAGCACCCGGGTATTGCCACAAGAGTGCTGGTGAATCTGGGCCGCGAGCTGGCCGCACGGCTGCGGCGGGCCAACCGGACGGTGTATCAACTCGCCGGCTGAACGCGGAGCGACTCGCTGATGACTGCCCCCACCCCATCGTCCCCGAACGCGGCGCCCCCCGTGCAGCGCGACTGGCGGCCGAACCTGCGCGGCGATTTTCTCGGCGCGACCGTATCAGCGGCGCTGGCGATCCCGCTTGCGATGGGCTACGGGATGTTCGCATTTGTGGCGCTCGGGGACCAGTACTTTGCTTCAGGGGTGCTGGCCGGCCTGGTTTCGGCTTTCACGCTGGCCGTGGTCAGCCTGATATTGGGCGACAGGACCACGACGATCTACGCCCCGCGCGTAGTCACCACCTTTTTTCTCGGGCTCATCCTGGCGCAGGAACTGCTGCCCTCCGGCGCGGCCATCATCCGGGAAGGTCATGCGACCCTCGTTATCACGGTGGTGCTTCTCATCGTTTTCGTGGCCGGTTTCTTCCAGTTCCTGTTCGGTCTGCTGCGGGTGGGCTCGCTGCTGAAGTACACCCCGCACCCGGTGCTGGCGGGATTTCAAAACGCGGCGGCGCTGCTCCTTGCGTTGGTACAGGCCGGCCACGTTCTCGGCTACTCGCACCATGTCCGGCTGGCGGAAGTGGTATCTAACCTGCCGCACGCGAAGCCTCTCAACGTGCTCGTGGCCGCGGTGACCTGCATCGCGATGTGGAACGCAAGGAGCATTCTGCCGAAAATACCGCCGCTCATTGTCGGGCTTGTGGCGGGCTGTGCCTTTTATTACGCCCTCGATGGCCTTGGCTTCGAAGCGGCGCTTGGCCCCGCAATCGGCGACACGCCGCCGGTCGACATGATGCTTGGAAATCTGATCGCGCTGACCGACGTGCTGCGCCGTCCGGATCTCGCCGAACTCATGTCCACGATTGTCTTCGGCGGACTCAGTCTCGCCGCCGTCGCTTCGCTCGACGCCCTGCTGTGCGCTCGCCTGCTGCAACCTGTGACCGGCTTCAAGCCCGGGGGCGACCGACAACTCATCCGTCTCGGCATCGGCAACATGGTGGCCGCCGTCTTCGGTGGCATTACGAGTGGCATCAACCTCGGCCCGACCCTCGCCAACCGCGCCTTTGGCGGGCGTACGCCGCTCGCCGTGCTGATCAATGCCGGTTGGGTGCTGGTCGCGATATTCGCTCTGATGCCGATCATCGCCTTCCTGCCCCGCGTGGTTCTGTCCGCCATCATCGTGGTGGTCGCCATCCAGCACTTCGACCCGTGGACGGTGGGTCTCGTCAAAAAGCTGGTTGCGGGCCGCGACACGCAATGGAAGAGCATCATCGGCGACCTCACGATCGTGCTGGTTGTTGCCGTGACCGCGATTGCCGCCGACCTGTTGACCGCGGTCCTCCTTGGCGTGGCGATTACCATCCTGTTTTTCCTGTTCCGGATGAGCGTATCGGTCGTTCGGCGCGCATACCGCTGTGATGCGGTTCACTCGCGCAAGACGCGCATGCCCGAGCATATGGAAGTTCTTGGCCGCCACGGCCGCCGTATTTTGGTGCTCGAGCTCGAAGGGCCGATTTTTTTCGGCAGCGCGGAGAATCTCGCTGCTGTCATCGAGGCGGCGCTACGCGACGCGGTCGCCTACGTCATCCTGGATTTGAAGCGCGTCAACGAGATCGACAGCACCGGCGCCAGGATCCTGCTGCAAATCCACGACCGCATGCTCAAGGAGGGCAAGTTCCTGCTGCTTGCCTCTCTCCAGGGGCGCGCCGCGCTGACCAACCTGCTGCGCGACATGGGCGTGATTGCCGCGGTGACGCACGGCCGTATCTTCCCAGACACCGACCACGCCATAGAATGGGCCGAGGATCATCTGATTTTGAGCTTCCTGGGCGACATCGAGGCCGGTGCCGAGTTCCCCTTCGGCCGGCTCGATGTGCTGGCGCAAATGAACGAAGAGGAGCTTGCAGCAGTAAGAAAGGTTCTCTCCCGTCGCATCTATGGCAAGGGCGACCTGGTGTTCCTTGAGGGCGACCAAAGTGACGAGCTTTACATTATCGCCAAGGGCAGTGCGAGCGTTGGACTCAAGCTCCCGGGAGACGATCGGGAAACCCGTCTTGCCACCTTCGCGCCGGGAACCATGTTCGGCGAGATCGCCCTGCTCGACCAGGCGCCACGCTCGGCAACCGTCAGAGCGGATGAGCCGCTGGTCTGCTACGTGCTGACGCGCGTCGGTTTCGACACGCTCACGAGCGACCATCCGGCGGTTACGATCAAGCTGCTAGCCAATCTCGATCGCGAGCTTGCGGCCCGGCTGCGGCGCGCAAACCGCACCATACAGGAGTTCGCAAGCTAACCGGGTCCGCGTCGAAACCGCGAGAAGAAGCGCCACATCTCGCGGTTGGCGTCGATAACGGCACTCGAAGTGCCGAGCAGCAGCGGCAGAAAGTCGCGCTGGCCGCCGGGCCACACGTGGCCGGGGCCCGTCAGCTTCCACAGGACGACTTCGGTGCCTTCGCGGCATGGCCGCCAAGTGTAGCGCGTCGCCGTGTGGCCCTCGTCCGCGCTGCTTCCCGCAATGGGGATCGCCGCTTCCCCCTGCGCGGAACAGCGATTGTGGTCGAGCCATTTCGTGAGCATGCTGCTGACGGACGCGTGGAATACGCGCGTATTGGCCATCGGAAAGACGGGGCCGAGGCCGCCATCGTACAGGGCGCGCTGGTCGTCGACGCTGTGGATATGCATTACCGCCACCGGCAATTTCGGCGCGAAATCCGGCAATGTCATCGCCCCGGCCACACCGGCCACCGCTGCGACGCGATCCGACGCTTCCGCCGCGAACCGGTACGCCATCATCGAGCCGTTGGACAGCCCCGTTGCGTAGATGCGCGTGCTGTCGACCGGCGTTCGGCGCGCAAGATCGTCGAGCACCGCCAGCGCAAAGCCGACATCATCGACGCGATTCAGCGCGGCCTCGCCGCAGCAGTTGCCGGCGTTCCAGGTTAGCAGCCGATCGCCGAACCCGCCGGTGCCGTTGGGATACACCGCGATAAAGCCCTCGCGGTCGGCGGTCTCATCCATCCGCGAATACCACTTCTGGGTCTTCGCATTGCCTCCGCCGCCATGGAAATTGAGTACCACGGGCAGCGGCGCATTTGCTGATGCTCGTGGCGGCATGCGCACCAGGTAGCTGCGCTTGATGGCTTTATGGGTGAGCGAAAATTCGTGATCGCCCGGCTTGAGTGCGGCCGCGGCGTAGCCCGCGACAAACAACAGTATCGCCCACAATAAAAATCGGACCCAATGGCTAGACGTCATCCAAAACATCCATGAGAAACCACCGATGAACGCCGATCTCGGGGGTGAACGAATGAACAAGTGAACGGGTGAACCCCCTCTCTCTAACGCTCTCCCCCGGTCACGAGGGGGAGAGGGAATGTCTTACTCGTTCAAGCTCCTCGTAGTTGGTGAAGCTTTCGGGATCCACGACAGGGTTCCACAAGAATAGATATGCGGTCACTCAATTCTCCATGCTCGTCAGTGAACTAACTTGACGGCTGGCCGAGCACGTGGCGCCAGACGAGTGCTGGGCTCATACCGTTCCATTCGATGTGGTGCCCGTGCAGCGCCTCCGCTCCATCCTTGTAGCCGAACGTCTGCAGTGAGATGCGCGTGCGAGCGACGACGCTCGCGGAGCGTCATTCTCGACTGCACGGTTGGGTGGCATTCCGTTGGATTCGGAAGAGAACCGCTAACTCGGCTTTAACTAACGTTTGATAACGCCCAAGCTCAGCCGCGGAGCCGCGTCAGCGGCGACGTCGGCTGGAGCGCCTTGTTAGGCTCTCTTTCCGATAAGAGTTGAGCCATCCTTCAATTGAATCTGTCTCTTAGTCCTTGCTTTGGGATCAACCTCAAACATGACTTCATACCCCTCTGTGCGTCTGCTCGGTACTTTCTCGGGTCGTGACCAGCGTAGATTGAATCCTTGGTGTTCCATTCTCTTCTGAAATCCTGACGCGACAGGCCACTTTGAATCAACGATCATGATTTCTTCTGCCCAAGGTTGTTCACCGGCTCTCTCTTCAGAGTGTCGCTCAAACCGAAGATAGCCACCACCATCAACGCACAAGCGGTACATTCCTGAAACTGGCGGACCACCTCCGTAAGCAACCAGCGATAGCAGGTAATCGCCGCGCTTCACCATATTAGGAATTGCCGGGTTTTCATACTGAAGAACAATTTGGCTCTCGACAGACCTCTCATCCAGCCACGCGACCTCAATATATTTTGGCTGCCCTGATCGAAGTTTGAATTCTCCGCCTCGTCGATTCTGTTGTCTCTGTTGTTGTGTGATTAGCGCAATGGGCACATAAGCGTTCTTGAACCCTGGCTCCGTCAGTGATGACATTCTGTCTAAATAGACAATGCAACCGTCGATGTCTTGTGGCCCTGTGTTCGTTACCTTAACGCGATAGCCTCGGATTGTATGCCCGCTTGCTCCGGACGGCTCTGTGTACACAAACGGGTCTTTATCCTCAAACTCCACCTCTATAACTGGCCGAGGTTGGACTATCTCTTTTGGCCTTGAAACATGCTCAACATAGAGATTCACAAAGTACAGGGCGATGCCAATGACAATAAATGCCCATCCAGTAGGTTCGGTGTTGGGCACGTTCAATCGAAAATACTTCTCCAACGCGGCCTGCAAGTACGGCTCCCAGATTCTTTGAGAGACCAAGGCTATCCCGGAGACTACAAATATGCGGACTATCCATCTTTTAATGTCGGGCTTAAGGATCTGAATCACCCTAATGAGAAATTCCAAGAACTTGTCCACGATATGTTTTGCCTGATCCCTCTGCAGTTCTTGAGAGCCTATTCGGGATAGGAAGAAGCCTCACGGCCCCTCCCTCCCACACCACCGTACGAACGGGTCACGTATACGGCGGTTCGGCAGATTGAGTTAATGCACGGCAGCAACGCAAGCCGCACATTAACCGAAGCGTCTTCTCTCACCGCACCAACCGCGATTTCATCCCAGCGCCCGGAGTGTTCCCCAAGCGCTCGCCGGATGCAGTACCGCAGTTCCTTGGCAATTGACGACTCCTCTCTTTTACTCCCCTCTCGGGGTACCGTTCGGGCCTTCAGTCCTCAGAAAACCAAGACCTACTATACCCTCTGCAGACTTCTTCCTCGCGGTCAGAGGGAATCGCTTCCCCCTCAGCCAATTTCTTCCGCACGCGGAATCCCAGGGCACGAGAAAGATCTC
>MERI01000252.1 GCA_001772005.1 Betaproteobacteria bacterium RIFCSPLOWO2_12_FULL_62_58 | reverse complement strand
CTTCTCCCGAGGGGAGAAGGGAGGCTCGAGTCCCCTCTCTCCCCTCGGGAGAGAGGCGGGAGTGAGGGAAACGAGAAGGGAGGCTCGAGCTTCCTCTCTCCCCTCGGGAGAGAGGTCAGGAGTGAGGGCTGGAGGCGTGGTAGCGTAGCCACCGGGGTGGTTCTGCCAAGCGATTAGAAAACACCGGTCAAACTGACCGTGATAAAAGGAGGGGTGACATGAAGCTCGGATCTCCTGCGGCTATTCTCGCTCTGGTCGTTTCCTGGCCGGTCTCAAGCGGCACGGCGTTGGCGCAGAACTACCCGACCAAGCCGATCCGCATCATCGCCACCACCGCGCCGGGCGCAGGACCCGACATCATGTCGCGGCTGATCGGTCAAAAGCTCACCGAAGCATGGGGTCAGCAGGTCGTGGTCGATAACAGAGCGGGCGCGAGCGGCATCATCGGCGCGGAGATCGCGTCCCGGTCGGCGCCCGACGGTTACACCCTGATGATGGCCACATCGCTGCACGCCATCGTCGCGACCATGTATGCCAGGCTCAATTACGATCTCGTCCGCGATTTCACGCCCGTAAGCCTCCTCGCTTCGACCCCGTTTCTGCTGGTCGTCAATCCCTCGGTTGCCGCGACATCGGTCAACGAGCTGATCGCCCTTGCAAAGATGAAGCCCGGGGAGCTGCGCTACGGTTCCGGCGGCAGCGGATCGCCTCCCCATTTGTGCGCCGAAATATTCAAGACCATGACGGGAATCAACCTGGTTCACGTGCCGTACAAGTCGATCGTGCCGGCGATTACCGACGTGATGACCGGCCAGGTGCACGCTACGTTCGCGGTCATCCCGGCCGTAATTCCAATGGTCAGGTCCGGAAGGGTCAGGGCGCTGGGGGTCAGCAGCATCAAGCGCACGCCGCTTGTTCCCGATCTGCCGACGATCGCAGAATCCGTCCCCGGTTACGAGTACATCGGATGGTACGGACTGGTCGTGCCGGCTGGAACACCGCGGGAAATCGTTTCCAAGCTCAATGCCGAAGTGGTGAAAGCGTTGCAGACGCCGGAACTAAAGGAAAAGATTTCGGGACTGGGCGCCGAGCCGCTCGGCACGCCGCCGCAGGAGTTCGCTGCGTTCATGGGCAGGGAACTCCAGAAACTTGCGAAAGCGGTCAAGGATTCCGGCGCGCGGGTCGAGTAACTGCTGCCCCTCACCCCCCTCGGGGAGAGGGAAATGCTTCCGGCAAGTTCGATGCGCTTCCTGAGCCCTGTCACCGCCGGATCGCGCAGGCGCGAGGAACGCGTCGCGATCTTTCCGCCCATCGGTCACTGCTCACCGTTCACCGGTTTTTTTACTGCGGACGGATCCCGGCCGACTCGATGATCTTCGCGTACAGCTTCAGCTCCCGATCGAGCATAGCCGCCAGATCCTCGCCACTGCCGGCCACCACCTCGTTGCCAAGCGCGACGAGCCGTTCCCCCACGTCCTTCAGTTGCAGGGCCCTGACGAACTCACCTTGCAGCTTGGCGCGTATGGCTTCCGGGGTGCCCGCCGGCAGGAGGATGCCCACCCACGTCACGAGGTCGAAGCCGGGATAGGTGTCCGCTACCCTGGGTAACTGCGGCAGGACGGGCGAAGGTTTCGACGAGGTCACCGCGACGGCGCGCAGCCGGCCCGCCCGGATGTGCGCCAGCGGGCCGGTAACGTTGCCGAACATGACTGCGATCTCTCCCGACATGAGGTCGACATACGCCGGCGCGACGCCCTTATACGGCACGTGGTTCATCTTCACCTTCGCCATCGATTGCAGGAGTTCCATGCCGAGATGCGTCAGGTTTCCGACCCCGGCCGATCCGTAGTTGAGGTCCCCGGGATGGGCCCGCGCCAGTGCGACGAGATCCTTCACCGATCGGACCGGAAGGGAAGGATGCACGACGAGGACCATCTGCGCGGATGTTAGCCACGTAACCGGCGCAAAATCCTTTCTAGGGTCGTAGCCCAGATCCTGCCGCAGCACGGGGTTGATGGTCATCGGTCCGGAATTGCCAATCAGCAGCGTATAGCCGTCGGGCGCCGACTTGGCAACGACATCCGCGCCGAGGCTGCCGCCCGCGCCGGAGCGGTTCTCCACGACGACGTTCTGGCCCAGGGCGAGGTGTGGGCTAAGAATTCGCGCGATGGCATCGACCGGCCCACCGGCAGGATACGGCACGAGCAGCCGGACCGGCTTGGATGGATACGCTTGCGCAAACACTGGCATGACAACGGACCACAGCAGCCCAGACAGGCACCACGCCACACGCTTGTTCATCCCTTCCTCCTCAAAGCGGCAGTTGTGAACAGTAAAGAACCCCGCCGCAAGCGGCGGGGTTCTTCATTCCTCACGCTTCACGCCTTATCTACTTGATCGCCAGCGGATTCACCGGCGATCCCACCGCGCCGGTGATCGGCAGCGCGGGCGCGACGAACAGAAACTCGTAGCGCTTGTCCTGGGCGCAGTCCCGGGCGAGTTCGGTCAGATAAAAGATCTCACCGACGGTCAGTCCCATGATCGGAATCGCGATCCAGTGCCAGGGCTGGTTGGTGTCTTCGGTTTCGTTCGGCCGCACCTCGGCGCCCCAGGTGTCGGTCGCAACGCCGGCGATCTGCTTCTTGTGCAGCCACTCCACGGTCTCAAACGCGAATCCCGGCGCGTCACCCCCGGAGTAACCGTCCCAGCTCTTCCGGGTCAGGCAGCGCTCGACATGGCCGGTGTGCACCAGCAGGTAATCGCCGCGCTTCACTTTCGCGCCCTGCTTCTCCTCGGTGAAGTCGAGGATCTCGTTGGTGATCGCGAAGCCGTCGGGCAGCCACTTCCTGCCCATGGCGCGTGCGACGTCGAGCAGCACGCCGCGGCCGACCATCTTCTCCTTGGTCTTTTCGATACCCCCCTTCTGCGCGCCGGCGCTCGTCACGTTGCGGCAGTCGTAGCCGTTCCACATGGTGTCCTCATACATGATGTGACCCAGCCCGTCCCATTGCGTGCCGCATTGCAGCGGCATGATGATGATGTCGTCGGTGCCGCGGATTTTTCGCTTATCGAGCACGCCGGAATAGGCGTCCGTGCCGGTGCGGGTCATCAGGTGAATCGGATTGAAGCGGCCGAGCGCCGGGTACTTGCTCTTGGCGCCTTGCGGTCCATGCTGATCGTAATTGAGCGCGAGCGAGATGACCTTGCCCTTTCTCACCAGTTGCGCCGCCGCGATGATGTCGTCCGGCGTCGTGAAATTCAGCGTTCCGATCTCGTCGTCCTTGCCCCAGCGCCCCCAGTTCTTGCAGCGCCTGGCGGCCTGTTTGACGTCCTTGCGCGTGAGCTTGCGGTTTTTCCGGTCGCGCGTATCTTTGATTTTGAGCTTGCTTGCCATGGGTGATTTCCTTTTTATCCCTTCCGGTTTGGTTTGCGTGACTTGCGCGCGGCGCCCTTGCCGCTCTTGGCGCCCTGGCCTTCCTGCCGGGCGAAGAACGCACGCGCGACGCGGAATCCACCGAGCGCTTCCGGGAATCCGCAGTAGACCGCCGACTGCATCAGCAACTCGCGGATCTCGGCTTTGGTGACGCCATTTCTGATCGCGCCCTGCAAATGGAGATCCAGCTCCTCCGGCTTGCCGCGCGCGACGACAAAGGCGATCGCGAGCATGCTGCGAACCTTGCGCGGCAGCCCCGGGCGCGTCCATACCAGGCCCCATGCGGACTGGGTGGCGAGCACTTGCATCGGCAGCGAGAACTCGTCTGCATTGGCGATCTGCTTGTTCACGTAATCCGCGCCGAGCACCTGCTTGCGCATCCTCAAACCCTGTTCAAACAATTTATCCCGCATTTTCATTGCTCCTGACGTTGATCGCGACCTGCTCCTGCATCAATCGGCGCGCGCGCCGGAATCCTTCACGACCTTGGCCCACTTCACGACTTCCTTCCCGACGTACTCCGCAAACTGCTTCGGCGTGTTCGGCGTGTAATCGAAGGCGAGCACGGCAAGGCGCTCCGTCACCGCCGGAAGCTGCAGCGCTTTGTCCATTTCCGTATTGAGCTTGTCGACGATCGCGCGCGGCGTTCCGGCTGGAGCAAAGAACCCGATCCAGGTGTAGTCCTCGTAGCCGGGGAAACCCGACTCCGCGACCGTCGGCACCTCGGGCAGCGACGCGGCGCGCTTCAGGCTGGTCACGGCGATCGCGCGCAATTTGCCGGCTTTCACCAACGCCACCAACGGCGGCATCGCGCCGCAGCCGATCGGAAGCTGCCCGCCCAGCACCGCGCTCAACGCCGGCGCGGCGCCGTTGTACGGCACATGCGAGAGATCGAGCTTGTTCATGGTCTTCAGCAGCAGCTCGACCGTCAGGTGCGGCGTCGTGCCTATGCCCGGCGAAGCGTAGCTCAGTTGCTTGCCCCTCGCGCTCGCGATCAGATCCTTCAGGGTGTGCGCCGGAAACGATGGATGCACGTAGAGCATGTTGGGACTCGCACCGGCGTTGATGATAGGCGCGAAACTCTTTACCGCGTCGTACCCGGCGTTGCGATACAAGCTGGGATTCACCACGTACGCACTGCTGTGGACCAGTATCGTGTAGCCGTCGGGGTTGGAACGCAGCACCAGCCCGGTGCCGATATTGCCGCTCGCGCCGGCGCGGTTGTCGATCACCACGTTCTGTCCCCAGGTTTCGGTGATTCTCTGTCCGACCAGGCGCGCCATGATGTCGGTCGGCCCGCCCGCCGCGTACGGCACCAGGAAACGCAACGGCCGGTTGGGGTAAGATTGCGCCGCAGCGATCTGACAGCAGGCAGCCACGATCAGCAACGACAGAATCAATCTCATAATGCGCATTTAACCCTCCTTTTCGCCGGCGCGCCGGTAGTCATTCTGCATTCATTCCGCATTCATCATTCCGCATTCATCATTCGACCCCGTTGCCCGCGTCCCTGACCACCTTGCCCCGCTTCACGCTCGCGGGCTCGATCGTTATTGTGCCAGTGGCAGCGTAACGGCACGTCCAGTCGCGATCGAATGCTCGATGGCGAGTGTGGCTTCCAGAGCGATGCGGGCTTCCTGCGGCGTCGCCAGCGCGCACGGCCTGCCCATCGACAGGTGATCGAGCCACGCGCGTGTCTCGTTGGTGATCGGCCCCCAGAATTCGCCCAGCGCCCAATCGCCGGGGGTTCCGCTCTGGAGGAACACCATGTTCACCGTGTGATCGGGCAGATACACGTGCGGAATGCCTTTCTCGGTGTACATGAGCTGATCCGTGTGGTCGTCGTCCAAGATTATCACGCCCTCGGTGCCGAGCACCTCGACGCGCGCCGCGTGCCCGAGCGCCGGGTATTTCGCCGGGAGCGCGTAGCTCACACCGAGGTTCACCACCGTTCCGTCGGCGTAGGTGAGTATGGCCCAGCTCACGTCATCGGCGTCGTAACCCGCGGCCTTCAACACACCCTTTTGCCCGCGCGCGTAAACCTCGGCGAGCGGCGTGCCCGCGAGCAGCCAGTTCATGAGGTCCACGTAGTAAGTGAGTGCGTCCACGACCGGCGTCGCATGCGGATTGCGCCCGAGCATCGCCAGTGCCTGCGAGCGCGAGTTATAAACACGCGCGCCCGCGCCGACGATTTTCCCGACGCGCCCCTGCACCACCTGCTCCTTCGCGATGAGATAGCGCTCCTTGTAGCGGCGGCTATAACCGACGCGGAGACTGACGCCCGCCTTGTCCGCGGCGGCGATGATGCGATCGGCATCGGCCAGATTCAGCGCTATCGGTTTTTCCACCAGCACCGGCTTGCCCAGCTTGATGGCCGCGAGCACGGGCGCGAGATGTTCGCCTTCGCTGGTGGACACGATGACCGCATCGACCTCGGGACGCGAGATCACCTCGAGATTGTCTCCCGAATGGAACTGCGCTCCGACCTTCTGCGCGAGTTTGCCCGCCTGCGCCGCATCCAAATCGGAGACTGCGATGTAGTGGACCGCCGAGTGCTGCGCGGCAAGCTGCGCGCGCAGGCTGCCGATGCGCCCGGCACCTACGATACCGATTCCCAGTGTTTTGCGTTCGATGACGTACTCCTCCCCGTGCTCCGCTCTCAGGAAATCAATCGAGTTTGGCGCCCGAAGCCTTGACGACCTTCGCCCATTTCGCGATCTCGCTCCTGATGAAATCGCCGAGTTGCTCCGGCGTGCCGCCGATCGGGTCGATGGCCTGGTCCACCAGCAGCTTGTGAAAGTCCGGCTGCTTCAGCACGCGCACAATCTCGCGGTTGAGCTTCTCGATGATGTCGCGCGGCGTTCCCGCGGGCGCCAGCATGCCGTACCAGACACCGGAGTCGTAGCCGGGAACGCCGGCCTCGGCGATGGTCGGCATGTCGGGAATCGCGGCGGGGCGTTTTGCGGTGCTCACGCCGAGCACACGCAGGCGGCCGGCTTGAATGTGCCCTCTCGACGAGGCGTAGGTTGCGAACAGGACCTGCACCTGTCCCGCGAGCACGTCGACCAGTGCCGGTCCACCTCCCTTGTAAGGAATATGGAGCATTTTGGTGCCGGTCATGGTTTTCAACAGCTCGGCCGCAAGATGCCCGCCGCTGCCGTTTCCCGAAGAGGCATACGTGATCTCGCCGGGCCGCGCGCGCGCCAGTGCAACCAGTGCTTTAACCGATGTCGCGGGCAACGAGGGGTGCACCACCAGGAGATAGGGCCCGGTGGCGAGCAGCGTGATCGGCGCGTAGTCCCGGACGGGATCGTAGGGAAGCTTCTTGTAGAGGCTGACATTCACCGCGAGCTGGGCGGTCAGCGCCATTATGATGGTGTAACCGTCGGGCGCGGTCCTCGCCACGTATTCCATGCCGATGTTGCCGCCCGCGCCGCCCCTGTTGTCGACCACCACCTGCTGGCCGAGCTCGCCCGAGAGGCGCTGTGCGAGCGGACGCGCGATCGTGTCCGAACCGCCACCCGGCGGATAGGGAAGCACGAGGCGTATCGGTTTGGAGGGATAGCCGGTCGTTTGCGCAACTGCCGCGTTCGTCCAGCCCGCGAGGGCAAAAAGCAAGTAAGCAGTAAGCAGTAAGCGGTAAGCGGAGCAGGATCGTCTTTCCGCGAGACCGATGAAAGCGTGTCTGAACATGTCTCCTCCTCCTAGCAGCCTGTCGGCCTTCGGTGTCCGACAGGCTGCTAACAGCAAAACCGCCTGCGGATTTGATGAATCTGATGATTATGACCGCTCTTGCCCTCCAATGGGCGCGCGAGCAGGCTTGAAATGAGGCGTTCACTGCCTTTTTCTTCCGTTTTCGTGCAGGCGGTTTTGCATTAGGAGTTTGTCCGACCTAAGTCCGACAAACTCCTGGAGCTATTGAGCTCCATATAAATGAATGACAGAGTCAGTAGTCTACCGTGACCGCCCGCTCACCGCTTACCGCTCACCGCTTACCGTTCGCTGTTCACCGTTCACCGTTCACCGTCTCGAGATCGACAGCGCGCGCCTTGAGCGTGGGATCGGCGCGCAGCACCGTCTTCGCCACCTTGTGCGTCGGCGTGTGCGGCAGTTCGTCAGCAAATACGACAAAGCGCGGCACTTTCATCGGCGCCAGCCGCTCGCGGCACCACTGCGCAATGTCTTGAGCGGTGAGCGTCGCTCCCGCCTTCAGCACCACGGCCGCGAGGATGTCATCTTCGCCCAGTTCCGCGGGCACTGGAATCGCGGCCGCTTCATGCACATCCGGATGGGAACCGATCACGCGGTCCAGTTCCGCTCCGGCAATATTCTCACCGCGGCGGCGAATGATGTCCTTCTTGCGCGAGACGAAGTAAAAATAGCCGTCGGCGTCGCGCCGCACCAGGTCCCCTGTAAAAAACCAGCCGTCGCGGAATGCCGCCCGGGTCTGCCCGGGATCGCGGTAATAGCCCTGCATGATGATGGGCGTTTTCACGATCAGCTCGCCCACTGCACCCACGCCGACGTCTCGCCCTTCGTCATCGACGACGCGACACTCCGCCCACGGCCGGGCGGGATCGGGATGGCGGCTGATGGGTCCCATGCTGCCCGGCTTCTGCGGCCCCTCGAACGGGTTGCAGATGACGCCCGGAATCTCGGTCATGCCGAAGCCGCCGATCAGGTGCGGGATGCCGAATTCGCCGCGGAAGGTGTCGGCGACCTGCTGGCGTATGCCGTAGACCCTGCGGAGCTTGTGCTCCGGCCGGAACTCGCTTCGCGGCCGGTTCTGCAGGATAGTGCCGACCGCTTCGATGATATTGACTTCGGTTGCCTGCACATCGACCGCGGTCTGCCAGAAACTCGACGCCGAGAATTTCGGCACGATCGCCATGCTGCAGCCGGCGACGAGCGTGCCGGCGACCGAATAGAACAGCGCGTTGATGTGAAACAGCGGCAGCACGATCATGACACGGTCGTCATCCTGCAGATAGATGCGCTGCACGAAGGCTTCGCCGCTCGTGACAAAGCTTCTCTGGCTGTGCATCGCGCCCTTGGGAAAGCCGGTAGTGCCCGAAGTGTAGACGATGAGGCAGGTGTCTTCGGCCTTCACGTCATCGGGTAGCGCAACAGGCGGCGCCTGCGCGACCAGATCGAAAAGATTCGGCGCGTCAGCTGCGGCGCCATCGAGCAGCATGAACCAGGGCTTGAGCTTGCCGCACGCCTCCCGTGCCACCGCAAGCGTGTCCGTGCTGCAGGCGACCGCACTGACTTCGGCGTGGTTGAGCACGTAGCCCGTTTCGTTGACCCCGAACTCGGGGTTGACCGGCACCATGATCGCGCCGATGCGCGCCAGCGCGAACAGCAGCAGCACATGTCCGTCGCTGTTGCGAGCCATTACGGCAACGCGGTCGCCTCTCTTGATTCCGCGCGCGATGAGCAGGCACGCCGTGCGGTCGACCGCCGACGCAAATTCCCGCCAGCTCCACTTCTTGTCGCTGAGCAACATGAACGGCCGCCGCGGATCGCGCCGCTCGCGGCTGGCCAACGCGCCGTGCAGGGTGTAATCGTGCACGGGATAGAGCTGCAGGACTTCGAGCGGTTTCTTCATTCTTTTAACAATCAGCCATCGAGATTACAGAGAACACATAGGGTTGGAAAACCAAAGACCGATCCTTGTTGTGTTTTGTACTTCAATGGCACTACCTTAAGCGAAAATGCGCGAACGATCGCGAGTACGGAAAATGTGTCGTTCCCGCGAAGCCTGCCCTCGAATGGATTTATCGAGGGGAGGGAACCCAAATAGTCTGTCGTTCCCGAGAAAGCGGGAACCCATACGGCGGCTCCACATGTTCAATGCGTAAATTGGATTCCCGATTCCTCGGGAATGACACGGGTTGTTGGGTCATCATCCGGCTTAGTTCGTTCAACTTGCCGCAAGGTAGTGCAACTGCTTTGTGCTTCTCCGTGAACGCTGTGTGTAGTTCATCGAAATAAGCGCGCAACCGGCGCACCGGGGTTCAAACCGCAAAACGCTCTACATCGTCCATTACGTGGCGGGCTGGGCGCTCAAGGCGCGTGCCGGGCGCCGGCAACTACGCCGTGAGGATCATACCGCGATTATGATTCCGTCACCGGCGCGTTGACAGAGGTATAAGGCGGCTGCAAATATAGATTGAATTATAGGCACTCGCGCCAGGGACAACAATGCACGGGCCGCTTTGAGTCTACAATGTGACATAAGTCAGTCGATTGCCGGAATCGATTCGAAAATTTCCACGCGACCGAGGGAGAACAGATGTTTGCCGCACCACCCGCTATACTCGCACAGGTGAACGCATGAAGATTGCCTCGATCAAGACCCACGCCGCGTCGATCCCGTTCGAGGTGCCGCGCGTGACGGCCCACGAACCGATGCGAGCCGCGAGCGTGATCCTGGTGGAAGTTCAGACCGATGACGGCGTGGCGGGCTGCGGCCAGATCCACGGCGCGCCGATCAAGGAAATTTGCGAGTGGGTCGCGCGCTTCGGCGAGATCGTGCGCGGCATGGACGCGCTCGGCCATCTCGAAGTCTGGGAGCGGCTGTTCTCGCTTACGAGCCCGCGGCCGGGGGGAACCTGGGGACGCGACGGCCTGCCGCCGCCTCTGCCGCGGGCGGCGCGTCCGCAGATCATGGCGGCCATCGGCGGCATCGACATCGCACTGTGGGATATCAAGGGCAAGGCCGCCGGGCTGCCCGTGTACCGGCTGCTGGGCGGTGCGAACCGGCCGGTACTGGCCTATGCGACGGGCGGCTATTATCGCGATGGCGCCCCGCTCGACGCGTGTGCGGTGGAACTCGCCTCCTCTGTCGCCGCCGGCTATCGCGCTGTCAAGCTCAAGGTCGGCGGGCAGACCATCAAGGACGACGTGGAGCGCGTGCGCCTGACGCGCGAGGCGATCGGCAAAGACACGTTGCTGCTGCTCGACCTGACCGGCGCATACGGAATCGATGATTGCATCGCGTTCGCGCGAACGGTCGAGCCCTACGACATCTATTGGCTGGAAGAGCCGCTGTACTGGTATCTGCAGCCGGCCGATTTCCAGCGGCTCGCCGCGGCGACACCGATCCCGCTCGCCCACTGCGAGCGCGAGCTTACCCGGTTCACCGTGCGGGACTTCATGACCTCCGGCGCGGTGCGCTTCGTGCAATTCGATTCCACCCGCCACGCGGGTTTCACCGAGTCCCTGCGAATTGCCACGCTCGCCGAGCAACTCGGCGTGCGCATTGCGCCACACCAGGCGCCGGAGTTGCACGCGCACCTGTGCGCGGCGTTTCCCAACGCGAGTTTCGCGGTGGAGTCCAACGGCATTCCCGACCCGCTCTGGTCCGGCATGTATGCGCGGCGGGCCCAGATCCGCAACAGCTGCGTGCATCTCGAGGAAGCGCCGGGCTTCGGCATCGAAATCGACTGGAATTTCATCGACCGCCATCGCGTGTAATAGCGGAGCGATTCGCTGTTTCGCTATTTTTCCAGCGGCATTGGCGTCCTGGTTCGTCAGGTGCGAGTGCGAAATCCCCCGCTCGCTACGCTCACATTGCCATCAGATCGACGAACTCGTTGACCGCCATCGCTTCCAGCCTCGCTTGATCCAGGCACACGTCGCGAATCTTCGCACGCTGCCTGGGCGCGAACACGCGCGCGAGGTTGGTTTCGAATTTTTCCATCAGCAGCGGCACGCCTTCGTCGCGCCGGCGGCGGTGGCCGAGCGGATACAGGACTTCGGAAAGCGGCGTGCTGCTGCCATTCTTGAAAAAGACCTGGATCGAATTGGCGTTGGTGCGCTTGGCGGGATCGTGGTATTCCTTCTCGTAGCGCGCGTACTCGGCGAGCTTCATCTTGGCGCGCAGCGCATCGATGCGGGGATCGGCGGCGACTTGGTCCTCGTAGTCCTCGGCGGTGAGCTTGCCGAAGATCATGCCTACCGCGATCATGTATTGCATGCAGTGGTCGCGGTCGGCCGGGTTGTGCAGCGGCCCGACCTTGTCGAGGATGACCATCGAAGAATTGTGGCAGCGGACGTCGATGCGCTTGATGTCCGAGAGGCGGTCCTTCACCAGCGGGTGCAGCTTGATCGCCGCCTCCACCGCGCTTTGCCCGTGGAACGCCGTGGGATAGGCGATCTTGAACAGCACGTTTTCCATGATGTAAGTGCCGTACGGGCGCTGGAACTTGAAGGACTTGCCTGCGAACAGCACGTCGTAGAAACCCCAGGTCCTGGCGGTCAACGCCGAGGAATAGCCCATCTCACCCTTGAGCGCGAGCAGCGCCAGCCACACCCCTCGGCTCGCGGCGTCGCCCGCCGCCCACGACTTGCGCGGGCCGGTGTTGGGCCGCCGGCGGAAGGTCGCAAGCGCATGACCGTCGATCCACGCATTTGACACGGCATTGATGATTTCCTCGCGCGTGCATCCGAGCAGTTTCGCCGCCGCCGCCGTGGTGGCAATTTTCACCAATATCGTGTGGTCGAGCCCGACCGCGGTGAAGCCGTTCCTGATCGCCAGCCCGCCCATGATTTCGTAGGCCTTGATCGCCGCTTCCAGCACGTCGCGCACCGTAAGCGGCTTTTTCCCCTGAGCTACGCGCGTGCGCGAAAGGTAATCCGCGAGCATGAGCAGCGCGCCGATGTTGTCCGAAGGATGGATCACGGTCTCGCCGTAGAAGGCATCGTTGTAGTCGAGCCAGCGGATCATCGCGCCGAGATTGAACGCCGCAGTGACCGGGTCGAGTACGAATGGTGTGCCCGGCACCTTCGCGCCATTGGGAACAAGGGTGCCCGGAACGACAGGGCCCAAGAGTTTCGTGCAGGCGGGATAGGACAGCGCCTCGAAGCCGCAGCCCAGGCTGTCGATCAGGGTAAGCCGCGCGGTCTCCCACGCAAGCGGGCTCTTGACCGAGTAGCGGTCGACATAATCGGCAATATCGGCGGTGACTTTGTCGGGTGCGGGACGAACGTTGGAGGCGGCTGCGGACATGATGATGGGCCTTGTAGGAAACGGTTTTTTGCCCGGCATTATATGACACTTACTGCCAACAACTTCTCCAAATGCGGCCCGCAAAACAATGACGGAGATCACCTCCTGGATTCTCCCGCTGCTGCTGGGCGCGTTTTTCCTTCTACAAGACGCCTCCGGAGCAGGCCGCGCACCACTCTCGACGAGTGCGGTGCTTATTCGACGGTGATATTGCCCGCCTTGATGATCTTGGCGTAGCGCTCGATTTCGCGCTTGAAGTTCGCTTGCAGTTGCTCGGGGGAACTGGCAACAGGATCGAGCGCTTCGCGCGCCATGAATTCCTGCAGGTCCTTCGTCTTGAGCGCCTTCGCGATTTCTGAGTTGAGCTTGGCGACGATCTCCTTGGACGTACCGGCGGGGAAGAACATAGCATACCAGTTATCCGATTCGAAGCCGGGATAGACCGAATTCATCGTCGGCAGATCGGGAAAAGCCGAGGACTTCTTCACCGTCGTCACCGCCAGCCCCTTCACCCTGCCCGCCTTCATCTGCGGCGCGGCCACCGGCCCAGTCGCAAACAACAGGTCCGTTTCGCCGCTCGCCAGCGCCACCATCGAAGGCCCGCCACCCTTATACGGAATGTGCGCCACATTGATGCCGGTCATCTGCTTGAGCATTTCGACGGACAGATGACTGGTGGTGCCGGCGCCGTTTGAGCCGGCATTCATCTTGCCTGTCCGCTTGGCAAGCGCAACCAGGTCTTTCACGGACTTCGCCGGCACGCTGGGATGCGCGACCAGCACGAGCGGAGTCGAGGAAATCCAGCTCACCGGCGTCAGGTCCTTCAAGGGTTCGAATTTGATCCGTTTGCCGTAGAGCGTCACGTTTACCGCCAAGGACGCCGTCGTGAACAAAATCGTGTAACCATCCGGCGGCGATTGCACCGCGAGTTCCCCGCCGATAAGACCGCCCGCCCCCGCCCGGTTATCCACGATAAAGGTCTGTTTCAGGCTTTCGTTGAAATGCTTCCCCAGCAGTCGCGCCTGGATATCGGTGCCGCCGCCCGGCCCGAAAGGCACGATGATGCGCACCGGCTTGGCGGGCCAGCTTTGCGCGAAGGCGCCCGACATCGCGAACGTGGCCACCACAGCCAGGGCGACCCGGGTAATACCTATCAGGGTGTTTCTCATCGCATTTTCTCCTCGTTTTAGTCCAACTTTTGTTGGATCGGCATGAATAGTTTACCGCAAAAAATCCCCATCGTGGCGACCACCCCTCGAAGCAACGGCCCCCGCGGCCGTTTCGTTCCTGCACTTCCGTTCAGCCGCGATAGATCGGCTCGGGTTGGGTGAAAAACGCGTGCAGGATGTGGTACGCCGTGAGGTAATTGATTTGCTGAAAGCTCGCATGCGAGATGCCGGCTATGACCGCGAACTGCTTGTCGGGGTTGGGCAGGCGCTTGAAAAACGCGAGCAGATCGTCGAAACCGGCGATGCCGTCGAACTCGCCGCGCATGATGATCGTCGGTGACATGATCTTTTCGGGATCGACCACCGGCAACTTCGAGCACATATCGACGTAGGTGCCGGTGGGCACCGAATCATCGAGCACGAGAATCGCGTCCGCGAAAGCTTCGATCACCTTCTCTTCGGCGCAACCCGGATGGTCGCGAGTGAAAATGCTGCGCACGAACGCGCGGTCGATGGGGCGGCGGTTCATCTTCTGGTACTCAGGCAGCTTCTTGCGCCGCTCCTGCAAGGTCGGGCTGCCCTCGCCGGTCCACACGAACGCATCAAGCGCGAGGCGTTGCACGCGCTCAGGATGCCGCTGGGCGAAGAGCGCCGCGCGCAGCGCACCGGAGGAAATGCCGTAGACCAGGAACTGCTTCATGCCGCGCGTCTTCATGATGTAGTCAGTAGCGGCGGCGAGGTCGTCAGCACCGGTGGCGATGTCAAAATTAAGCGGGCGATGCTTGTCGGAGCGGCCGTAACCTTCCATATCGAAGCACCAGGTGTCGAAACCGCGTTCGGCGAACCAGTCCATCGCCGAAGAGTGCGGCCGCCCGGGCACCTTGAGATCGAATGTCGGCTGCGACGCCATCGAAGAGCCGTGCACGAACAGCACGGTGCCGCGCGTCGCACCCGGCTTGTCCGCGGATTTCTCCCACAGGAAAAGCTTGATGTCGCCTTTCCTGGTCCAGTGTTCCTGCCCGGTGATTTTCGCGCCGGCTTGCGGCTGGTCCATGCGATGTCCTCGCTGAGTGAACGGAAACAACAGATGTAACGCAATGAAGGCGAGTCTAGTGCAGGCGGCGCTGCAGCGTCAATTGCACGCGGCTTTCGTTTGCCGGGGAGCAAAGGCACCGCATATAATCCGTGCACGCGCCATGATCGGCGTTCGAACCCTCACCCTCGAGTTCATGAGGGCAGGCGTCGGGTGAAGCAAGTTTTTCCGAATTATGAGCGAAGCGAGCATGAGCAAATTTCTGCGCAACAAGGGTAAAGCAAGTTGTCATGCCCGCGGAGGAGCTTGTGTGAAAACATGTCCTGTGTCATTGCGAAGAGCGCAGCAGGGCGACGAAGCAATCTCGAACTTAATGATTCGCCGAAAATCGAGATCGCCACGCTGCGCTCGCGATGACAGAAGATCCGCGTTGTCACACAGCCTCGGAGGCGGGCATCCAATCTGTGGTGCGCTCAAATGGGATTCCCGCTTTCTCGGGAATGACGGTCAGGGACATTTTGCAGTCGGCTTCAAGCCGACATTCACTCAACCCCTCGGCTTACGGCCGAGGGGTTGAGTCTGCGGCTGAAAACCTATGGATTTCAGAATCAGTGAAGAACAGCGCGCCTTCGTCGATACCGTGCGCAAGGTGTGCCACAAAGAATTTGCCCCGCGCGCCATCAAATACCTCGACGGCGCCTGGCCGGCGGAGAACATGCGGCGGCTCGCCGAGATCGGCGTGCTGGGCATGGCGGTGCCGCAGGAGCATGGCGGGTCGGGTCTTTCCATACTCGACACCGTGCTCGTCCTGGAGGAAATCGGCAAGGTGTGCTACGTCACCGCCATGGCGGCGCTGGGCGAGCTCGGCGTGCAGACCCGCATCATCGCCACCTATGCGCCCGACAGCATCAAGCGGAAAATCCTCCCGCGCGTCGCGACCGGCGAGGCGATCCTCGCCATCTGCATGACCGAGCCCGACGCCGGCACCGATGTGCCCAACTACAGGACCAACTGCGAGGTGAAGGGCGACCGCGTCGTGCTGAAGGGCGTGAAGACGCTCATCAGCCGCGCCGACATCGCCGAGATGTTCGTGGTGTTCACGCGCGTGAACGGCGTAGCGGGTGCAGCCGGCATCGGCTGCGTGCTCGTGCCAGGCGGCGTGAAGGGCCTCTCTGCCAAGGCGAGCTTCCACACGATGGGCGGAGAATATCTTTCAGAAGTGATTTTCGACGATGTCGAGCTGCCCCTCGAAAACCTGGTGATCCGCGACAACGGCATGAAGCGGCTGCTCTCCGCCTTCAACACCCAGCGCTGCCTCAATCCCGCGATCTGTCTCGGTCTCGCGGAAGGCGCGCTGGAGGAAGCGCTGCGTTACATGCGTGAGCGCTCGGCGTTCGGCCGCAAGATCGGCGAATTTCAGGGCCTGCGCTGGAAAGTCGCGGACATGTACATCCAGATCGAAGCCGCGCGCGGACTCCTCTACCGCGCGGCCGTGAGCGGCGATCGATTTCCCGACCCCACGCTCGCCGCGATGGCGAAAATCTACACCAACGAGATGAGCATCCGCGTCACCTCGGAGGCGATCCAGATCCACGGCGGCTATGGCTTCACTGACGAGTTCGCCGTGTCGCGTTTCTTCCGCGGCGCACGCTACGGCAGCCTGGGCGGCGGGACCACCGAAACATTGCGCAATCTGGTCGGCCGACAACTCGTCGAGCAGATGGACCTTGCGACCGGGTGCTTCGGGATGGGAACGTTTTAGCAGTGGGTGCTTCCGGGGTTTTCCGTGGGTGTCGTCTTTGCTGGACTTTCCCATCGGCACCAAACCAGTAACCTCGGCGGGAGCTGTCATTCCCGTGCAAACCAGAATCCATGCGGCATTGAACCACGGCCACTACGCTTGCATTCCTCGCGGTGAACGTCACAGGAATTGGCGCCGACAGCGCTCTTATGATGGGCTCGTCCAATGAGCGCCCTATGGATTCCCGCCTGCGCGGGAATGACACCCACGGAAAAGTCGGAAGCACTTAGAAGTGAATGGGTGAAGGAGTGAAGGAGCAACACCCTCTCCCCGCACCCGGGGAGAGGGCAGGGTGAGGGGCATCACTCCTTCACCCGTTCACCCGTTCACGCCGTTAATACATCGGTTTCGGCCGGAAATACTTTTCGCGATCGATCGACTTGATCTTGTAGTTCTCGACGCGGTTACCCTTCAACACCTCGACCGAGACTTCGACGCCCGCCTCGCCGCTTTTCCAGAGCCGGGTATAGAAATCGGCTTGGCCCTTGATGGGCTGCCCGCCGACGCCGACGATCACATCGCCGGCCTTGAGGCCGGCATCATCCGCGGGGCCCTCCGGCGAGACGCGCGTGACGATCAGATTGCCCTGCACCTCCTGGGAGCTGACGCCGATCCAGGGCCGGGGCCTCGAGGTCGAGCGGCCGTTGGCGATGAAGTCTCCCAGCACCGGCTTCAGGACATCGATCGGCACGAACATGTTGCCGGGAACATTGGCGCGCGTGCCCATCGCGTCGCCCACCACCAGCGAGCCGATTCCGAGCAGCTTGCCTTCGCGACTCAACAGCGCCGCGCCCTGCCAGTTCACGGTAGCCGGCGCGGTGTAGATCGCTTCGTCCAGCAAATATTCCCAGTAACCCACGAACGGGCGCTTCGACACGATATAAGCCGGCGCAACACCGTCGAAGCCCACGATCAACACCAGCTCGCGCTCCGCCGCGGCCGACGACTGGCCGAAGTCGACCGGCCTGACCGGCAGCGGCGTCAGCGCCTTCAGCAAGCCGAGGCCGGTGGCGTTGTCGTAGCCGACGACGGTGGCCGGGATGACCTTGCCGTCGGCGGTGGACAACTCGACGTTTTCGGCTTCGAGGATGAGATAGCCGATGGTCATCACCAGGCCGCTCGAATCGATGACGACACCCGTGCCCTCGCGCTGGTGGCCGAGCGAGCCCGAAGTGCGCGCATTGGCGACCGCCTTGCTGCGCACCTTGACCACCGACAGCGAGTCCACGGACACGTCCTGCGGGCCGCGCGCCGCCGGCGGCGCTGAGCCGCCCTGCGCCGGTGCAGTCACCGTCCAGATAAGGCAGGCCGCGCCGGCAACCATCGCGGCGCCGAGTCGCATCGCGCCCGCAAGCAAATTATGGGATCGATGCGGTCCGTCCTTTCGAGTTCTTCCCTGCAGCAACGCGACCGTGTTCATGACAGCCTCTCTCATGGGTTTGGCGGATGGCGCCAAGCCAACACCGGATATGCTACGACTATTCACTGAAGTTTGTAAGCTAGGAGTTTGTCGGACTCAGGTCGGACAAACTCCTAATGCAAAACCGGCGCTAGGAAAATTACAAAAGAGGATGACGGATATGCGAATTCACCCCTGCTTTTCTTTATATTCGACTGCTTCGGATGGGTTTTCTTCCGAATTGTCAGCCGGTTTTGCTTTTAGCAGCCTGTTGGACTGTTAAGTCCGACAGGCTGCTAGCCCGTTTTATTGCGGGCGGCGCACCGAAGCAGGGGGTGTTTCGCGCTACAATTCGTTTGAGCTTTTTTACTTCTTTTGGGGGGCAATCGTGGAACTGGGACTGAAAGGCAAGGTCGCTGTCGTCACCGGCAGCAGTGAAGGCATCGGCAAAGCCACCGCTGTCCGGCTGGCGCTGGAAGGCGCAAAAGTCGCGATCTGCGCGCGGCGCCCCGAGCCGCTGGACATGGTCGCGAATGAAATCCGCAGCCACGGCGGCGCGGTGTTCGCTCATGCCACAGACATGAGCAAGCCTGCGGATATCGAGCGTTTCATAAAGGCAGTGATGGATCACTACGGGCGCATCGACATACTGGTCAACAACGCAGGCTCGTCGATACGCGGACCGTTCGAGAAAGTCGACGATGGCACCTGGCAGCAGGACCTCGACCTCAAGCTGTTCGGCGCGATACGGGCAAGCCGCCTCGTCGTTCCTCATATGAAGAAGCAGGGCGGCGGCCGCATCGTCAATATCTCGACAATCGCCGGCAAGCAGCCGGGGCCCGAGTCGGTACCCACTTCCGTGTCGCGCGCGGCGGGACTTGCGCTCACCAAGGCCATGTCCAAGGAGTACGCCGCGCACAACATCCTGGTCAACGCGGTGTGCGTCGGCAAGATCAAATCCGGGCAGCATGAGCGGCGTATCGCCAGGGAAAAACTCGTGCCCGCGGAGTATTACGCCAAGGTGTCCGAGGAAATCCCGCTGGGCCGGGTCGGCGAAGCGATCGAAGTGGCCAACGTCATCGCGTTTCTCGTGTCGGACGCGGCGAGTTACGTCACAGGCAGCAGCATCCATCTCGACGGCGGAATGTCGGGAGTGATTTGAAGCGATCTCATAAGGCCCCCGTGCGTTGTCATTCCCGTGGAAATGGGAATCCATTCTGCGGTTCACGCGAGATGACGCGCCCTATGGGTTCCCGCTTCCGCGAGGATGCCAGAACGTGTGTCATTCCCGTGGAAACGGGAATCCATTCTGCGGTTCACGTGAGATGAGGCGCCCTATAGGTTCCCGCTTCCGCGGGAACGACACGGTTTTGGAGACTACTCAGCTTCTTGGGAAAGCTTTCACTCGAGCCTAACCTGATCACGGGTCGAAAATGAATAGACTTTTTTTCTTTAAAGCCATCGCCAGCGCGTTTCTTCTGAGCGCGACGGCCGCGCACGCGCAGTCCTATCCGGCCAAACCGATCCGCTTCCTCGTGCCTTTCCCGCCCGGCGGCGGCAACGACACCATCGCGCGGTTGATCGGGCAAAAGCTCACCGCCGCCACCGGGCAGCAGGTGATCGTCGACAACCGGCCGGGGGCAGGCGGCACGATCGGCGCGGAAGCCGCGGCGCGCGCCGCCCCCGATGGCTACACCATGTTCCTTGCGGGGGTAGCGACCCACGGCATCAATCCCAACCTGCGCAAGAAGCTGAGCTATGACCCGGTCAAGGATTTCGATGCGGTCAGTCTCATTGCCTCCGCCCCGCTGCTCGTGGTGGTGCACCCGTCGCTACCGGCGAAATCGGTGAAGGAACTGATCGCGCTCGCCAAAGCCCGACCGGGGCAGATCAATTATGCTTCCAATGGCGCAGGCGGCTCGTCGCACCTGGCGGTGGAGCTGTTCAACATGATGACCGGCGCCAGGATGGTCCACATCCCGTACAAGGGCCTCGCGCCGGCGCTGACCGAACTCATCGCCGGCGAAGTGCAGGTGATGTTCAGCAGCGCGGTGGCCATGCTGCCGCAAGTCAAAGCCGGCAAGCTGCGCGCCATCGCCATGACCGGCGCCAGGCGCTCGCCGGCAATCCCCGCGATTCCGACTGTGGCCGAAGCAGGCGTGCCCGGTTATGAAACCGGCTCGTGGTACGGCGTTGTCGTGCCGGCGGGATCGCCGCGTCCGGCGATCAACCGGCTCGCTCAGGACATCGGCGCCATCGTCAAGTCAGCCGAGATCACGAATCGCCTGGTAAACGAGGCCGTTATTCCAGTCGGCGGCACGCCGGACGAGTTCGCGGCGCACATCAGGAAAGAACTCGCACGCTGGGCCAAGGTGATCAGGTCCGCCAAAATCGAGATCGGCGATTGAGGCGACTGAAATCCGATCCATCAACCTCTGGCCGCGGAAGACACAGAATAAAGCCGACATGCCTGGACGCGGCCTGAAACTGCTTGATTGAGATCGCATTTGATATTATCATGCATATGTGAATATTACTTCCGGCGGGACATACCATGAAGACAGAACGCATGACGATACTCGTCACTCCGGCGCAAAAACAGGCCATCGCAACCCAAGCAAAAAAACTCAACGTGAGCGCCGGCGAAGTCGTCCGCCGCGCGGTGGAAGGCTATCGGCATAACGACGAGGAAATCGTCCTCAATGCATTAGCTGACGAACTCGGTCGAGCCATCAAGGAAGCCCGTCATGCGCTCAAAGACGCGCTCGGCGAGACTCGGCGAACGCTCGAGCATTTCGCGGCGAAGGCGAAGTCCGAACAACACAGGGCGGCATAATGGCCGGGCTCGATCGCATTATCGACGGCGTCAAAGAAGTGCTGCGGATGACCGATGAAGTCAAACGTTTATCGGAAGGACTCAAATCGTTGGCTATCGAGGTCCGTGAAATCGACAAACGCCTGGTGCGCATCGAAACCATGGCCGAGATCGCAAAATCGCAAACCGGCCGGCAATCGAAGCGCCTGACCTGAAGCGCACCCGACGTTAACTTCTCACACTGTTACCCCATATTGCACGACGGGCGCAATGGCTGCGTTGTTAGGTGGTGCCGCTTGTCTGACTCGAACAGACGACCTGACGCTTACGAAGCGCCTGCTCTACCAACTGAGCTAAAGCGGCGGAATGCGGATATTTTACAGCAAAGCGGCTTCCCCGCCCCAGAAGTGTGTCGGGGCCAAGTCCCGACACAGTCCTATCGAGCTTTGCATAATTGGCTAACAGCCGTAATAGGTCGATGTCATTCCCGTGGAAACGGGAATCCATACCATGCATCGCGCTTCGTGGTAGCTCAGTATGGGTCCCCGCCCCCCGATTAAAGCATTTCGGTCGCTTCGGGTCGGCTTTCTTCCGAATGGTCAGCCGGTTTTGCTGTTAGCAGCCTGTTGGAATGTCAAGTGCGACAGGCTGCTAGCGCGGATGCGCACGATGATGTCGACACCCTCCGTGACCATGCCTTTCGGCAACTGGGGCAGACCGGAAATCGTGATCCGGCCGGCATCGATGTCGGTCAGTTCGCCGCTGTCGATATTGTAGAAATGGTGATGCGGGGTGGTATTGGGATCGTAGAACACCTTGTTCGGGTCGACGATCACCTCGCGTATCAGCTTCTTTTCAAGGAACAGGTTGAGCGTGTTGTAGACCGTCGCCTTCGAGGTTTCGGAATGACGATCGTTGACAATCGCCAGAAGTTGGTCGGCCGACAGATGCTCGCCGCGCGAAAACAGCGCGTAGGCGATTTCGATGCGCTGATGCGTGGGATTGATGTCGTGGCCGCGCAGCATCGCAACCAGGTTGTCCCGCGTGTAATGGGGTTCCCTCATTGGTTTGATTTTAATTCAACTCTTGGACTGTGTCTAATTCGCATCGATTCATGGGGTTGCAATGCTGCCCACAAGAGGTCGCCTGTGCGAGTGCGCGCGTCTGAAATGGCGCTGGGGCGGATGCAGCAACCGTTGGTACTGCAAATTTGTACCTTTCGTCGGGTAGGGCTGGCGTTTCAACCATCCAGAACATATTGTCTTGTCCGAGGAGTTGAATATGAAAGCGCATAGGGGTTTCACGCTTATCGAACTCATGATCGTCGTGGCGGTAGTGGCCATTCTCGCGGCGGTCGCCTATCCCTCGTACCAGGATTACCTGAAAAGAGGACGGCGAGCCTCCGCACAGACCTTCATAATGGAAGTTGCCAACAAGGAGAGCCAATATCTGCTCGACGCGCGTAATTACGCTGTCAGCAACAACGCCACCGCCATCACCACCCTCGGTCTCACTGTGCCGAACGATGTCTCTCCGTATTACGATCTCAAAGTCGGATCGACCGGTCCAGATCCGGCGGTTGCGACCAGCCCACCGAGCTATATCATCACTGCAACGCCGAAGGGCACCCAGACAACCGACCCCTACGGGGTGATGAGCCTCAATCACGAGGGCGCCAAGACGCGCAAGAACGGAGCAGAGCCAGGATGGTAGACCAGCGCCTTACTCCGTTCCTTCCGCACGCTCGATTTCAGCCGGACCGAAGGCGCGCTCGGCCGGCCGGGTTCAGTGTACAGGGATTCACCCTCATCGAATTGATGGTCGTCGTGGCGCTTGTCGCCATCCTGCTCGGGTTAGGCGTGCCGGGCTTTCGAGAGCTTATCACCGCAACACGGATAAAAAACGCCAGCTTTGACGTGTTCTCGAGCCTCATTCACGCGCGCAGCGAAGCCATCACCCGTAACGCCGATGTCAGGATCTGCCCCGCTTCAGGCACCGACTGGGCGAGCAGCGGGTGGACCATCAGAATAGGACCGACTGACTGCACCGGCACGACATTAAAGACGCAGGACCCATATCCGAACATCACGATTACCGGTCCCGCCACCATGAGCTTCAACGGCATGGGCCGGCTGAACGCGGCGGTAAACCCGATCAGCCTCACTGCGGCCGGCGCGAGCGCGGCCCAGTCACGCTGCGTCATCATCGATCCGAGCGGCCGGCCAGTCACAAAAACGGGGGCTTGTTCATGAGAGCACATCGCCATCGTGTCATTCCTCACGGCGAGCGCGGCATGACGATGCTCGAGGTGTTGATCACCATCGTCATCCTGGCGTTCGGGCTGCTCGGCATCGCCGGTCTGCAGGCGCGCATGCAGGTCGCCGAAATCGAGGCCTACCAGAGAGCGCAGGCGGTCGTGCTGCTCCAGGAAATGGTCGACCGCATCAACGCCAATCGCAATGATGCGATGAGCTACAACGGTATCGCGGTGGGGACCGGCAACTCCAGCGTTCCTGCAAACTGTGCAGGCTTGACCGGGAAGAACCTGGACGAGTGTGAATGGCATTATGCATTGCTCGGCGCCAGCGAGAAAACTTCGGGCAGTCAAAATATCGGGGCAATGATCGACGCGCGCGGCTGTGTCGCTAACACGGTGGCGACCATGCCGCGCGAGTTCCTGGTGTCCGTGGTGTGGCAAGGACTCGCGCCCACCGCGGCGCCGCCGGCCGCAATAACCTGCGGCTCTGGCTCATACACCCCGGACACAACGCGGCGGGCAATCGTGGCGCGGGTCCAGTTCGGCTGCCTGCTGACCGCCATAGACGGCACGTGCTGCCGCACCATCAACACGACCACGAACCTGTGTGAGACGTTTCCATGACACAGCATGAGATGAATGCCCGCCGGCTTGGTGTTTCCCGCGTGTCGCGCATGGCGGGATTGTCGCTGATCGAACTGATGGTCGCAGTCGCGCTCGGCCTTCTCATACTGACCGGGTTGGTCACCGTATTTGTCAACTCAAGCGCCGCACGGAACGAAGTCGAACGCACCAGCCGCCAGATCGAGAACGGGCGCTATGCGATCGAAATCCTGTCGGACGATCTGCGTCTCGCCGGCTTCTATGGCGAACTCAACCTCTTTTCCGCCGCCCCCGCAATCGCCGTGCCGACCTCGTTGCCTGACCCGTGCTCCACTACCGTCACGGATTGGGCGCCGGCGCTTTATCTTCATATTCAAGGCTACGACGCGAGCAAGGGCGCGCTGACGTGCATGCCGGCAAGCTATAAGACTGGCACTGACGTTCTGGTGGTGCGGCGCGTGCAAAGCTGCACAGCTGCCGGTGCGGCGGCCTGCGGCGCTGCGGTTGCCAGCAAACCCTATCTGCAGGTCTCGCTGTGCGCGGTCGAAACGCCCACTACAACACATAAGCTGGGACTGGAGGAGACGGAGACGTTCACGCTCAAGCTTAGAGGCACGACACCGACCAGTTGCGGCGGAACCGCCCCGCTGCGCCAGTACTTCGTCAACATCTATTTCATCAGCACCGATAACGGCGCCGGCCAGAACGTCCCCACCTTGAAGCGACTGGACTTCACCGGCACGGGCTGGACCGAAACACCGCTCGTGGAAGGCATCGAACAGATCAACATCGATTACGGCATCGACACCGATGGCGACGGCCTGCCTGATGTCTATACCGCGAATCCATCCGACTACCCCGTTGGCGCTTGCGATGACGCATGCAAAGTGAGCAACTGGGGAAACGTCATGACCGCGCGCGTTTACGTTCTTGCGCGCAACATCGAGCCTTCGCCCGGTTACACCGACACCAAGACTTACCAGCTCGGCTCCGCCAGTATTGCGGCCCCGGGTGACGGCTACCGGCGGCATGTTTACACCGCGCTGGTCCGAATCAACAATCCCGCCGGCAGGAGAGACACCCCATGATCAAGATGCGCTCGCAACAGGGCGCGACGCTGGTGATCGCGCTCATCATGCTGGTGCTGCTCACGCTGTTCGCGGTAAGCGCCCTCAACACCAGCACCACCAACTTGAAGGTGGTGGGCAACATGCAGGCGCGCAGCGAGGCGCTAAACGCCGCGCAACAGACGGTCGAAACCGTGATCAGCATGACGGACCCGAACATCAACTTTATTAAGACGCCGGCGAACGCCATCCCGGACAGCGCAAATAGTCCATGCGACGGAATACCCAACACCCTGTGCGTGGACGCTGCCGGCAGCATCGTCAAGAACTCCGCAACCGCGCTCTACACGATAAAACTCGACCCGAAACCGGCATGCGTCAAGGCGGAACCGATCAAGACAACGGATCCGCGTATCAGTGATTTCAGCAAGAAGGAAAATCGGGATTGCTTTACGCAACAGCAGCAACAGCACGGCATAGCAGGCGCGGTGACCGCCGACTCGCTATGCGCGGACGCGGTCTGGGAAATCACGGCGGAATCCGTCGCCGCGCTTAGCGGCGCGAAAGCCACTGTGACGCAGGGTGTCGGCATCCGCATCAGCACCGACGATATGGCGACCGCGTGTTCGTCCTAGCCCATTAAGACAAGCGACAGTAAGGAAAATTGTCATGAAAAACCGTTGCCGCCGTCTGATTTGGATAGTGCTTGCCGTGGCGCTGGTTGTTCCGCCGCAGGCGTTCATCCATGCCGAGGATACCGATCTCTTTGTGGGCAATCCCGGTAGCGGGATACAGCAACCCAACGTACTGGTCATCATCGACAACAGTGACAATTGGGCGAATCAGGCCCAGAATTGGCCGAACGAATTTCAAGGCCAGGCCGAGCTGAGTGCCCTGAAGGAAGTCCTTGATCTGCTGCCGACCGAGGATATCGGTGTCGGGCTGATGCTGATGACCCCGGGCCTCGGCAACGACGATTCCGACGCGGGCTGGCAGAACAAGGATGGCGGCTACGTGCGGTTTGCCATACGCAAGATGGACGCCACCGGCAAAGGCGCGCTGAAAGAAATGATAGGCGACGCCACGTGCGTTGACGGCCCCAATTCCGTTGTAGCTATAGGTCCACCCGCTACCTCCCTAACCGAGCCCCGCAACTGCATTTACAAGAACGCCGCGAGCGGCCCCCTGAAGGAAGGCGTCGGCGCGAACGTGGATTATGGCAACACCATGTTCGAGGCGTTCAAATATTTTGGCGGCTTCAGCCGACCCCACTACACCGAAGCTCAGCCTCCGCTACCTCCCACGCTTTCGCAAGCGCGGGACAAATTTGGCCCGAAGCGGTATTCCGGAAACCCCGATGGGCGGTCGGATCCGTATGCTTATGACCCTCTCGCCCTGGCCACTACAAACCTGGACAATCGCGATACGTATAAGTCGCCGATCAACGAGACAAACAACTGCGCCAAGAACTACATCATCTTCGTCGGTAACGGTTTCCCGACGATGAACAAGAGCGGACCCGTTTTGGCAAACGTGAATAACGGCGACACGACCCAATTCGCAATGGCAGCGTTCACCGGTGTGAATCCCACCGCGTCGATGGGTTTGAGCGGCAACGTCTGCCGGACACAGAACCAATGTGCGAGCGATATTACGGCGGCCGAGAAGGCGCCGTTCATCGCCCAGGGCTACGACACTTTTACCTGCCAATTCAAGCAAGACGTCACAAGTGCTACAGGATGCAGCGGACAGTCCAGAAAGGACTGGGAGAAAATTGCGACAGACACGGACGTCACGGTCGCGACGCCCACCGGAGGCACCGTGACCCCGCCGGCGGCGAGCGTGCCGATCCGCTATGCCGACGAGTGGGCGTGGTTTCTCGCCAACACTGACGTCAGCCCGGCGACCGGCGTGCAGAGCGTGCAGACCTATACCATTGACGTATTCAAGGACAAGCAGGACAAAGACCAGACCACGCTTCTGTTCAGTATGGCGGAAAAAGGCCAGGGCAAGTACTTTCAGGCAACCAACAAGGACGCAATAAAAGACGCTTTCACCAAGATTTTCGCCGAGATCCTGGCCGAAAACAGCGTGTTCGCCGCGGCCAGCCTGCCGGTGAGCGCCACCAACCGCGCGCAGAACGAGAACCAGGTTTTTTTCGGCCTGTTCCGGCCCGACAAGGACTCCCAGCCGCGCTGGTACGGCAACCTCAAACGTTACCAGATTGCGCGAGACCCTAACGACGCCACCAAGCTCATACTGGGTGACAAGTTGGGAAAAAACGCCGTCAACCCCAATAGTGGGTTCTTCGAGTCATGCGCGGCGAGTTTCTGGACCGAGGACAGCGGCCCATACTGGCAGTTCTCCGCCCTTGCTACAAAATGTCTGGCTGCGGACCGGCCGGCCGGCAGTACCAGCGAGTACTCCGATCTGCCCGACGGAGAACAGGTCGAGAAAGGCGGCGCGGCGTACGTGCTCCGTAGCGGCAATTTGGGAAGCGCCCGCGTCATGAAGACCTGTGCGGACGAGACTTGCAGTGCGATGGTAGACATTGCGCAAATCGACGGCAGCGGCAACGTCACCTCCACACCCTTGACGCCCCAACGGTTCGGATTGGCCGCGAGCGACACCAGCACGCGCGACAAGATCATTCTGTACACGTACGGCAGGGACGTTGGGCTCCTGAGCGGGGATCCCGCCGTTGTGGGTGAAAAAGTCCCCGCCGGCAGCGCCACCGCAACGCGCCCATCGGTTCACGGCGATGTCGTGCATTCCCGGCCGCTGCCCGTCAACTACGCGACTGAAGCCACGATTAAAGCCAAGATCACGATGCCCATCGTCGCTTACTACGGCAGCAATGACGGCCTCCTCCGCGCAGTGAAGACCGGTGATGCTACCGGGGCCGGCGGTGGCGAGGAACTGTGGTCATTCGTGGCCCCCGAGCAACATTCGAAGCTCGCGCGGCTGAGAAACAACAGCGTGGCGATCCTCTACCCGGGCACGCCGGATGCGTCTGCGCTGCCGAAGGATTACTTCTTTGACGGCACGATTGGGCTGTTCCAGAACGCGGACAACACCAAAGTCATGATCTTCCCGGCGATGCGGCGCGGCGGGCGCATGATCTATGGCTTCAATGTCAAGGATCCGACGTCGCCGGCCCTCATGTGGCGCGTCGGCTGCACCAATTCCGACCTCAACGATACTGCGTCTTGCACATCCAACGACTTTCACGGCATAGGTCAGACCTGGTCAACGCCCAACGTTGCGTTCATCAAGGGCTTCGATGATCCGAACAATCCCACTGATCCGGTGGCGGGCGCGACTCCTGTCATAGTGGTCGGCGGCGGCTATGATACGTGTGATGATACCGACAACAAGACTTCGACATGCCCCAACGACGGTACCGCCAAAGGCTCGAAGGTTTACGTGCTTAACGCCAACACCGGCGCGGTGATTGCGAAATTCGACACCGATCGCAGCGTCGCGGCCGACGTCGTGCTGCTCGAGCGCAATTTCGATGGCGCGGTGGATCACGCATACGTGACCGACACCGGGGGCAATGTTTATCGCATCGATTTCGTGGATCCCGCGAGCTCGTCGACGGCCCTGGCTCCAAACCAGTGGACGATTACGAAGATCGCCAGCGTCGGGAGCGGGTCGGGGAAAAAATTCCTGTTCCCGCCGTCGCTGCTGCCCATCAAGGCAAGTGGCCAGGAGATGGTGATCGTTACCCTCGGTTCGGGCGACCGCGAGCGGCCGCTGGTCGCCAACTATCCGGTGAACGCCGGCAAAGGCGGCCCGATGACGAACAGCTTTTACGCGTTCGTTGACAAATTCGATAACGTGGCCCTGGCGCTGGATGATGCCAGCGCGGCAGATGCGGTTAAGATATGGCCCATCGATCAGAAACCCGCCGGCAAGTGCCTGCCGGAGATCAGGGGCTGGCGTCTGGATCTCACGGCCGGCACAGGCGAACAGACCGTGACTGGGTCACTGATCACGGGAGGCAAGGTCTTCTTCAACACGCATACCGCGACTTCGCCCAAGACCGGCCAGTGCAGCAGTCTTGGCGATGCACGAGGCTATAACGAGGACCTCTTCTGTGGCGGCGGCTTCTTTGTAAACTACCTGCAGAGCGGCTTGCCCATATCGCCGGTGCTGGGGACGACTACCTTGGCCGACGGCTCCGTTGTGACGTTCTGCATAGGGTGCGCTACGACACCGGGCACGAGCAATCCCTACACGCCGGGACCGATCAAGCCGGTGATTGCCCCCGTACGTTCGCGGGTCTACTGGTACCGGCACGGAGACAAGTAGGCCCCGGGCATGCCGCGACAAGGGCCGGGATACTCATCCCGGCTCTTTTTTGTTTCCTCGGATGGAATGAAATAACCTTGGCGGGAGCTGTCATTCCCGTGCAAAGGGGAATCCATGCGGCATTGAACCACGGCCACTACGCTTGCATTCCTCGCGGTGGACCTCACAGGAATTGGCGCCGACAGCGCTCTTATGATGGCCTCGTCCAATGGGCGCCCTATGAATTCCCGCCTGCGCGGGAATGACATCCACGGAAAAGTCGGAAGCACTAAACTAAAACTGTTCTAGAAGGTATTGCCATGGGTAAGGTCGAAAATCTCGAACATGAGGTTCGGGCTCTGTCCCCGGAGGAGCTTGCGCGATTTCGCGCCTGGTTTCTGGAGTTTGATTGGGCCGCTTGGGACCGTCAAATCGAGCGTGACGTTCGCGCCGGAAAGCTCGATGCACTTGCGGAAAAGGCGCTTCGCGACCGCGCGTTCGGGAAGATCACGCCTCTTTGAATCACCACGTATCCCCGGATAACTGCTCGATCAAGCCGCGCTGAGGCTCTTCGGCAGCGGGAAGACGACTCTTTCCTCGATGCCTTCGAGCTGGGTGACGTTTTCAGCGCCGAGCTGTTTGAGCTTGTCGATCACCTGCTGCACCAGCACCTCGGGCGCCGATGCGCCCGCGGTCACTCCGACGCGCTGCTTTCCCGCCACCCACTCGGGCCTGAGTTCGGCGGCGTTATCCACCATGTAGGCGGCAACGCCCTGGTTCTGCGCCACTTCGCGCAGCCGGTTGGAATTCGAGCTGTTGGGCGAGCCCACCACGATTACCGCATCGCACTGCTTCGCCAGCAGCTTCACGGCGTCCTGGCGGTTCTGGGTCGCGTAGCAGATATCGTCTTTCTTCGGGCCGATGATGTTGGGAAAGCGCTGCTTCAACGCCTCGATCATCACCCTCGCGTCGTCCACCGACAGCGTGGTCTGAGTGACGAAGGCAAGGTGGTTTGGATTCGCGACCTTGAGGTGGGCGACATCCGCCGGTTTCTCGACCAGATACATGCCTCCGGCGCTCTGCCCCATCGTGCCCTCGACCTCGGGATGTCCCTGGTGGCCGATCATGACGATCTCGCGGCCCTGCTCGCGCATCTTGGCGACCTCCACGTGTACCTTGGTCACCAGCGGGCAGGTGGCATCGAACACTTTGAGGTTGCGTGCTTCAGCTTGGCGCCGCACCACCTGCGACACGCCGTGCGCGCTGAAGATCACGGTGTTGCCCGGCGGCACCTCGTCGAGACCCTCGACAAATACCGCGCCCTTGGCCTTGAGGTCGGCGACCACGGACTTGTTATGCACGACCTCGTGGCGCACGTAAATCGGCGCGCCGTGGACGGCCAGCGCGCGCTGGACGATTTCGATCGCGCGATCGACACCGGCGCAAAAACCGCGGGGATTGGCGAGCAGGACTTGCATGGGAAGATTATACAGCCGCTGATCAGTTGGCAGTTGGCAGTTGGCAGTTGGCAGTTGGCAAACCGCTCGCAGTGGAAAATTATTCCGCTTACCGCTTACCACTCACCGCTTTCTATTGCCGGCGCTCATCGGCGGCCAATGGCTCTTAGACGGCGTTCTGCTTGACGAGCTCACAGACAATGATGATGCGCTGCAGTTTGTCCGTGCCCTCTCGGTTTCAGTCAGGGTACTTTTGATGCTGGTGAAGCACGCGGCCGACGCGAACGCGGGAGCCGATGATTCGGTATACCAGGGTAAACGGATAGCTCGCGATCACGAGCTCGCGAGTATCAGGGACTTGCCCGGGCCGGCCGATTGCCGCGTGGATTTCGAGCTGGAGGGCGCTCCGCCGAATCTCAGCCATGACCCGGTCGGCAGTGTTCTGGCTGAAATCGGCATAGAAGCTCTCGATAGCCAGCAAGTCACCGCTGGCACGCGGAGACCACTCAAGCAGCTTTTTTGCCGACACGTTTGGCGCGCTGCGCTGATACAGCGGCAAAAACCTCCTCGGTACTCCGCCAACCTTCAGTCTTTCCCGACAGAAATCCGGCGCGAATCGCCTTCACGCGCCAGTCGAGATAATCGAGGTGCGCCGCTATCGCCTGACGCGCGAGCGACTCGGGCGAAGCGCGTGTTCTGGCCGCGGCTTTTTCGAGACGCGCTTGAAGCGCTCTTGGCAACGCGATGGTATCCGGCATGGTAATCGTCTCTTTGGGAGGCAACATCGTTATTCTAGCGTGCGCCGACGGACTGGAAAAGGAGTGCGTAAACCGTAATTCGTGGCCGGTGATTCGTGCCTTTGTTTTCCCTCTGTGTTCTCTGTGGCTTGTTTTTGGTTCTCATCGGCGTTTATCTGCGTTTATCTGCGGTTCAAGGGTCTTGGTTTTTCGAGGGCGGAAGCCGTCCCAGATCAGCAGCGCCGCGCCGCAGGTAATCGCCGCGTCGGCAACGTTGAACGCCGGCCAATGCCGGCCGAAGGCGTGGAAATCGAGGAAATCGATCACCGCGCCGAACAGGATGCGATCGATCACGTTGCCGACCGCGCCCGCCAGCACCAGCGAAAGCGCCCAGCAGAACAGCGTCTGCCGCGGATGTTTGCGCAGCAGGTAGACGATCCAGACCGAGGCCGCGAGCCCGATGACGATGAACAACCCCCGTTGCCAGCCTGAGGCATCGGACAGGAAGCTGAACGCCGCACCCGGGTTGTGGACCAGCGCCAGATTGAAAAACGGCGTCACTTCGACGACCCGGGTCAAACTGCTGGCGATCGCGAACTTGGTGAGCTGATCGACCACCAGGATGACGGCGCTCAGCGCCAGCCACTTTGTCATCACGCGTAGCGCCGCGGCTCGCCGGCGCCGAACAAATTCGAAACGCAGCGCCCGCACAACTGCGGATGATCGGCATCGGCGCCGA
>MERI01000251.1 GCA_001772005.1 Betaproteobacteria bacterium RIFCSPLOWO2_12_FULL_62_58 | reverse complement strand
CATTTTGTTAGTCGATTATGCAAACATCAATAGGTTCGAGGTTCGAGGTTTGTCATGCAAGATAGAACTTTGAACTCGGAACTTTGAACTTGCAACCTTGAACAAGACTCTCGTCAATCGTCAGTGGTCATGCCTCCTCCTAGAGGAGACCCTTGGCAATTCCGCCATCCACCAGGATCGATTGACAGGTCACGTAGCTCGCCTTGTGGGATGCGAGAAACACCACCATCGCCGCGATCTCCTCCGGCCTGCCAAACCGTTTCATCGGAATCTCGTGGGAAAACTCACCGATGATTTCCTCCGGCGTCACGCCGCGCTCCCTGGCCAGTTTCTCGGCGCGCGTCGTCCACAGCGAGGTCAAAGTGCGGCCGGGCGAGACCGAATTGACGCGGATATTGTATTTCTGGAATTCGGCGCCGAGCGTCTTCACGAGCGCAATCAGTCCCGCCTTGTGGACATTGGATACGACCTGGTGTTCGTACGGCATGCGCGCGCCGGCTGCGCCGAGGATGACGATCCGTCCGCCGGCATACGACTGCTTGAGAGAATCGAGCGTCGCGCGCACCACCCGCACTGTTCCCAGCAGGTTGAATTCATAGTTTGCAAGCCATGCCGCGTCGTCGAGCTCCTCGAAGAATGCGCGGTGGCTGCCGCCGACCGCCGTGACCAGGATATCAAGTCTGGGCGCCTCGCGTCCGAGCCATTCCTTGAGTTGCACTACGTCATTCGCACGCGTGACATCGGCCGCGAACCAGCGCACCTCGCGCCCGCTCGCCTGCTCCAACTGCTGCGCCGCGCGCTTGAGCTTGCCGGCGTTGCGCGAGCAGATCAGGACTTCAGCGCCCTCCTCCAGCAAGGCCTTTGCGCTCTCATAGCCGATGCCTTCGCTTGCGCCAACGACGAGCGCGGCCTCTCCTTTGATTCCCAACTCCATCGGCAAACCCCAAAAATAGCCACAGAGAACACAGAGGTCACGGAGATTGAAGATACAAGCTTCTATTCAGCACTACAGAACTGCATGACAACGTATGTGATCAGTTCGTCATCCCGGTGCAAGCCGGGATCCAGAGCAGCACTGGATTCCGGATCGAGTCCGGAATGACGGCTACTCTGTCACTTGAGTTCTTCTTGAAGTTGCTTTCTCTGTGTTCTCTGCGCTCTCTGTGGCCAATGCTGTTTACTCGATCTTGGCGCCGATCAGCTTGATGAGCTTGCCGTACTTCTCGTAGTCGGCCTTGATGCGCGCGTTGAATTCCTCGGGTGTGCTCGGCAACGGATCGAGCGCCTGGCTTTCCAGCTTCTGCACGATGTCGGGTTGGGCCAGCGCCTTGTTGATCTCGGAGTTGAGACGGTCAATGATGTTCCTGGGGGTTCCTGCCGGTGCGTACACGCCGATCCACGGCGCCATCTCGTAGCCCGGCACGCCCGCATCGGAAATCGTGGGCACGCCCGGCAGCGTCTTCGACGGTTTCACCGAGCCGACACCCAGCGGCCTCAACTTGCCGTTACGAATGTGCGCGATGACAGTCGAGATCGTTGCGAAGGAAGCCTGTGTCTCCCCTGAAACCAGGGCCGTCACCTGCGGCACGCCGCCTTTATACGGCACGTGCGTGATCTTGATGCCGGTCATCGAAATAAGCAACGCCATCTGCAGATGCGGCGCGCTCCCGTTGCCCGACGAAGAATACAGGATCTGGCCGGGGCGCGCCTTCGCAAGCGCGATGAACTCCTTCACCGACTTGACCGGCAGCGACGGATGCACCGTCAGCACGCCCGGCTGCGCCGAGAGCAGGCCCACGCCCGTAAAGTCCTTGAGCGTGTCGTACGGGAGCTTCTTGTAGAGGTGCGCATTGCCGAGGTGCGTCGTCGAATGAATCATGATGGTATAGCCGTCCGGCGCCGCCTTCGCTACAACGTCGGAACCGACAACCCCGGAAGCACCCGGGCGGTTGTCGACCACGAACTGCTGTCCCATCCATTCCGAGAGCTTCTGCAACACGAGCCGGCCGACCACGTCGTTCGATCCTCCCGGCGGCCACGGGATCACCACGCGCACCGGCTTGGCCGGATAGCTTTGGGCGACCGCGGCAAACGGCGCAAGCAACGCCGCGGTCAGGATGACAGCCGTGACATGCAAAACGTTTTTCATCGATACACCCAATTTGGTTACGAGGCAGGACTGGGATTATCGCCGAAAAGCGTTCCGCGGATCAATCAGACTGAAGACGACGCAAGGCCTGCGAGGACCGGGAGGCCCCCGCAGGATGAAGGGAAAAGTGCGTGGTGCGCGCCGCGCCGAGGCCGCCGGATCAATCGATCCGCGCGCCGCTGATCTTGACGACCTTCGCGTATTTATCGTAGTCCGACTTCAGGCGCTGGGCGAATTGCTCGGGCGTCATGTGCATCGGGTCCAGCGTTTGCGCGCTGAGTTTCGACGCTACATCGCGATCCGCCAGCACCTTGCCGAGCGCGGCGTTGAGCGCGTCGACGATCGGCCTCGGCGTTCCCGCCGGCACGAACGTGGCGATCCACGCCGTAAATTCGTAGCCGGGAATGGCTTCCGCGATCGCCGGAACATCCGGGAACTGCACCGTCCGCTTGTCCGAAGTCACCGCGATCGGCCGCACGCGCTTCGCCTGGAGGTTCGGCAAAACCGAACCTATGGTGGCGATGACCGCCTGGACTTCGCCGGACGCGATTGCAATGTTGACGGGGCCGCCCCCCCTAAAGGGCACGTGTACCATTTTGGTCCCGGTCATGGAGTTGAGAAGAGCCATCGTCAGATGCACGAAACTGCCGTTGCCGGCAGAGCCGTAGACGATCTCGCCGGGACGCTTTTTCGCCAGCGCAATAAACTCCTTGGTGGTCTTCACCGGCAGCGACGGGTGTACGATCAGCATGCCCACCTGACGCGCCATCGTCGTTACGCCGATGAAATCTCCGAGCGTGTCGTACGGCAATTTCTTGTAAAGGTGCGCGTTGGCAAGGTGGGTAGCGGACTGCACCATGAGGGTGTAGCCGTCCGGCGGGCTTTTGGCGACAATATCGGCACCGATGGTGCCCGCCGCGCCGCCGCGGTTGTCGATCACGAACTGCTGTCCCATCAAATCCGACATCTTCTGGAACACAATCCGGCCGACCACGTCGTTGGAGCCCCCGGGCGGGAACACGATGATCACTCGCACCGGCTTGGACGGATAGGCCTGGGCGACGGCGGTTGACGGAAAAAGAATCGCAAAAGCGAGAATCGGAACGGCGATACGATAGAACAGTTTCATGGTTTGCCTCCTCCTCGTTGTGGTTTGAACTACCTTTTGTTCCGCATTATGGAGGAAGCACCACGGGCTTTTCAATCACCGGCTGCGGGGAATACCTCCAACGCGTTATAATTTCAACGGTTTTATTTACTTTGAGACTTGGGCGCGCGCCGGAGTGCTTCCGGCCACGCTCTGGTTCCAGGAGACATCCGGATGGCCCTTCCGCTCGAAGGCGTTAAAGTGCTCGACCTCACCTCCGTCATGGCGGGGCCCTACTGCAGCATGGTGCTCGGCGACATGGGCGCGGAAGTCGTCAAGGTCGAAAATTTCCCGGAAGGCGACGCATCGCGCCGCTTCGATCCCAAAGTCAATGGCGAGTCCTACTGTTTCGCGGTGCTCAACCGCAACAAGAAGAGCATCGCGCTTGACATGAAAAACCCGCGAGGCAGGGAAATTTTCATGAAGCTCGCCGCGAAAGCCGACATCATTACCGAGAATTTCCGTCCCGGCGTCGTGAAGAAGCTCGGCATCGACTACAACACCGTCAGCAAATTCAATCCCGGCGTGATTTACGCCTCGATGTCGGGCTTCGGTCAGACGGGGCCGTACGGCAAGAAGGGGGGATTCGACATCGTCGCGCAGGGCATGTCCGGCATCATGATGATGACGGGCTATCCGGGCGGCCGCCCGGCCAAGGTCGGCATCGCGATGAACGACATCGCGAGCGGCGCGACCGCGCTCTCGGGCATTCTTGGCGCCTACATCGGGAGACTGAAGACCGGCACAGGCCAGTACCTCGAAACCTCGCTGCTGGAAGCGGGCCTGGCCTGGACGTTCTGGGAATTCGGCGCTTATTTCGGCGGCGGCGAATTGCCGACCGCCACCGGCACCCGCCACCGGCGCTCCACCCCGTACCAGGCCTACAAGACCCGGGACGGCTATGTCACCGTGGGCGCCAACAACAACAAGCTGTGGCACAACTTCTGCACCATGGTGTGCGGCAAGCCGGAATGGCTGACCGACCCGCGTTTTGTCGATGTGCGCTCGCGCCTGCAAAACATCGACGAGCTCGAAAAGGAAATCGAGGCTGTGTTCGCGACGCAACCCACCGCGCACTGGGTGGAGAAGCTCGATAAAGCCGAAGTCCCGGGCGGGCCGGTCTACACCTACGACCAGACCCTCAACGACTCGCACATCAAGGCGCGCAACATGGTGGTGGAAATCGAGCACCCGAAAATCGGCCGCATGAAGGCGCTCGGCATCCCGGTCAAGTCGACGGGAGAACTATTGGCGATTCGTAAACCCGCACCCTGGCTCGGCCAGCATTCGGTTGAAGCGCTGCAAGGCTTGGGGTACTCCGACGCAGAGATTGAAGCGATGTTCGAAGCCGGCGTGATCTACGACAAGTACCGCGAGAAGGCAATCGCCTGACTGGTGATGAGTGATGGGTGATGGGTGATGGGTGATGGGTGATGGGAGCAGACCCATCTCAGGCTGAAGCGGTTTCGCCCATTACTCATTACCCGTAACAGTCGTAATAGGTCGATGTCATTCCCGTGGAAACGGGAATCCATACTATGCATCGCGCTTCGTGGTAGCTCAGTATGGGTCCCCGCTCCCCGCATTCGCGGGGACAAGCTTCGTACGGGGACGACATTCATTTGTTAGTCGATTATGCAAGGATCAATAGTAGTGGAAACGGCACTGCGCGATTTGCATCACGCCGGGCTCGATTCGGTAGACTAGGCGATGCTCACGAGTGATGCGTCGAGACCGGAAACCGCGCACATTGCGCTTCAGAGGTTCAGGTTTGCCCAGTCCGGTAAACGGATGGCGCTGAATGTCTTCGATCAACGTGTTGATCTTGTCGCGCACGCGAACATCGGTACGCGACCAGCAGAGATAATCCTGCCAGGCACCCGGCGCCCAGACTATTCTCACCGGATCAGCTTGTGCGCCCGGCCGCGGCCTGCCTTCAGATCGCGCACCGCCTTGGCGAGCCGCGCGGCATTTTTGGGGCTCGACAACAGGTAGTCTGTTTCCACATAACTGTTGAAATCGTCAAGCGATATCAGCACGGCGGGCTTCCCGCGCTGGCGAGTGATGATCACCGGGCGATGGTCGTCGTTGACCTTGTCCATGGCCTCGGCCAGTTTGGCGCGCACAGCGGTGTAAGAGATTACGTCCATAATTTACCTGTACAGGTTTACGTACAGGTGGAATGATAGCACAAGGGGTGCGCCGCATGTTCGAGCGGGCCGTTTCGACGGACGAGGTGCGTGCGGTGCTCGCCACGGGCGAGACCATCGCCGATTACCCGGATGACACGCCGTACCCGAGCCAGCTGGTGCTCGGCTGGCGGGGCGACCGCCCGCTGCACGTGGTGGCGGCTTATAATGCGACGGACGACGAGACGATTGTGGTTACCGTGTACGAGCCCGTTACGGCCGATTGGGAGCCGGGCTTTCGGAGGAAGAAGCGATGAAGTGCATTGTCTGCAAGCAGGCGGAAACCCGAGCCGGCACGACGACGGTGACGCTTGAGCGGCAAGGCGCGACCTTTGTGTTCAAGGACGTGCCGGCGCAGGTCTGCCCGAACTGTGGCGAAGACTATGTGGACGACGCTGTCGCGAGCGCGCTATTGCAGTCGGCTGAAGGGATGGCCGCGGCCGGCACGCAGGTCGACATCCGGCGCTACCCGGTTACGGTCTAGGCCCGCAGCGGGGCGCCGGTGAACCGCTTCTCCTCGCGGCGCCAGCGGCTCGACACAAGCTATGAAGTCGATGGCCCGCGAGAAGGCGAGGACCTTCTACGCGAAGCTCACCGAGATATGCAATAAGGCTGACGGCGAGAGACCGGAGCTGCAACGGGCCAAAACGTTTGTGGCGAGCAGGTAAGAATATCAATGGCCCGCTGGAGGGAGCTGGCCTTCATCTTCTTGGGGCGGCGGCGGAATTTCGGATCTGGCCGTACTGTCCACCAGACGATCGCGCACGAAGCCGATGTGCCCGCGGAGCACGTAGAACTGGTCGGCGAAGAAGATCGGCATCTTGAGTTTGTTGACCCCCTGCTCGATGTCGTCGAGCCGCCTGAGCAGCTCTTCCCGCTTCTCGGGCGCTGACTGCGCGAATATGTCCCGTTCGAGCGCCAGCAACACGCCGTACCACCGGTAGAGGCGCGATCTGACGCGCCAGCGATACAGCGCGGGCACGAGCCGCAGTCCCGGGATCAACAGCACAACGATCGGCACTAATACCACGAACATGCGGTCCACCAGGCTCGCCAGCCAGAACGGCAGGTAGCGATAAAGGAAGCTCTTGCCCGATTTGTAGTAGCGGCTTGCGTCGTCGCTGATGCGATATTCGTGCTCGAGCGGGGCGGGAAACTCGCGCGCGCGCTGCAGCAGGCTGGCGCCCCCGTGTACTTCGTGCGCCGCCTCGATCAGCAAATCGGACAGCGCCGGATGCAAGTCTTCCCGCGCCACGAGCTCGACCATGGGGCCGATCAGGGCGACATTCCGTGCCGGAATATTTTTTCCGAAATCGATGGACCCCATCGGCAGCTCCAGCTTGTTCAAATAGCGGAAGCGGCGCGCGTAGGCGTCCGCCTGCGCGAAATCGAGAATCCTGATTCCCGGTCTCCCCAGAAGCTTGCGCATGATCGGCGGCGCGGCGGAATCTCCCATCAGGAACACGGCGTCGACTCTGCCCTTGACCAGCGCTTGCGCCGCGTCTTCTCCGCTCAGATCCAGCAGCGCGGTCCGGCCGCCGGCTTCGATGCCATTGGCTTTGAGCAGGGTCAAAGCCGGGAATCGCGCTCCGCTGCCCTCGCGACCGATCGCCAGCCGCTTGCCGCTCAGTTCGGAAAGCCGATCGACCCGCGCGCTTCATCCCTGCTCCTCAGGCCGCGCGGCAGTCCTGGGTGCAAAGCGCCCGCCGCACCAGACAGGCGCCCCTGTCGAACGACACGCGCCGGAAGATGCGCAGAAAATCCTCGAGTTCCCGGGGCTCGAGCCCGGCAAACAGCGGAATGCTCTTGATGACCTCGAGGGGCATCCCCTCGGCCTTATGCCGCCACCATCACGGCTCCTCGTGTGCATCCATCAAATGATCGACAATGCACTCCTTCTTGCCGCGTATCACGGTGATGCTGCCATTGATCTTGCCGATCTCCATCCCGCAGTAGGCCATGCGGTCAACGTCTCTGAACAGGAAATGCACATCCTTCGGTCTGTTCTCGAACAGGAAGTCGCCGTTCTCGGTTGTAACCTTGGTAAAGCGCCCTTCGTCGGTCCACTTGCTATAAGCCTCATCGCGCTGGAGATGCACGGAGCATGTCCGCGGTTTCTGCTTGCTGTAGTACGCAAAGCTCTGGATCCGCCCTTTGATGATCTCGACCGCAACCCGCGCCTGGCGGTCTTCCGTGCCCAGCACGCATGCAAGGCGCTCGATCTTCTTCGGCGCCGGCTTCTTCGCACCTTTCTTCGGCGCGGCGAATGCCGTCAGCGTTACCGCAGCAAGTACCACGGCACAACCAGTGACCAGCCATCGTTTCATCATTCGCTTCCTCGTGACTCGATTTGCGTTTGCCGATCCTGATCTTTTGGGCGATTATAACAAAGGGGCGGCGGCGCTTGCGCCGCCAGCCGCGCTCATATTGCACCCAACTCCGATGCCCCGCACCCTTATCCTTTACGCCACCACCGAAGGCCACACCGCGCGCATCGCGGAACGCATTGCGCAAGTGCTCCGGGAACGGGGACATGCCGTGGAAGCACACCCGGCCGACGCAACTCCGGTGGGTCTGAATCCGGCAGCGTATGACGGCGTGATTGTCGGCGCCTCGATCCACTACGGCCGGCACCCCGGCTATCTGCGCGCGCTGGTGCGCGGCCACCGCACGGCGCTGGCGAAACAGCCCGGCGCCTTCTTCTCGGTGAGCCTGAGCGCGGGCGGGCCGGGTGCTAAGCCCGAGGCGGCGCGGCGCTACCTGGAGACCTTCCTGCGCCAGGTCGGCTGGCGCCCGCAGCAAACTGCGACCGTCGCCGGGGCGCTGCAGTACAGCAAATATGGTGTGTTCAAGCGCCTGCTGATGCGCATGTTCGTCGGCGTCACCGGAGGCGACACCGATACCTCGCGGGATTACGAGTATACGGACTGGGACGCTGTCGAACGCTTCGCTGACGCGTTCGCGCGGCGGATGAAGCAAGCGTAGCCCGGATCGCGCATGACGGTGACGAACATGTTGCGCAGCATTTCGGCGGTTATAATACATTTTCCTGATTGTTTCCGGACACGCGGTTCACAAGAGGGAACCGCGGAACCCTCACGGAGGATATGCGATGACACGGCCATTTTCGCTCGCGTTCAGCCACGTCGGCATCTTCGTCACCAACCTCGACCGGATGGTCGACTTCTACACGCGCTTCCTCGGCTTTGTCGTGAGCGATCGCGGAAGCACGTCCGGCGGAGGCGGGATAGTGTTCATGACCCGCGACCCGGCCGAGCACCATCAGCTTGTAATGGCCAGCGGCCGGCCGGCCGACACGCCGTTCAACGTGGTCAACCAGATGTCGTTCCGCGTGGACAGCCTGAAAACGCTGAAGGAGATGCACACCGCGTTGAAGAATGAGCCGGTGACCGACGTCGTGCCAATATCCCACGGTAACGCGCTGTCAGTTTATTTCCGCGATCCCGAGGGCAACCGCGTCGAGCTGCTGATCGACACGCCGTGGTACGTGCCCCAACCTCACCGCGTTCCGCTTGACCTGTCGAAATCCGAGGACGAGATATGGTCGTGGGCCGAGCAACGCGCTCGCGCCACTCCTGGATTCAAGCCCCGGGCGGAGTGGCAGGCGGACATCACGCACAAGCTGGCGCGGTAAAGCGCTTCTCCGTAGCTACGGGAATGCGGGATTGAGGATTCGGAAATCCCATCCCCCTGACCTCTCGCCTCTCGCCTCTCTCTTCTCTCCTCTCGCCTCTCTCCTCTCGCCTTTCAAACGCCCGTGGCGATCGCATCGCCCATCTCGGCAGTGCTCGCCTTGCCGCCAAGATCGGCGGTCAGATGTTTTGCGGCGGCGATCACTTTCTCGACCGCCGCATCGATGCACCGCGCCGCCTCCACCGCCTTCGGCTCTTTGCGCTTGCGGCCCAGCCACTCGAAAAGCATCTTGCCCGACACGATCATCGCGTAGGGATTGGCGATGTTCTTTCCTGCGATATCGGGCGCCGAGCCGTGCGTCGCCTGCGACATGGCCTGGCGCTCGCCTATGCATAGCCCCGGCGCAAGCCCCAGCCCCCCGACCAGCCCGCCGCCCTCATCGGTCAGGATGTCGCCGAACTGGTTGGTCGTGACCACCACATCGTATTGTTGTGGGTTCATCACCAGCTTCATCGCAAACCCGTCAACGAGGACTTCCTCCAGCTTCACGTCAGGAAATTCAGCAGCCACCTCGCGGCACTCCTCGGCGAACATGCCGCAGGCCAGCCTGTAAACCGGTTCCTTGTGCACGGAGGTCACCTTCCGGCGCGGACGGGTGCGCGCGATCTCGAACGCCGCGCGCGCGACGCGATTGGATCCGCGACGGGTAATAACGCGCGACGCAATCGTGATCTCGTCGTTCGGCCGGAACTCGCCGTTGCCCGCGACGACGGTGTCGGACGATTGCATGCCTTCGGTGACCTCGCGCAGGAACACGATGTCGACGTCCTTGTGCACCGACTTGATGTTCGGATACGACTTCACCGGCTTGACGCTCGCAAAAAGCTCGAAGCGCTTGCGCACCGGCGGCATGATCCAGGTGGGATCATTGCGCGGATAGGCATTGTGGCCGATGGGGCCCAGTATCCACCCGTCGAGCTTCTCGAGCGCGTCGATCGTCAATTGCGGAAAGGTGTGGCCATGCAGTTCGTGCCCGCGCTTGCCGATGGGATGCTCGCTCCACGCAACCTCGAGCCCCGTCCTTGCCGCTGCGGCCTTCATCACCTTCACGCACTCGGGCACGACCTCCAAACCGATGTCGTCGCCCGGCAATATACCGATCTTCAGCACGATCATCCTCCTATCGTCGGAGTGAACGGGTGAACGAGTGAACGAGTGAAAGGGTAAAACTTCCCTCTCCCCCGTCCACTGGGGGAGAGGGTTAGGGTGAGGGGGTTCACCCGTTCACTCGTTCACTCATTCACTCATTCACGGGTTTTCCATGAACGCTCAATCCAACTTGAGCCGGAACAAGGGCGGGCTCTGTCCGAAAGCCGGCGCTTATCTGGCGGCGATGCGCCTGACGACCTTCATGCGCTGCACGGAATCGCCACCCAGATGCGTCCAGATGATGGCGTCGCGAGCCAGCTTGTCGGCAGCCGCATGCATCATGGATCCCGCAGCGCCGTGGATATCCATATTCAGGCGGGTGACTTCCTGAATGATGTCGGTCGAATAGTTCATCACGAGACCGGCGTTCGCGGAATGCGCCCTCTGATTATGTTCCCAGGCAACCCGCATCACGAACGAGCGCAGCGCCTCCGTGAGCATGTGCATTTTGGAGAGCTTCAACTGGATGACCTGGTGCTCGATGGGGTGCTTGCCGCCCGTCGTCCGCGTCCTGGCGTGCTGCATGGCCATTTCGACCGCAGCCTCGCATACTCCCAGCGCGTTGGCCGCGAGTTCCAGGTCGCCGAAGAGATCCCCGCCCGTAGTGTCGCCGCCGCTTTTCTTCACGCCGCCGTTCACCTCGCCCACCACGTTGGCATGCGGCACGCGCGCGTTCTCGAATATCAGCTCCGCGTTCTGGTAGAAACGCCAGCCGCTCTTGTTGGAAACCTTGCCGACCCGGAAGCCGGGCGTATCGCTCGGCACCATGAAAAGCGTGCTACCTTGCCGAATGCTGACGTTCGGGTTGGTGCGTGCGTCCACGAAAAACAGCTTGGCCACGCTGCCGTTCGCGATGAAGCACTTCTCACCGTTCAGGATCCATTCGTCGCCGTTGCGTTCCGCCCTGAGTTTATAGCCGGACTGGGGGTCGTCTTCAGGCGGCAAGCGGTTATCGGAACCGGCGTTCGGCTCGGTACCGCCCTTGCCCAGCACGTACGTGTCGTCGGCAAGAAAGGGCTTCAGGAAACGCTCCTTCTGGTCCTGATTGCAAACAGCGGCGATCAAATGGCTCCACTTCCAGCACTGGCTGAAGGTCTTGGAAATGGCGCTGTCGCCCCTGGCGAGTTCTGCCATCACCAGCGCCTGCGTCACGAAATCCGCGCCATGTCCACCCCAATCCTTGGGAACCGCCAGCGTCCGGAACCCGAGCCTGGAGCCTTTCTTGATGATCTCCCAGTCAAAGGTCTGGCGCGGATCGGAGATTTGGTCGCGCTGCAGCGAAATCGGGCGGATCTCTTCTTCCGCGAACTTCCGCGCCTCCATCTGCCAGCCGCGCTGCTCTTCGTTCAATGAAAAATCCATTTCAACTCCTCATGAATCGGTGATGCATCGGCGGTTTCCTGACTTGCTGGTGCGGGCAGTATAAACTCCAAATGGTTGTTGACAAGTTCCCGCAATTCGGCGACCTTCATTTCTCGCTTCAAACCAAGGGAGGGTGCAATGAGCACATACAACAAAGCACAAGCGTTAGCCATCATGGCGGGGTTCTTGAGCCTGTTTTCCGTCGCAGCGTGGGGACAGGCCTATCCGACAAAACCGATTCGCCTGATCGTCCCGTTCCCGGCCGGCGGCGGCGTGGACTACATCGGACGGATCGTGGGCAGGGGACTTTCCGAGCGCCTCGGCCAGCAGGTAGTGGTGGACAACCGCCCCGGCGCCAATGCCATTCTCGGTCTCGAAAACCTGAAAGCGTCACCGCCTGACGGCTACACCATCGCGCTGCGTCCGCCGGCCCCCTGGCGGTTAATCCGTTCCTGTATTCCAAACTGCCCCACGACACGGTGAAGGATTTCACCTACATCGCCAATATGTGCAGCTTTCCGCTCTTGCTGGTCTCCCATCCCTCGCTGCCGGTGAAGAACGTGAAGGAATTGATCGCGCTCGCTAAGGCGCGGCCGAACGAGATCGTCTACTCCTCCCCCGGCGTCGGCAACACCGGGCACCTCGCCGCCGCACTGTTCGAATCGTACGCGTGGGGCGGCATGATCGGCCCCGCGAATATGCCAAGGGACGTCGTCAATCGCCTCAACCAGGCTATCGTCGATACCCTGAAGCAGAAAGACGTCATCGACCGCATGCTGTCCGAAGGCACCGTGCCCACGCCGTCCAGCCCGGACGAATTCCTCTCGTACATGAAATCGGAACTCAAGAAGTGGGGCGATGTGGTGAAGATGGCCGGCATCAAGCCTGAATGAATCGTGACCGGTAGTCACCGGTCACGATTCATCATGTCGGATAACGCGGACGTGCACCTTTTCGGATACGCACAGCAGGCGCTGCTGCAGGTCGGGCGCAAGTGAGCCAGGACGTCAGCCGTCACACAATAGGGAAGGAGCAGTCATGCTATTTGTACGAAGAAGGTGGGCACTGCGGGTGACCGAGACTATGAATCTAGAAGCAACTAACCCACTAACAACAGAACTAGTAAGCATGATTATTCAAGGAAGTAAGCAGATCGAAAAAATGATGAAGTCGAGTAATGTCAAGATAGCTAAACCTCAACTGATCCTGATGTCCGCTGCGTCGCTGAGAAGTAATCGAAGTGCACTACAACGCCTAATGGAAGAATGTCGACTAACCGCGAGAGATGCCGGGACCATTGCACAAGAAGCATTGAAAGCCGCAGGAACACTTGCACGAGAATACAAATTTGATGAGCTTCTGCGGAGCCCTTCGTTTCAACCTTCTCCCCCTCACCTCCAACCGATCACCATGACTTGTGACGTTTGTAATGCCTCAATCACCGAACAGGATGCCGCACGCGTTTCGGCAGAACAATTTCGCGCGCTTCTCACTAAAGGCTTCGGGATTGACGAGACAAATATCCGAATGCTCGTGGAGACAGGTATCCCTCGTGAACAGGCCATCGAGTTGCTCACAAGGCAGTATTCCACCTCGCAATCCGACTGGTTGCTCTGCACAGACTGCGCAGGGAAGGCGAAGAATCTTTCTAGCGAGTGGACGCGCTAACAGCGAGCTCGTTCGTCAGCATTGAGTGTCAAACCGCGGCAGCGATCGCGTCGCCCATTTCCGTGGTACTCGCCTTGCCGCCCAGATCCGGCGTGAGGTGCTTCGCTTCGGCGATGATCTTGTCCACCGCCGCATCGATCCGCTTTGCCGCCTCCAATGCCTTCGGCTCATCGCGCTTGCGGCCGAGCCACTCGAGCAGCATCTGGCCAGACATGATCATCGCGTACGGGTTGGCGATGTTTTTTCCCGCGATGTCGGGCGCCGAGCCGTGGGTCGCCTGCGCCATTGCATAGCGTTCGCCCATGACCAGCCCCGGGGCCAGCCCGAGCCCTCCGACCAGACCCGCGCCCTCGTCGGTGAGGATGTCGCCGAACTGATTGGTCGTGACGACCACGTCATACTGCTGGGGACACATCACCAGCTTCATCGCCATGCCGTCCACCAGTACTTCCTCCAGCCGCACGTCCGGGAACTCGCTCGCGACCTTGCGGCATTCCTCGGCGAACATGCCGCAGCAGAGCCGATACACCGGCTCCTTGTGCACCGCCGTCACCTTCTTGCGAGGCCGCGTACGGGCGATTTCGAAAGCCGCGCGCGCCACGCGATTGGCGCCGCGGCGCGTGATCACCCGCATGCCGATCGAGATCTCGTCGTTCGGGCGGAATTCCCCGCTTCCCGCCACGACCACGCCGCCTGTCTGCATGCCCTCCGTCGTCTCCCGCAGAAACACGATGTCCACGTTCTTGTGGACCGACGGAATATTGGGATACGATTTGACCGGCTTCACGTTCGCAAACATCTCGAACTTCTTGCGCAAGGGCGGATTCATCCAGGTCGGATCGTTGCGGGGATAGGCGTTGTGCCCATGCGGCCCAAGCACCCAGCCGTCGAGTTTGGCCAGCGCGTCCACCGTGCTCTGCGGGCAGGTGTGCCCGTGCGCCTCGTGCCCCCGGCGCCCCGTGAGCAGCTCCTGCCACTCCAATTGGAACCCGCTTTTTGCAGCCGCGGCTTTCATCACCTTGACACACTCGGGCACGACTTCCAGTCCGATGTCGTCTCCCGCCACAATTCCAATTTTCAGCACCACCAGCCTCCTGTCGTCGGAGTGAACGAGTGAATAAGTGAATGAGTGAAAAGGTAAAACTTCCCTCCCCCCCGTCCACTGGGGGAGAGGGAATCTGTTTCACATTTCACGTTTCACGTTTCACTCAATTGATCCTGAATCCCGAATCCTCAATCCTGATTCACCGCTTACCGCTCACCGCTCTTGCAGCTTCAGCCAGCCGGGCAGCGCCTCGCAACATTCAAGCCACGTCACTACCGCCGGATAGGCATCGAGCATGAAGCCGCCCTCCGGCGCCCGCTTCACGTACGGGTAGCACGCGATGTCCGCTATGGTCGGACGGCCGACGGCGAGCCACTCGTGGTCCTTGAGGTGCCAGGCGAGCACCTCCAGCGCCTTGCGGCCATACCCCTGGTACTCCTGAAGGCTGCCGGTCTTGAGTCCTTTCATGACACCACGTGACCACTGCAGCCCGAAGTGAATCTCGTTCTGCGCGAACGCGAGCCATTGCGCCACTTCCGCCATGCCCAGCGCGTCGGCAGGCAGCCATCGTTCCCCGCCAAACTTGCGCGCGATATAGACGAGATGCGCGGTGGAATCCCAGAACACCTTGCCTTCGATCTCCATTACCGGCACCTGGCCGCGCGGGTTGAGCTTGAGAAACGGCGGCTGCTTGTGCTCCCTGCTGTCCCAATCGACGTACACCTTCTCGTAGGGCACGTTGAGGATGGACGCCAGCACCCGTACCTTATACGAGTTGCCGGAGATATCGGTCATGTAGAGCTTCATCTATTTCCCTCGATCCGTGCCCGACGCACCCGCAAGTGTGACCGGTAAGCGGTAAGCGGTAAGCGGTAAGCGGTAAGCGGTAAGCGGTAAGCGGTAAGCGGTAAGCGGTAAGCGGTAAGCGGTAAGCGGTAAGCGGTAAGCGGTAAGCGGTAAGCGGTAAGCGGTAAGCGGTAAGCGGTAAGCGGTAAGCGGTAAGCGGAAAAAATTGACCTTCACCGCCCTACAGAAGTTCACCGCTCACTGCTCACTGCTTCCCATTCTTAAAGCTCAAGCAATCGCGCGGCATTCTTGCCCAGGATCAGCTCGCGACTTGCTGTTTTGGCCGTCACACCTCACCTGATTTTGAAGCCGCGGCTTAAGAGTGCCTTATGCCGCGCGCGCACCGGTGGCGGCGCCGGACCCGGCAATCCGGCCGAACACCAGGCCGGAAACAAGCCCCGTGCCCGCCGGGTAGTTGAAATAGAACACGCCGCCGACCATCTCGCCCGCGGCGTAGAGCCCAGGAATGGGCGCGTAGCTCAAGTCGAGCACCTGTCCGGTTTCGTGGTTGATGCGCAGCCCCCCGAAAGTAAAAGTGATGCCGCAGGTCACGCCGTAGGCCTCGAACGGAGGCGTGTCGAGCGGGTTCGCCCAGTTCGACTTCGGCGGCTCGATGCCCACCGTGCAGCGCCCGTCCTTGGCTGCATGACTGAACGGCACGTCGGTACGCACCGCCGCGTTGTACTCGCGCACCGTCTTGAGAAATCCCTCGGGATTGACGCCCTCGAGCTTGGCCGCAAGCTCTTCCAGCGTGTTGGCGATGACCCGGGTCACGTTCCTGCCGCTGTATTCCTGCTTCAGAAGAGGCTTCACCTTGGCGTCGAACACCTGCCAGGCGAACTGCCCCGTCTGCTTCAGCACTTCGCCGCCATACTTGGCGTACGTGTAGTTGTAGAATTCCGCCCCTTCGTCCACGAAGCGCTTGCCTTCGGCGTTGATCATGATCGACAGCGGATAGCTATGCCGGTACGGGTCGTGTGACCGGTTCACATCGCCGAACTCCGGCGCGTGGCGCTCCCAGGAAACCGCATGGCGTCCCGACCAGTTGCCGTAGGGGCAGGCGCCGATGTCGAGGGCCATCCGCAAGCCCTCGCCCAAGTTGTGGCGCGTGCCGCGGACCTTCGCCAGCTCCCATCCCGGACCCAGATAGCGCGTGCGCCATTCGGGATTGGCCTCGAAGCCGCCGCACGCGAGTACCACCGCGCGGGCGTGGAACTCGACGGGTTTGCCGCGGCTCTTGGCTCTCACCCCAAGCACGCGCTCGCCGTCGTAGATCAGGGACACTGCCCGGGTTTCGTAGAAGATCTCGATGCCTTTCTTCACGGCGGTATTGGTCAGGTCCTGCACCAGGCCCGCCCCGCCGCCCGATACCGTGATCGGGAAGCGCCCGAAGAACTTGCGCTTGCCGTTGACGATCGCCGACTGGGAGGCGTAATTCGGCACGAATCGCGCGCCCTGGCCGCGCAGCCACACCATGCCCTCCAGGCTTTTCGTGATCAGGGCTTCACTGAGGTCCGGATCGGTGCGGTAGCTCGTGACGCGATACAAATCGTCATAGAACTCCTCGATCGTGTTGCTATCCCAATCGGTGTTCGTGGCCTCATCGTCGGGGATATCGGTGATTTTCTTCAGGTCCTCGACCGAGCTGTACGCAAAGCGCATGACCCCGCCGGCGAAGCGGCTGTTGCCGCCGGATTCCTCCACCGATGCGGCTTCAAGCATCGCCACGCTGACGCCCATGTCCCTGGCGGACAGCGCCGCGCACAGCGCTGCATTTCCTTTGCCCACTACTACCACGTCAAACTGTTGCATGGCGCTCATCCTTGTTTTTCGATTCAGTTGCTGAAGCCTGCGCTCTTGATCATCTTGCCCATCCGCGCTATCCCGGCCCTGATGCCCTGTCAGGCCGCGTTGATTCCCGCCACCCGCCTGGCATCGCTCATGCCCGCGCCGCCCGGCTCGAGCAATTTCGTGAATTCCCGCACCGAATCCACCTGCTCGAACGACTCGATCGCGCGGGACACGGCTGCGACCGCTTCCGGCGGCAACACACGCCGCGCGCAGTTCTCGAATTTCGCCTGGATGTGTTCCAACGGGATGGGATTATCCGATGTCCTGCCGAGGGGCCGGTCGACCTTGGCGAAAAATGTTCGCCCGTCAGTCAAGGTGACTTTGACTTCGGCGTCGAAAGGGTCGTCCGGCGAAAATGGTTTTCCGGCGTAGGGCGCAGCGTGAACCCGCGGCAGCAGGCCACGCACCACCGCGTCACGATAAGCATCGCCGTCAAAATGCTCGAGCACCACCTCGCCGTGCAGCAAGGCGCGGGCTACGCAATACTGCACGCTGAATTTGGCATCGAGCACGCTGTTTGGCGCGGGGCGGTCGGTGTGAAGAAGGCCGGACGCCGGCGTCCATGAATCGATGCGCGCGATCTCGCGCGCATCGAACCGGCCGTGCTGGCGCACCAGGCTCAGTGCTGCTTCGATCGCGGCATGCGTGCTGTAGCAGCAGGGGTAAAGCTTGTAACTCGCACCCGGGGTGATGATGTCGAGGGGCGCGCCCCAGCCATCGAGGATGCGTGCCGTGTCGTAGTTACCCGGCCCGTTGAATACGTTGAAGAAGCCCTGCTTGTGCTCGAACGCATCGGGATTCGCGGTAAATCCCTTGCGTGCAAGGAGTACTGCCATCAATCCGCTGCGCGCGCACTGTCCGGCGTGCAATGGCTTGGTCATGGTGCCGAAATTGGCCTTGGTGCCGCCGGCGAGCGATGTGCTCAGCGCGAGCGCGGTTTCCGTCTCGCCGACGGAGAGCTTGAGCAGCCGTGCGCAGGCGGCGGTCACGGCAAACACACCCAGCGTCCACGTGGGATGCCACCCCTTCTCGGTGTGATGCGGATTGACGCCATACCCGATGCGGGCCGTCTCGAACCCCGCGGCGTGCGCCAGCAGCACATCGCGCCCGCTGGCGCCGAATGCTTCGCCTGCCGCAATCAGCGCGGGAACCATCGTCGCCGATACGTGCCCGCCCATGTTGCTCGCCGTGTTATCGAAATCGAGCGCGTGCGCCGCAGTGCCGTTAATCAGCGCAGCGTCGAGAGCGCCGACGCGGCGGCTCGTCCCGACGATCAGGCTGGGACCGCTGTTCGCATGCAAATCCAGTACTTCCTCGACGATGCGCGGGGCCTCTTCAACAGAACCAGCGAGCGCGACGCCTATCGTGTCGAGGACGGCGATCCTGCACCAGTAGATGGCCTCCGGCGGGAGGTCCTCGTAACGCAGCGCGGTAATGCGCTCTGCCAGTTGGCGTGCCAGACTCATATAGCCTTCCTTCCCTCAGGGCTTGCCGTTTTCAAAAGCACATCGGTCTATTGGCTCTCGTGCAAATGACTAACGGCATTTGCACCTCGAATCTCCCTTCTCCCCTCGGGAGAAGGGCGGGGATGAGGGATTTGCATCGTCACGCAGTTTTCCGGTGCTCAGTAGGGCGTTTGACAGCATATAGACTCGCCCAATAAGGCAATCCTTCATCGGCTCAGTCTGTCGCATTTTACTCTTATGGCAATGCAAGAATACGAATTGCACCAGAGTCCAATTTATGGAACGACAGGCGGAGGAGCGCGCCATCAGATCACGCATCGTCGTCTGGCGGGGTGGAAAACGATCTGCTATGCTGGACCGGCACAACATCCGCTTGAGCGACCCATCACACCACATGGAGGACATCCATGAAATACCGCAAGCATGAAGCGAAAGAATACGCAAAGACGGTCCTGAAGGGCGTCTGGACCGCGCTGCCCACGAATTTCACCAGGGACGACCGGCTGGACGAAGCCGGCAATGCGGCCAATCTCGAGCACTGCATCTCGAAGCTGAAGCTGGATGGCCATTACTGCGTCGGCAATGTCGGCGAGTTCTGGTCGATGACCAATGAAGAGCGCATGCGGCTTGCCGAGATCAACGTCGAAGTCGCGAAAGGGCGAATACCGCTGATCGCGGGCTGCCACCATCAGAACCCCTACGAGGCGGTGAAGCTTGCGCAGCATGCGCAGGCGGCGGGCATAGACTTCGTGATTATCCTGACCCCCTATGTCGCGGCCCGCGGGGATGACGCCGTGTACGACTATTACAAGTTCGTTTCGGAACGCGTCGATATCGGCATCGTCCTGTTCAACACGGAGGCCACGTACCCGATATCGCCAAGGCTCGCGAAGCGGCTGGCGACGATACCGAATATCTGCGGCTTCAAGCAGGGCGTCGGGAAGCCTCAGCCGACGATCGCGTTGCGCGATGCGATCGGCAAGGACGTGGAAGTAAGCGTTGCGGACGAGGCGCCTTTTCTCTACAACGTCGGCGTATGCGGCGACCGTTGGCTGCTGAACTACTGCCCGCATCTCTACCAGGTCCCCGGCTACACGCCGGTCAACGATTACTACCGCGCCGCGCTCGCCGGCGACATGAACAAAGCAACGGAAATCTGCAAGAGCCTGAACCCGCTGCGTTCGGTCCTGGCGAAGTGGATTCCCGGGTATGGCAGCGCAGGCGGCCGGATGGCCATCGCGGAGCAGAAATTCTGGATGGAATGCATCAGCATGGTGGGCGGGCCGGTGCGCACGCCCTGCGCCGAGATGACCGAGGAAGCCAAGGCGCAGATGCGCGCCGATCTCGAAGCGACCGGCCTGCCGGCGAAAGCCAAGGCCGGCGCCGAAAAACTACAGCGCCGCGCAGCCTGAGTCCTCGTTTTCGCCCGGCCACGGCCGCGCACAGCAGCCCGGGAAACAGGATCAAACCTCAAGACCTGTTCGCACTTCCGTTCGACACTGAGGCGCGGGCGACTTCGGCCGCATCCTTGAGCTTGCCGATGTCCCAGCACAGGCGAAGCAGCTTGTCCGTCTCCGATTTCGACAGGATGCCGTCCGCGAGAGCGCGGAACTTGGCTTCGAGATCGGCATCGCTCATTGGCTTGGCTAAGCTTCCTGCCGCGTGCTCGACGAATTTCTCGAGCGTGTTTCCGTTTTTCAACTTGATCGAGACCTGTGTCTGGTCTTCATGCACGGAACTATCCGCGACCGCAGTCACTTTGTCGCGCAGCGACATTATGCGGGCGTCACGGACGACCGCATCGCTGTATTCAGCTTCTCCCGCCGCGCCGTGAATGATCGCGGCCGCCGCGGAGTGGTAGACGCTGAACTTGCCTTCGAGCCCGGCCTGCGGCGTTTTCTTGCCGGTCAACTCCAGCACCAGCCGGTGCACCTTGAGGGAAACACTCTCGATATCCTCCGCCTTGAGCTGGTGTTGGTTCCGAAGCTGAATGCAGCCGTCGATCGTGGGATGGATCACGATGCCGCACGCGAACGGCTTGTAGGTGTTGAGCGCGATTTCCCAGGTCTCGCCCAGCCGCTCGGTGATCTCCGCTGGCTTGAATTCCGTTGAAAGAACGTGTGCAAACCCGCGGGGCGCCTCAATGCCCTGGTTGGAGCTGGTGAAGTTTTGCTGCGCAAGCAGCGCGGCGAGCAGGCCGTTCTTCGCGGCGTTGCCCGGATGGAACGGCTTGCACATGGTGCCGAACATCTCGCGCAGGCCTGAGGATTGCGTGGCCGCGATGCCGAGCGCCCACGTCATCTGCCGCTCGTTGAGGCCCAGCAACCGGCCCGCTGCCGCGGCGGCGCCGAATACGCCCGCGGTGCCGGTAATGTGCCAGCCCACGTCGTAGTGCGACGGATAGACCGCCTTGCCAATGCGGCACTCGACCTCGACGCCGAGGATGAAAGCGTGCACGAAATCTTCGCCTGTCACCGGCTGTTGCTCCGCCAGCGCCAGGATGGCGGACGCCACCGGACCACTGGGATGGATCACGGTCTTCAAATGCGTGTCGTCGAAATCAAAGGTGTGCGACGTGATGCCGTTCATCAGCGCCGCCTGCATGATGTCGAGCCGGTCAGCGCGCCCGAGCACGGTTGCCTGCGGCGGCCCCGAAAATTCCGCGAGCGCGGCGAGCGCCCGCTCGACGGTCTCGTGGCGCGAGCCGCCGACCGCGCAGCCGACCCAGTTCAAAAACGAGCGCGCCGCTTCGTGCCGGACTTTTTCCGGGATATCACGATAGTGATGCGTAACTATGAACTTTGCGAGTGTCCTGGTAATTTCCATGCGCCTCCCCGGAAAAAATAACAGGAAAGAAATCCGAAATCTGGTTGCGCCTATGCGTCTTCGGGCTGAATTTGATCCTCCCGTTATTGGCGTGCTTGGCGTACCCCTCAAGTACCCCTCAAGGGGGTATTGAAAATAAGGGGTTTTGAAAGGAATCTTGGCGGTTCAATGTTGTTGTTGTTTTGTGCGCCTTGGCAGTTATTTCAGGTAACGCTCTTCCCAATCCTCGACTTCCGCCAGCTTGAGCGCGTCGTTGTATTCCTGCATCGTCAGCATGCGGTCGCGCACCGCCCGCGTATTGCCGTCGCGCTTGAGCGCGACCATCGCTTCGCGGATGGCAAAACCCGCAGCGTAGCGCTCGAGGCCCGGAAAGATCGCGATGCGGAAACCCAGCTCTTCGATCGCGGGCACTGTCAATCCGCCCAGCTTGCCGCCGCCGTCGATATTGACCAGGCACGGCGCGTCGATCTCGGAGGTGATGCGCTTCATATCCTCGAGCACGGTCGGGCTGGTCTTCAACTCGACGAACACCACGTCGGCGCCCGCCTTGCGGTAGGCCTTGCCGCGGCGAATCGCCTCGTCGAGACCGTGACCGGACGCCGCGTCGGTGCGCGCGATGATGATGAAGTCGGGATCGCGGCGCGCGGCAATCGCAGCATCAATCTTGCCCACGGCCTCGGCCAGCTCGATCACGGGCCGCGCGCCTGGCAGATGGCCGCAGCGCTTGGGTGAGACCTGGTCTTCGAGATGTATCGCCGCGACCCCCGCCGACTCGAATTCCTCGACAGTGCGCCGCACGTTGACCGCATTACCGTAACCGGTATCGGCATCGCAGATCAGCGGAATATCGACGCACGAGGCGACGCGATGCGCGTGATTGGTAATCAATGTGAGATCGATCAAACCGACATCGGGACGCCCCAGTAGGCTCGCCGAGACGCCGTTGCCGGTCATGTAGACCGCTTCGAGACCGGCCTGCTCGACAAAGCGCGCGCCGTATGCGTCGTAGATCCCCGGCGCCACAATGATCGGGGTGCTCTCCAGGCGCACGCGCAGCCGCTGACGGGGGGTAGGATTGCTCATAAGATCGCCTGTCTTCGGCGGTATGTCCGCCAGAACGGGACAACGAAGCTGATCAATGCGAGCGCGAGCAGAACTGCGGTGATCGGGCGCATCAGCGGGCCGAGCCAGTCACCGCCCGAGATCAGCAGCATGCGGCGAAAGTTGGCCTCGACCATGAAGCCCAGCACCAGCGCCAGCACCGTCGGCGCAACCGGGATGTCGAGCTTGCGCATGGAATAGCCGCCGATGCCAAACACCACCACCACGCCAATGTCCCAGATGTTGCCGCCGACCGCGTACGAGCCGACGAAACAGATCGCGATGATGCACGGCGCAAGCACCGCCTTCGGCACCTCCACGATCTTGATCCACCAGGTCATGCCGATCAAGCCCAGTGCGAGCATCGCAAGATTGGCGAGGAACTGGCTCGCGAACAGATTGTAGACGACCTCGGGGTTCTTCGAAAACAGCTCCGGTCCCGGCTGCAGGCCGTGCAGCATCAGCGCGCTGATCATGATCGCGGCGGTGGCGGAACCCGGGATGCCGAGCGTGAGCATCGGGATCAGCGTGCCGCCGACCACCGCGTTGTTGGCCGCTTCCGGCCCGGCAATACCCTCAGGTGTGCCGGTGCCGAACTTTTCGGGATGCCGCGAGGCGCGCTTTTCCACGCTGTAGGAAATAATCGAGGCGATGGTCGAGCCCGCGCCGGGAATCGCGCCGATCACCAGCCCTATCACCGAGCCGCGCAGCGAAGCGGGCATCACCGATTTCCATTCTGGCCAAGTCGGGTACTCGTGCGAAAAGCGCTGCGGCAGCAGCGCGCGAGTGCCCAGTTCCTCTACCATCATGAACGCCTCGGACAGCGCTAGCATGCCGATCAGCGCCGGGACCAACGGAATGCCGTCCAGCAGTTCCGGATATTCGAAGGTGAAGCGCGGAAAACCGATTGTTGTGTCGGTGCCGATGGTGGCGAGCAGCAGCCCGATGGCGGCCGCAAGCATCGCTTTTGTCACGCTGCCCTCGGTGAGGCTGGAGATGGTCGCCAGTCCGAATACGCCGAGCGCAAAGTACTCCGCCGGACCGAACTTGAGCGCGAACTCGACCAGCGGGATCGAGATCGTGATCAGCGCGACGTTGGCAAGCAGGCCAGCGATGGTGCCCGGCACCAGAGAGAAGCACAGCGCCTTGATCGGGTAGCCGCGCTTGGTTAGTGGGTAGCCGTCGAAGGTGGTGACAATCGCACCGGGCGTGCCCGGTGTGTTGATGAAGATGGCGCTGATCGAGCCGCCGTATTCGGCGCCGACGTAGGTCGCCGCGAGCAGGATGATGCTGGTATCGGGCGGCATGCCGTAGGTAAGCGGCAACAGCAGCGCCACCGTCGTCGAGGCGCTAAGTCCCGGCATCGCGCCGCCGAGGATGCCGACCGCGACGCCGAGCAGCAGCATCAGCACGTTATAGGTCTCAAGCGCGCCAGCGAACCCCGACCCCAGAAGACTGAGGGTCTCCACGCGGTCAGCTCCCCACCAGCATTTCCAGCACTCCGCGCGGGAATCTGGCGTTGAGCAGCCGCTCGAAGACGAGATGCACCACCAGCGGAAATCCAAGGGAAACGCCCGCCAGCACCTTCCATGATCGCACCCGGAGCGTCCACAGCGCGGCGAAGAAAAACACCACGGTTGCCGGATAGTAGCCCAGCGGCGTGAACACGACGAAGTAAGCGAGCATCAGCCCCATCAGGCTAAACGGCGCCGCCGCCGCGCCGGGCTCGATCAGGCTGCGGTCCTGTTTGTCACGCAGGGCGCCGGCCGCGATGACGCCCGCCATCACGATGATCAGGGTCAGCACGATGCGCGGCCAGAGCGCGGGGCCAGGCTCACGCCGCCGGCCGGGGGGAAAGTCAAACGTGACCCACAGCAGGTAGGCAGCGGCGAGTGCCAGCACGACGCCCACAGCTGCCGTCACCACACGGTGGGAATTGACCTTCACCTGCAACGCTTACAGGCCGAGCCTTTTCTTGACCTGCTCGATATCCTTCATTTCGGTCAGTACGGTATTGGTGAACGCCGCTGGATCCTGGTAACCGTCGAGCTGGCCGACCTGCTTGAGGAACGTCTTCCACTCGTCGGTTTGGCGAATCTTCTGAATCGCCGCAGAGAGCCTGTCGACGACCGGCTTGGGCGTGCCTGCCTTCGCCATCACGCCGCGCCATTGCGCCGCCACTAGGTTGATGCCCTTCTCCTTGTAGGTCGGCGCATCGGGGAAATCGGGATGGCGTTGATCGCTCGACACTGCCAGCACGCGTATTTTACCGGCCGCGACCTGCGCTTTGGCGTTGCCGGGGTTGGTGTGACCGACATCGACGTGGCCGCCGGCCACTGCGGTAAGCACCGGGCCGCCGCCTTCAAACGGCACCCAAGTCGCATCGATACCTGCGATTTCCATGAATTTCTCGAACGCAACTCGGTGCGCGCTCATCGCAAACGGGCCGCCGACGTTGACCTTGCCGGGATTGGCCTTCGCCTGCTTGAGCATGTCGTCGATGGTCCTAAACGGGCTTCCCGCCGGCACCAGCAGGCCGAACGGATCAATCTGCAGGCGCGCGATCATGTGCAGATCGGCCGGCTTAAATTTCACGCCCTTCTCGCTAAACAGCGTGGTCAGCGTCGCGGTGTTGGCCATGATGGTGTAGCCGTCAGCCGGCCGCGACAACATATAGTTGACCGCGACTACGCCGCTGCCGCCGGTCTTGGTTTCCACCACAAACGGCTGGCCAAATTCCTTCTCCAACAACTGCGCGAGCTTGCGGGCGAACACGTCGACCGGCGAGCCGGGCGCCGACCAGCATACGATGGTCACCGGCTTCACCGGATAGTCCGCGGCCTGTGCCGGCGCAACAGCAAGTCCCCATGCGGCCGCGATACACAACACTGCGGCGGTACAGCAACGCATACTTCGGTTAAACATCTGCGTCAGACTAGTCATGACATTCCTCCTTTGGTTGTAGACATGCCGTTGCGATTTCGCCGTCATACCGCCGCCTTCGCTTCGAAGTGATACCTGTCGAGCTTCGCTTCATCGAGCGCCACGCCGAGGCCCGGGCCATCGGGCAGCGGCAGACT
>MERI01000250.1:11677-21751 GCA_001772005.1 Betaproteobacteria bacterium RIFCSPLOWO2_12_FULL_62_58 | reverse complement strand
ATCTAACTCGAGGAATTTATCCTTGGATACGCGCCAATACATTCCAGATCCCGGTCCCGGAATTACTCTGCCTGACGGACAGGTAATCGGATAGGTGCCCTCCGAGTAGTAGTTTCGCGCTTGCAAATCACCCGACGTCCAAGGGCCACGCGGATCTCTGTCAAGATTCTTGTAGCGATTCTTGGCCTCGTCGCTTCGCGGCACAAGATTCGGTTGCCATACGTTGGCATTCCGAGCAAAGACGACGACATAATCGTGATCCTCCGAGAAATGCCGAGCAGTGTTCTTCGGCGCAAAAACCTTTTGCCAAAGGACCGTCGCAATAAAGTTTGTCTCTCCGAAGATTTCATCCATTACGTAACGGAGCGTTTGAACTTCATTGTCGTCTATGCTGATAAAGATTGCGCCGTCTTCACGGAGGAATTGCTGGAGCAACGCGAGACGCGGGTACATCATGCACAGCCAGCGGTCGTGCCGGTCGAGCGTCTCACCCTCCTTGCCGACGGTCTTGCCGAGCCATTCTCGGACGACTGGGCTGTTGACGTTGTCGTTGTAGGCCCAGCCTTCGTTGCCGGTATTGTACGGCGGGTCGATGTAGATGCACTTCACCTGTCCGGCGTAATAGGGCAGCAGCGCCTTCAGCGCGACGAGATTGTCGCCCTGCACGATCAGATTGCCGTCGCCCGGCTGGCCGCAGGCGAGATCGGGTACGTCCCTGAGCAGATGAAAGGGAACTTGCAGGTGGTGGTTCACCACCGCCTCCTTCCCGATCCAGTTCAGCGTCGGCATGGCGCGTTCAGACGGAGGACGCGGGCGGGTGCGCGCCGAGCTTCCTGGCCTGCCTGACAAGCTCATCGTCGAACGTGGCGAACCGTTCCGCCCTGGCGCTCAGCGCGAGATGGAGCGCGTCGGCGAGGTCCATGCCCTGTGCAGCCCAGCGCAGCGCCTGAAACACGGCATCCGGCGTCTGAAGACGCACGGCACGCAACGTGAAAAGGTCGTGCAAACGCGCGACGACCTCCCCGCCCGGAATCTTCTTCATGCGCAACACCCAGGCGAGTTCGAGCACCACGGTAACGGGAATCCAGAATTCGGCCTTTGCGTCCTCGATCAACGCGCGCGCCGCCCTGGCCTGATCCGCCTCGTCCGCCAGCAGATAACGGGCGAGGACGTTCGTGTGGAGCGCGATCACGGGCGCTTGCGGCGGGCGCGCTTGCCGTAGGCCCGGGTGCGCGCGTCGTCTTCCGCCACAGCTTGAAGGATGTCCTTGTCATCGCCGCGCCCGGAGCCGCGACCCGTGGCGTAGCGCGCGAAACAGCCTGCGAGCCGCCGCACCTGCTCGACGTGGTCGGTCGGCTTGACGGTGACTTTGAAGGCCTTGCCGGGCAGCAACTCGACACCCAGTTCAGTGCCGCTGCGGATATCGAGCGCCTCACGCACCGCTTTGGGAATGATCATCTGCCCCTTGCTCGACGCCTTGATTGACTCCATGACCTGTTCCGGTAAGACAATAATGTAAGACGATACTCCGGGACGCGGGTCTGGTCAACGGCGCATGGCGGTCACGGCTTCGCCAGGCCCAGCACGGTGTACAGTGTCTTCATCTCCGCATACTCGGTCTGCCAGTGCTTGAGTGTGTCAGCACTGTCCTTGTAGCCATGGTCCGACAGGCTGCGCTCGAATTCTTTCAGCCACTCCGTGTCCTTGACGACGCGCGCTGCCACGCCGTCCCAGAAAGCGATTTGCGCCGGGCTCATGCCTTTCGGCGCCACGAGTGCGCGCCAGACGTCGACGGCGCTCTTTACGCCCAGTTCGCTCCACGTCGGCACTTCCGCGAGTTCGCCCTGCAGCCGCCGTGGCGCTCCCACGGCAACCACTCTGAACGTCACAGGAATTGGCGCCGACAGCGCTCTTATGATGGGCTCGTCCAATGAGCGCCCTATGGATTCCCGCCTGCGCGGGAATGACATCCACGGAAAAGTCGGAAGCACCAAGATAAAGGGGCGCTCTTCCCCAGCGCCAATCTACGTTCCTCCAGGTAAGCTTGGGATGTCTTTGCGTATTAGTCATCCCAGGGATTGATACAGGCCACGCCACAACGTTCGAAGTCTCCGACGTTGCGGGTAACTACGGCAAGGCCATGCACCAAGGCCGTCGCCGCGATGAGACTGTCGATCACCGGTAGCGGCTTGCCTCGCTTTTCGGATTCGCCAACGAGCGTGCCCCAACGCGTGGCCGTCTGAATATCAATCGGAAGCAGCCTCCGGCCGAACCGCGTGATGAGATCGACGCGGACCCATGATTGCAGTTTGCTCCGGCGCGCCGAAGCGGGCAGCCTGGCGATCCCCTTCTCAATCTCGCCGATCGTTATCACGCTGAGATGGAGCGATGCCTCATTCTGCTTGTCGATCCAGTCGAGGACGGGACCATGAGGACTTTTCCTGACCAGCTCCGAGATGACGCTGGTGTCAAGGAGCAGGCTCACAGGTCGATCTCTCTGCCGGTATCCTTGCTGCGCGTGAGGGCCAAGTCAACCCCGACCAACGGGGACTTGCGGAAGAAATCGACCAGCTTGCCTTTAGGCCGGGATAGATTGCCATAGTCCTTAGCCGAGACGACGACCGCCGCATCCGATCCGTGCAGGGTGATGACCTGTGGTCCCTCGCGTTGCGCTCTGCGTACGACCTCGGAGAGCCGGTTCTTGGCTTGCTGAAGCTGCCACTTGGTCGTTGACATGAGAAGTTCCAATTCTGGCTAGTCTGGCCATTTTACGCTGGCCGGCCGGAAGAAGAAAGTCTGTCTGCTCTCCCCTTCGACTGAAGAGAGGAAAGCGAAGTCACTGTCGTCATATAAAACAATAAATAAAACAATGTGTTATGTGAATTACACGGCGTGAGTCGCAGCACACGAAGAGCCGAAGGAGCTGGAATCCGGCTTCCACCGGAGTAATGGCGTTGCGGCAGGAATAGCGGAGGAAACAGTGTGTCCAACCACCCCGGCGCTAACACGCCACCCCTCCTTCACAAGGAGGGGAAAATTATTTTGTTATGCGCTTAAGCGTTCGGCGTTGCGCTTGCGGAACGCGGCGAGCACCGCCCGCACGTAGGGCTAAGTGGTCGGGTCTTGCCAACACCCGCTCATTCGAGCTTCCGCCCCGGGGCACTACGCGACTTCCGTGCATGTTCTGATTTCCGCCGCGCGGGTTAGAATTATCGAGCATTGCGTAACCGCGTTACACTGCTCGACCCTCTCTTTCCCTCCCTTTGCGTCTTTGCGTTGAAATTCTTCACCAAATTTCTCAACACTGAACTGATAAGAGACTAAAGTGGATTTTATGTTTCAAGCTCCGCTCTTCCTGATCTCCTCAAAATCCCGATACAGCAGCGAGTAATCCTCCTCGATCATCCCCCGCGTTACGGCTTTTTCGAGAAAGGCGAAGGTGCGCTCACCGAGCTCGACGTCAGCGCCACACTCGCGGGCAAGACGGACGGCGAGCCCGACGTCCTTCCAGGGATTGTAGATACGCGCCTGGGCGTTCCACGAACCGTTGAGGATATTGTTCGGAAAGCGGTGGCGGCTGGCATAGCTGAAGGCGCTCGAGACGTTGAAGACGTCGATCATGTCGGCTACGCGCATCCCCATCCGTTCGGCAAGGCGGGCGCCTTCGCAGGTGGCGAGGAAGATGGTGTGAAGCACCATGTTGTGGATGAGCTTCATGGCATGGCCCGAGCCAAGAGTGCCGAGATGGAAGATGTTTCCCACAAAGGGGGCGAGGTATCGCTTGATCCGCGTGAGGACCTTTGCATCGCCCCCGACCATAAGGGTGAGATTTCCTTTGAGGATGCCGGCCGGGCCGCCGCTCATGCCGGCGTCGATGTAGTGAATGCCCCGACGGGCGGCACGCCGGGCGAGCTTGCGTGTTTCTACAGGATCGGAGGTGGTGAGGTCGCAGATGACGAGGCCCTTCCTGGCATTCTGAAGGACGCCGTCTTTTCCATTGAGGCAATCCGCTATTTCCTTCGAGGACGGTACGACGAAGAAGAGGACGGAACATTCCCGGGCCATCTCGCCGGGCGTCGCAATGCGTATGTTGTCTTTGTTTTCGAAGGGCTTGCGGCAGGCAGGGACAGTGTCCCAGACCATGACGGGGAACTCTGATTGCATGAGTCGCTGCGCGACCGGGCCGCCCATCCTGCCAAGGCCGACGACGCCGAGCGAGTTTCGTTTCATAGGGGACAGACCACAATGGCACTACCTTAAGGCAGATTGAGCGGAATGATGACGCAACATGCGCTGTCATTCCCGAGAAGCTTGTCCTCGAATGCTTTAATCGGGGATCGGGAATCCATAGGATGGTTCACGCAAGATGATGCGCCGTATGGGTTCCCGTTTTCACGGGAACGACACACCTTCTGAGCCGTGATCTCGGTAAGTGGTCTGTCCCCTACTTTGCCTCTTTCAATATCCCGGCTTTGCTCATGATCTCCCGCACGGCGGTTCTGCGCTTGTCATACGCAGCGACCACCTTGTCGGGGGGAATGTAATCCCAGCGGGCATTTCTCTCACCGACGAATTTGACGAACTCGGGATCCTTTACCGCCTTCTCAATGGCGTTAGCCAAGATCGTTACGATTTCTTTCGGCAACTTGGGCGGTCCCATCACGAAATTGCTCGACTCCCAGCTCACGTCGTATCCCAGTTCTTTCACGGTGGGAATCTTGTCATACGGTGCGGGCGCCCGCCCTTCGCCGAGGGTCGCCAGGAATTTGACCTGTCCACTCTCGATCATGCTCTTTGCTGAAGCAAGGGCCGCAACTCCCAGTTCGGCGTGTCCGCCTGCCACCTGGGCAACGACCAGGGCGCCGGCGCCCGGCTGCGGAATCGTATTGACGTTGATGCCTGTTCCACCGATGAAGGCCGTGGCGGCGACCCACCAGCTCTGCCCGACCCCCGCCGTTGACATGTTCAGTTTTCCGGGATTGGCCTTCGCATGGGCAATGGCTTCCTGGATGGTGTTGAATTTGACCGGGCTCTTGGTGGAGGCGATGACAATGGGGAAAAAGGTTGCATAGGCGCCCAGCTGGGTAAAATCATGATAGTCGAGCGGCGAGACGCCTTGCAGTTTGTTGGTGATAATCGTCGCCGATCCCCAACCGAGTGTATATCCATCGGGCTTTGCGCCGTGAAGTTCGCGATAGCCGATGGAGCTGCCTCCCCCGGGTTTGTTCACGATCACTATGGGCTGGCCCAACATCTGGGAAACCCTTTGCATGATCGGACGGACGAGGACGTCTCCGTCGCCTCCGGCTTCAACCGCAACGATGAATACAATCGGTTTCACCGGGTACTTCTCCGCGGCCTGCACCACCCCCAAACTGAAGAAGCCCAAACACCAAAAAACGCTCGAGATGGCAATGAATAGTCTTTTCATGTTCCTCTCCTTTTTTCTGATTGGATTGGATTTCAGTTGAGACATCTTTCGAACAAGAAGGCAAACACCATTTTGAGGGTCCTCGTTCGATGAATGATCTCACCTCCTTTCGGCGCTGTCTAGAACTGAACTTGGTCTCTGAACTTGGTCTCTTGCAATGATGTTGTAGGCCCCGGGAGATTTGTCTTTCATGGCGCGCCCTTTGAGAAGCTTGTTAAGCCTATTTAGAGCAATTTATCCTCTTCTATTTTCAGCGCATACTTCTTGCCCAAAGCGGCAGCCATGAATTTATAAGCCAGGAATGCCGCTGCCAAAGCCAGCAAAGTGATGGACAGCGGCCGATCCACGACAAGAGATACGTCTCCCTTGAACATCAACAACGTCTGGCGAAGACTGTTTTCCGTTGTCGGACCCAACACGACTCCGATGATAAAAGGAGCGATCGGATATTTCCATTTACGCAGGAATAATCCAACGACACCTGCGGCGATCATCACCCACACATCGAAGAGAGAATTTCTCACGCTATAGACGCCGACCAGGCAGATCACGCTGATAATGGGCAACAGGATCTGGGGACGGATCACGGCAATCCTTGCGAAAGCCCCAACGAGCGGCAGGTTGAGGATCAGGAGCATGAGATTGCCCAGATACATTGCTGCAATGAACGTCCAGAAGACATCCGGGTTAGTTGTGAAAAGCATGGGGCCTGGTTCCACGTTATGCATCCTGAGCCCCGCCAGCATAATGGCGCTCGGCGCCGCAAACGGGATCCCCAGGGTGAGCAGGGGGACCATCGAACCCATCACCGCGCTGTTGTTGGCAGACTCCGGCGCGACTACGCCTTCCACGGCGCCGTGTCCGAATCGCTCTGGGGTCTTGGATATTCTTTTTTCAAGAGCATACGCGACGAACGTGGAAATCACCGTGCAGGGCCCCGGCAGCAACCCCACGAAAAACCCCAGGATCGAACCGCGCAGCATCGGACTGACGGAGCGCCTGATTTCGTCCTTGTTGGGATAGAGCTCTTTCAGGCGGACTTTTCTGACCACCGGTTTCACGTATTTTTCAATGGCAATGCTCAAAATTTCAGAGATGCCAAAAAGACCCACGGCGATGGGCAGGAAATCGATGCCGAGCATCAGCTTTTCCGAACCAAAGGTGAAACGGGGATAGCTATCCATGGGATTGATGCCGATGGTGCTGAGAAAGAGTCCCAAGGCAATCATCAGCGCCCCCTTGAGCGGCGCCTCGGCCGAGAGATTGGATAGCAGGACAAAGGCGAGGATCATGAAGCAAAGGAACTCGGGCGGACCGAAGGAGAGCGCGGCATTCCCCAAGAGGGGCGCAAAGAACTGCAGCCCGAGTATCCCGATGGTGCCTGCAACGAAAGATCCAACTGCCACCAGCGCCAAGGCTGCCCCTGCCCGCCCTTGCTTGCACATCTGGTAACCGTCGATGCACGTCACCACGCTCGCCGCTTCTCCCGGAATGTTGACCAGAATCGAGGTGGTCGAGCCTCCATACATGGCGCCGTACCAAACCCCCGTCATCATGATCAAACCGGTCGTCGGCCCATACGGCAAGGTGAAGGGCAGCATCAGTACCATCGTCGCCGTTGGCCCTAAACCCGGCAGAACGCCGACGAGGGTGCCTACCAAAGCTCCGATGAAACAGGCAACGAGATTTACCATCGTGAGGGAATTAATAAACCCATTAAACAGAAGACCTAACCCCTCCATAGTCGCTCTCCTATCCCAGAATCCCTCGCGGCAAGTCGATATACAGCCAGTAATCGAACAGCAGATAGATAAACAGAGCCGTCCCACCGGACACAGCCAACGGCTTCCACCACCCCTCCAGCTTCATGACCTTGCAAAAGGCATAGGTGGCGAGAAGCGTAACGACGACATAACCCAGGAGCGGCATCGCAACAATCCAGAGACAGAATGTCAGGGTCATGAAGACGACCGTCTTGGCGCACCCTTTGTCGAGGATGGATCTACTGGTGTCGGACCTCAATTCCGATATGAGGATGAAAAGAGAAAAAACGGAAATCGCCACGCCGATGAAGAAGGGATATAAACCCGGCCCTGGACGCCCGAGACTCCCAAAACCGTACCCCCAGGATATGATGCTGATGACTAAACCCAGAACGAGCAGAAAAAAAACAAACAATGTTTCGAGCCTGAACTTAGGCGCTTTCTCCATGTCCGCTACCTTTTGGTAAAGTCCAAGATCTGCTGTAATCAGGCCTGCGGATGAATCCCTCCGCCCCACACGGCAAGCTTCTTTCCGCAGGCCGCCTGCGATTCAAGGAAAGCGGGAAATCGCTCAGCCTGCAACTTTCATGAGCTCGGCAGCAACAATCGGCCCGAGCCGCTGCTGCCGCGACTTGACGCGCGGGCGTATCAGCGGCGCCCAGCGCCCGATCTCGGACGCCGCCTTCCACTCCGGGGTAGCGGGAAGGTCGGGCCGCGCGAGCAGATACAGCGCGGAATAGACGAGCCATCCCGCCGCGTTCGGCGTCGCGTCTTTGAACCGTATGATCCCGAGTACACCGTCGACACGCAGCAGGTTGGGTATGTGCTCGGCATCGTAGATCTCGTTGAATTCCGGCTCGTCTTCGGGCGCGATCTCGAAAGTCACCATGTAAAAATAACGCGCCGCTCCCGGATTGGTGCTCTTCACCGCCATGAAAGTCATGCCTCCATCTGAATGACAGGGTTCACTTTTTCCTTCGCGTCCTTTAACGGGAGCTTGATTTCCGCTTTGATCAGGTTTCAGGCCTTTTCGGGCGTAGACGTCAGCTCGATCAACCGCATGACCTCTGCGGCGGCGCGCTGGGCTTCCTCGCGGGTGAGCTTCTCCGCGGCGTCGGCGTCGCGCTTCTTGATCGCGGCGAGCACCGCGCGCAGACCTTTGACGCTCTCCTTCGAGCGCTGCGCCGAGCGCTGCGGATGGGAGAGGCCGAGCGCCCGCCAACGCCAGATACGCGCGTGCAACGTGTTCAACATCGAGGACAGGGTTTCGCTGCCGGCGCCCGCGAACAGCACGTCGTAGAAACGGTTCTTCGTCTCCAGCACTTCCTGCGCATCGCCACGCTCGTAGGCGGCGGCCACGACATCGAGCGCCTGCGCGAGTTGCTTCGACTGAGCGCCGCCGGCGTTCTCGACGAAGAGCCGCGCGGCCAATCCTTCGAGCACGGCGCGGATGTTGTAGAGATCCTTTGCTTCCGCCAGCGACAGCTCGCGCACCACCGGTCCCTTGTTGGGGATGATCGCGATGAGCCCCTCGGACTCGAGCTGGCGCAAGGCTTCGCGCACCACGGTGCGCGACACGCCCATCATTTCGGTGAGTTCGCGCTCGGTGAGCCGGGCGCCGGGGGCAAGCCGCCCGTCGATGATCGCCTGGCGCAGCGCGTCCAGGACCTGCTGCCGCAGCGGCGCGGCAAGCCTTTGAACTTCAAGGGTCGGCAGAGGGTCCATGATCCGGGTTGACTGATTCGTAATACCGTAATACGATATTACGATTCATCCGTTTTAGCAACTACCCTCTCAGGAGCATTCCCATGAGCAGCCCCGTCAAAGTTGGCATCGTCGGCCTCGGCCGCTGGGCGAAGGTTCTGACCCGTGCCGCAGTCAAGTCGGACAAGATCAAGATCATCGCCGGATACAGCCGTTCCGAGGAAAAGCGCGCCGCGTTCGAGAAGGAACTGGGCGTAGCCGCCGTGCCTGACATGAAGGCGATGCTGTCGAACCCTGAGATCAAGGGCGTGATCCTCACCGTGCCCAACGAGCAGCACCTGCCGATGGCGGAACAGGTCGCGAAAGCCGGCAAGCATGTCTACACCGAGAAGCCGATCGCCCAGACCCTGGAAGACGGGCTGAAGATCGCCGCGCTCGAGAAACAGCATGGCGTGACCGTCACCGTCGGCCACAGCGCGCGGCTGATGGCGGGCATTCGCATCATCAAGGAAAGAATCGACCAGGGCGAGCTGGGCCGCGTCGCCTTCATGGAAGCGAATTTCTCCAACGAGCGCGCGCTCGAGCTCACGCCCAAGACCTGGCGCTGGTACAAGGACCGTGCGCCCGGCGGCTGCCTGTCGCAGCTCGCGATCCACCAGTTCGACGTGCTGCACCTGCTGGGCGGTGAAATTAGCGAAGTCTCGTCGATGGCCTCCAAGCTCTCGCCGGTCGGCGCGGAAGTCGACGACCAGTCGATGACGCTGATCAAATTCGCCGACGGCAAAGTGGGCTACGTCGGTTCGTGCTGGACCTCGCCCGGGGTTTTCGCGGTGCGCGTGTTCGGTTTCAAGGGCCTCATGCACTACGAGATCGATTTCGGCACCTGGGACACCCCGCACCGGCTGCACGAACATTCGGTGCTCTACATCCAGCGCGGCAAGGACGGCTACGCCAAGCGCGAGGAAATCAAGCTGCCCGAGAGCGACATGTTCCGCGCCGAGCTCGAGATGTTTGCCGAGTGCTGCCGCACCGGCAAACCGGGCGAGCTTACCGCCCACAACGGCAACGTCGCGGTGGCGGTGGTCTACGCGGCGCTAAAATCGCTCGACAGGAAAGGCCAGTGCGTGCGCATCGCCGACGTCATGGAAGAAACCCGCGCCAGGATCGGCACCCAGG
>MERI01000250.1:0-11670 GCA_001772005.1 Betaproteobacteria bacterium RIFCSPLOWO2_12_FULL_62_58 | reverse complement strand
CATCCCAGACCCTTCTCCCGGAAGGAGAAGGGAGGCTCGAGCTTCCTCTCTCCCTCTGGGAGAGAGGTCAGGAGTGAGGGCTGGAAGGGGAGGGCAAAATTTCTCACCTTCCCCCTCAGGGGGAAGGCTGGGATAAAAAAAGAACTCCCTCCCCCGCTCGGGCGGGGGAGGGTTGGGGTGGGGGTAGGGAGTAACTCGGAACACGCACGCTATGTCACTCAACCAGGTAACACTCAGTAGAGGTTCCTCGCATGTCATCTTTGCCCACACGCTATTTCATCGACCTCACCCAGCCCGAGATCGCGGCGCAGTTCCGGAAAAACCCGCTGGTGATTCTGCCGGCCGGCAGCGTCGAGCAGCACGGGCCGCATCTGCCGACCGGCACCGACATTTATGCGTCGAACGTGATCGGACACGCGGTGGCCGAGCGCATGGACGGACTGGTTCTGCCCGGCGGGCCGCTCGGTGTCACGCCGATGCACATGCCGTTCGAAGGCACGATCACGCTCACGCCCGAGACCTACATGCGGGTGGTGACCGAGACCTGCGTTTCCACCGCCAGGCACGGCGCGAAGTACCTGCTGATCCTCAACTGGCACGAAGGCAACATCCCATCACTCGCCATCGCGGCTGAATCGCTGCACCGCGATCACGGCATGACGGTGTTGACGGTCCAGGCGTGCTACGTTGCGGCCGAACTCTACGGCCACGAGTGCGGCGGACTGACGCACGGCGGGGAGATCGAGGCGCTGGCGGTACTCGCCTATCGCCCCGACCTCGTGTACCTCGACCGCATTGAATATTCCTCGGATCATTCGCAGGGCCGTAAATGGGACAAGCTGCGCAGGACGCGGAGCTTCCAGCCGGTGCTGCGCGACATCAAGACGATCGCGCCGACCGGCTGGTACGGCGCGCCGGAGCACGCGACCGTCGACAAAGGCCTGCGCATGCTCAACGACATCGCCGATGCGATCGCCAGGGAAGCAACGGAAATTTTCCACATGCTCGACGAGGCGCAGGGCGGCACCGCTGAAATCAAACACCTGAAGGTTGCGAGCTGATGGCACGGAGCATGAATCGCAAAGAACTCGGCATCGCGGTGGTGGGAGCGGGACGCATCGGCACCCTGCGCGCGCGCCTTGCCGCCAAACACCCCTCTGTCGGCTTTCTCGCGGTATCCGATCTCGATCCGGCACGCGCGCGCGCGCTTGCCGAGCAGACCGGCGCCGACTTCCACTCCGGCGACAATTTCGAAGCGATCGCGCGCCCCGAGGTCGACGCCGTGTTCGTTAGCACCCCCGAAGGCGAGCATGCCGCTTCAGTGTGCAGGGCGCTGGAGCTCGGCAAGCCGGTGCTGGTGGAAAAGCCGATCGCGCTCACGCTCAAGGATGCCGACACTATTCTTGACACGCTCGAGCGGACCAAAGGCAGTCTTCGCATCGGCTACAGCCGACGCTTCAAGGAATGCTTCCTGCGCGCCAAGGAACAGATGATCCACGGCCGGCTCGGCAAGGTGGTTGGCGGCACCGCGCGCGTTTACAACTCGCGGGCGCAGGCGTTCGCCATACTCAAACGCGATCCGCATGCGACACCGGTGCTCGACGTGCTCACTTATTATGTCGATCTCATGTGCTGGTTTCTCGAAGGCAATCCGCCGGTTGAAGTCGTGGCGCGCGGCCAGACCGGGATTTTCAAGGAGGCCGGCTACGGCGCGCACGATGTGACCTGGGCCATCGTCACGCTGGCCGACGGCGCCGTTATCAACCTCGGGGTGAGCTACGCGCTGCCCGCACGCTACCCGACGCTGGGACAGTCGGATCGCGTGGAGCTGCTGGGAACCGAAGGCACGATGATCATCGACGACGACCACATGGATCATCTGCTCTACTCGGAGAAAGGCATTCCGCACGCCTACGTGCCCGACCATCAGGTCAACATGGCCTTCCTCGGCAGCAACACCGCGGGCGATTGGGCGGTCGGGGACTTCTGGGGACCGCTCGGCAACGAGACCCGCGCCTGGCTCGATCACCTCGCCACCGGCAGCCCCACCGCGCACACCACGCCGGAGCAGGCGCGCATCAACCTGGAAACCACGATCGCCATCGAGCGCGCCGTTGCGACCGGCAAACCGGTCAGGCTGCCGCTCGAAACCTAACGATGAACGATGAACGTGGGTGCCAACGGTTTCCGTTCCGCATTCATCATTCCGCATTCATCGTTGACCCTCTATCCCGGTGGCCAGCGCATCGGCCGGCCGGCAAGGATGTGTAGGTGCAGATGGAGCACGCTCTGGCCCGCGCCGGCGCCGTTGTTCACCACGACGCGATACGCGTCCTGCACGCCCAACTGGCGCGCGACTTTGTTGGCCGCGAGCAGCAGGTGGCCGAGCAGCGCCTGATCCTCGGGCTGCGCATCGGCGAGCCGGGCGATCTCCTTCTTGGGGATCAGCAGCACATGAATCGGCGCCTGCGGATTGATGTCGCGAAATGCGAGGCACGAATCGTCTTCGTAAACGATGTCGGCGGGAATCTCGCGCCTGATGATTCTACCGAAAATCGTCGTCACAGCATTTTTCTCCGTGCCGTTCCGGTTCCTCACCTGGGAGCCATGTCTTTCAGATTGTGCGCCGTCCAGCCGAGCAATTCCTCGATCAGCGCATCGCTCGCTTCGCCGAGTGCTCTGACCGCGCCCGCGGCATTCGGCTCCGCGGGACGCTCCACGCCGAACGTGCGCTGTGCGTGCAGCGTGTGGCTCGCCAGATCGACGAGCGTCGCGCGCACGCGCACCGCGACCCTGCTCTGACTGAGCGCGTCGAACGACTGGCTGAAATCCTCGAGCTCGACGCGCAACGCATAGTCCGCGCGCGCACCATCGCCTGCGCCCACGATCCCGCTCGCCACCGCAGACCGGCTACGCAGCCGCTGCGTCAACAGCGCGGAAGGCGTCGCGGCCCAACGGCTGTTGGCATAGGTCTGCAGCCGGGCCGCATCAACGTAATTGAGGCGATAGGCGATGCCCTGGCCGTCCAGCCACGTGGGCGCAACGATCGCGGGGATCAGCAGCGCCATCCGGATCCCGGGGTTCATCTGCGAATACGGGCGGGGTGGTCCGAGGTCGTAGCTCGCCGGCGGCTCGCGCGCCTGCTGTCCGAGCGTGCACGCCACGAGCAGGGCCGCAAACCCCAGCGCCGCGGCAAGCTTTGCCGTGTTCAGGTGTCCGTCGCTGATGCTGTGAACGTTTCGCATGGGTCTCAAGGCCTGTTTCCGCGACGTGAATCGAAATCCGGCTCGCCGGGTCCGGGATGCCCCGCGGGTTTCCCGAACACGAGGCTTGAGGGATTCTGATCGAGCTCCGCCAGCAGCCGATCCAGGTTGCGCGACGTGCGGGAGAGTTCGTCGAGCAGCGAATTGATCATTGGCAGCGTCTCCGCCAGCGCCGTACTCGACAGCGCCTGCGCCGCCGCGCCGGCGTTTTCGACGCCCTTTGCGACGCGCTCGACAGCTTCGGCACGCTGCCGCAAATCGGCCACCAGCCGGTTCAGGTCAGCCATCAACATTTCTGCGCGCACGAACGCTTTGCGCGCATCGTCGAGCAGGCCCGGAGCGTTCCTTATGGTCGGCTCCAGCCCTGCGACGAGCTCGCCGATGCGTCTCGTCTCGCTCTCCAAGCTCGCCAGCGTCCGCACCATCTGCCCCTGATTTTCATCGGAGAGCAACGCACTAAGCCTGCGCACCACCTGTGTCACGTCCGACACCAGGTCCTTGCTGGCTCCCGTGATGTCGTCGAGAAAGGACTGGCGCACCGGAATGCGGATCTCGTCGGGGTGCGTGACCGGCTGCGGCCGCGAACCGTCGTCGTCCAGCATTACGTAGGCAAGGCCCGTGATGCCCTGTGAACCGAGTTGGGCATAGGTGCCCTTGGTAACCGGCGTGTCACTGCGCACCGCCACCCGGATCAGAATCAGTCGGGAATCGCTGGCGCCGAACTCGATTGCCTCAACCTTGCCGACGTCAATGCCCCGGAAGCGTACCGGCGCCTGGAGGTTGAGGCCCGTCACGGGAAACCGCGACTCCAGGACATACGTGTCTTGCGCTTCGGTCCTGCCGCTGAACCACATCGCCGCGACGATGACGCTCGCGCCGAGCACAAGAGTAAACAGCCCCGCGGCTAACGCGTACGCTTTGTTTTCCATGTCTCAGGCACTCCCCGTTGGCGCAGGCGCCGCGCTGGTGTCGCCGATGCCCAGAGTATTCCATACCGTCTCCAATGCGCGCCGGCCGCGCTCTCCAAGGAAGAAATTGACGATGAAGGGATGCCGGCTGCGCACCACTTCGCGCAACGTTCCGAGCACCACCAGCTTGCCGTCAAACAGCACCGCGATGCGGCTGGACAGCGCGACCAGTGTGTCAAGGTCGTGCGTCACCATGACAACGGTGAGCGAGAGTTCACGCCGCAACTCTTCAATCAACTTGACGAAGCTCTCGCTGCGATCGGGGTCAAGGCCCGCCGTCGGCTCGTCGAGGAACAGCAGTTCGGGCTCGAGCGCTAGCGCGCGGGCAAGCGCCACACGCTTCACCATTCCGCCTGACAGCTTGGCCGGAACCTTGCGGGCGTGACGCGCTCCGATCCCGACCATTTCGAGCTTCATCAGCACCAGATCGCGAATGATATCCTCGTCCAGCGTGCGCAGTTCACGCAGCGGCAGCGCCACGTTGTCGAAGACCGTAAGCGCTGAGAACAACGCACCCTCCTGGAACAAAACGCCCCAGCGGTTTCTGAGCCGCTGCAACACGGCGGGATTGCGCCCGTGCAGATTCTCGCCCAGCACGCGCACCTCGCCCCGGCAGGGTGTCTCCAAACCGAGCATCTGCCGCAGCAGCGTGGTCTTGCCGCTCCCGGAGCCACCCACCAGTGAGAGGATCTCGCCGCGCTCCACGCTGAGATCGATGCCCTGGTGCACCATGGTCGAGCCGAACCGGGTAAACAACCCTTTGACCTCCACCACGGATTCCATCAGCCGAAACTCCCCACATCAGAAAACATCACCGCGAACACGGCATCGACGATGATCACGACGGTGATCGCCGCGACAACCGAAGCCGTCGTGCCTTGCCCCAGACTCTCGGTATTGGGCTCTATACGCAGTCCGAAATGGCACGCTACCAGCGCAATCAGTATCCCGAAAACGACGCTCTTGCCGAGTCCGAGCCATAAATTGGCGATCGGGACCGCGTCCGGCAGGCGCGCCAGGAAAAAGCGCAAGGGGAGGCCGAGTTCCGCATGTGCGGCGACCATGCCGCCCAGGATCGCCACCGCATCGGTCCACAACACGATGAGCGGAAGCGAAATGGCCAGCGCCACCATCTTGGGCAGAACGAGTCTCGTGGCATGAGGAATCCCCATCACTGTCATCGCGTCGAGTTCTTCGGTCACACGCATGACGCCGAGTTGCGCCGTGATCGCCGATCCCGAGCGTCCCGCAATAAGCACTGCGGCGAGCACGGGCCCCAGTTCGCGAATCACCGATACACCAAGCAGGTTGATGATATAGATGTCGGCGCCGAACTGCTTGAGTTGCTGAGCCGACAGATACGAAAGGACAACACCCACCAAGAAGCCCACCAGCGCGGTGATGCCCAGAGCCTGTGCGCCGGTATGGTAGATATTGGCCGAGATTTCAAGCCAGGGAATGCGACGCGGGCGGCGGGCGAGCCCTGCCGCGTCGATCGCCACGCGGCCGAGTAGCCCTACCGCCGCAACCAGGTGAGCGAGCAGCGCCAGCATACTCGAACCGACGCGTCGCACGGGTACACGCCAGTCACGGCTACGGGGCCTGTGCCCACCGCGGGCCAGCCCACCCATATGCGCAAACAGCGCGGCGTGCTCCGGGCGCAGTTCGAGTTCATCCATGTGGTGTCGGCCCCACGCCCGCCACAGCAGGATGGCTCCAGCATGATCGAGCGCGGATACCATCCGCAAGTCCCAGTGCGTGATGCCCCGGCAAGCCGCCAGACGCTGCGTCAACTGCGGGAGCCGAGGCCCCAGCGAACGCAAATTCCAGGCACCGGTCAGCTCGACGCACGGCGTGCCGTCAAGGGTGGACGTTTCGCGCAAATCCGGAGCAGCCCCGGGGGATATGGCAGCTGACATATTTTGATCGTCCAAGCGCAGCGGCAGGGCGCGCGTTTCCCGTTTATAGCTCCCTGATTGGGAAACGTTTTTTAATGCTATAACCGTGCCGGGGATAAGTCAAAAATCTAGCAGCCTGTCGGGCTAAGTCCGACAAACTGCTAGGGACTCGCTAAATATATTGCGGCGCAGTAAATATTTGTGCCAGAACCCTTGACATGCTGGTTTTAGCCCTTATAATCGTAATTGTGCGGTGCAGCAATATCGATCGTCCGTCTGAGTCAACGCTTTTGTTTTTAAAGGAGATTTACCATGTATCAAACGCCTGAACAACTTATCGCTCTAAACAAGGCCAATCTGGAAGTTGCAATGCGTTTCGCGGGTGTCGCAATTGAAGGCGCCGAGCGCATGCTCGACCTGCAGCTCAAAGCCGCCAAGACCGCGTTTGCCGACAGCATCGAGAGCGCCAAAGCGCTGGCTTCGGTCAAGGACTTGCAGCAATTGGCCGCGCTGAAAGACAACGTGGCGCAGCCGAGCATCGAGAAAGCAACGGCGTACGCGAAGAGCGTGTATGACGTCGCTGCCGCGACCCAAGCTGAGATCGGCAAGCTGGTGGAACAGCAAGTCTCGGATTACAACAAACAAGTCGTGACCGTGCTCGACAAGCTGGTGAAGACCGCCCCGGCGGGTTCGGAAGTCGGAATCGCGGCGCTCAAGTCGGGGATCGCCGCGGCGAACTCCGCTTACGACAACCTGTCGAAAGTCGCCAAGCAGTTTACCGAAGCGTCCCAGTCGAACTTCGAAGCGGTTGCCAAGCAAGCGGTTGCCGGCGCGAAGAAGGCCAAGAAAGCCGCCTAAGCGTCATTCAAGCAAGACCGGCAAGAAGCCCCGGGGAGAAATCCTGGGGCTTTTTCTTGTACGTTCGAAGGATGAATGCGGAACGATGAGTATACCGAGTCGTTCCTTATCATTCTGCACTCGTTATTCATCATTCCGCATTTCGATACTCCGCCCAGTTGAAACCGAGCGCGCTCACCCCCTGCTTGAGGCTGGCGACCGCGGACACCACCTCTCCCGGATCGCCGCGCACCCCGAGCTCGATGTGGCGATCATCGGGCTCCATGCGCGGCAGACTGAACACCTTGGCCCGCGGAAAACGCGCCTGGCACTCGTTCATGAGATCGATCAGCTGGCTTTCGCCCGCCCCGCGCACGATGATCGACGATTCGGCGACGCTGCCCGGCTTGAACAAGTCGCTGTGCCGGGTGTCGAGCACCCACGCCATCATCGGCCATGCCATCTCCGGGAAGCCGGGCAGAAAATAATGCCGGTCGAGACTGAACCCCGGGATGCGGTTATAGGGATTCGGAACGATCGCGCTCCCCACCGGAAACTCGCCCATTGCGAGCCGTCTCGGCGTCGTATCGGCGCCAAAACGGCCGCGGATTTCCGCCTCGGCCTCGGGGTGCAGTGCCAGTCCGACGCCGGCGGCGCGCGCCGCGCACAGACGCGTGCGATCATCGGGCGTGGCGCCGATGCCGCCGAAGCTGAACACGATATCATCGGTGGCGAAGGTGCGCCTGAGAGTTGCGGTGATCAGGTCGGGATCGTCGCCGAGATAATGGCACCACACGAGCTGGAGGCCGCGCTCGCCCAGCGTCTCGATCACCTTGGCCATATGCCTGTCCTGGCGCTTGCCCGACAGGATTTCGTCGCCGATGATGATCGCCCCGAATTTCATAAGGCTAATGATGAGCGCAGAGTGCCGAGTGCAGAGCGGCAAGCAAGGGCATCGCGGCAATCTTCGCGCCACTCACTTTGCACTCTGCACTCTGCATTCATCGCTCGGTTCTAGCGGTGAATGTAGGACTCGAGCTGCTTGATGGTCTGTTCCTGGTCGGAGATCACTTCCTTGACGAGGTCGCCGATGGACACCACGCCGATCAGCTTGTCGCCCTCCATCACCGGCAGATGCCGAATGCGATTCTCAGTGATCAGGGCCATGCACGTTTCGGCCGTCTCCGAGGCCTGCACGCACACCACCTTGTCGGTCATGATCTCGCGCACCGGCGTATCGAGCGAGGACTTGCCCTTTAGAATCACCTTGCGCGCGTAATCGCGCTCGGTGATGATGCCGACAAGCTTGCCGCCCTCCAGCACCAGCAACGCACCGATGTTCTTCTCGGCCATCACTTGCAACGCATCGTAGACGCGGGCGTCGGGCGCGATCGAAAGCACGCCTTGGTGCCGTGCCTTCGCGTGCAGCATTTGCTTCAGCGTTTCCATTTCATTCCCCCTTGACTGGCACGCATCAACTTACAATTCTAGTTTAGCCGATCCGCGAGGGAAGGCAAAGCGCCGACGCGGCAAGGCCGGCGCCGGTCAGCCGCGAAGCATGTCAGATCGAATAGAACTGGAAGCGGTTCTTGCCCTGCTCCTTCGCGCGGTACATCGCGCTGTCGGCGTTCTTGAGCAGCGTCTGCGAATCCTTTCCGTCCTGCGGGTAGGCGCTGATGCCGACGCTGGCGGTAACCCGGCATTCGTGTCCCCGCACCGGCGCCGGCTGCGCCACCATCTCGATGATTTTACGCGCAACTAAGGCGAGTTGCTCCGGCTCGGCGAATTCCTCGATCAGCACCACGAATTCATCGCCGCCGATGCGGCCGATCACGTCACCTTCGCGCAGACATGCGCGCAAGCGGGAAGCGATCTCCCTGAGCAGAACGTCGCCGGTCTCGTGCCCGAACGTATCGTTCACGGTTTTGAATCCGTCGAGGTCGACGAACAGCAGCGCGAGGCGCCGGTTGTAGCGCTGCGCCTGGGCGAGCGCCTGGCTGAGCCGGTCGCTGAACATCGTGCGGTTGGGCAGCGAAGTCAGCGCATCGTGTGTCGCCACGAACTGCAGGTTCTGTTCGGCCTCGACGCGCGCGATGAACTGCCCGATCTGGCTGCCGAGCTGTTTGGCGAACTCCATCAGCCCATGGTCCGGCGGCCGCACGTCCGGCGCAAAAAACTCCATGACGCCGTAGAAATCGCCGATAATCACCACCGGAAATCCGAGCGCGGTGCGCAACCCCGCCTTGCGTGCCGCGGGCCCGCGCCGGAACTTGACGTCTTCCTGCACATCGGTAACCCATACCGGCGCGGCGCTGTCCCATACCCGCCTCACCACACCGGCAACGTTGCCGGTCCAGGGATTCAGCATGACCCGGCTCTCCGCCAGGAACTCCTGCACCCCGGGCGAATCGATGCCCCAGGCCTCCGCGCAGCGCAGCACGTTCTCCCGCTTGTCCAGCACCCAGCGCGTCCCGCAAGCCCAGCCCTGCTTCTCGCACATGGTCTCGATCACCTTGACCAAGACTTCCTCTACGGTACGCGACTCGGCGAGCAGCCTCGTGATCTCGGCTTGCAGCTCCTGACGCAGCTCGGAGCGCTTGCGCAAAGTGATGTCCGCGATGATCACCATCACGCCGATCGCGTTGCCCCTGTCGTCATGAACCGGGGCGCCAGAGAGGCTGACCGTGAGGGGCGTTCCGTCCTTGCGCAGCCGCACCGCCTCCACATCGGAAAAAGCTTCACCGCGCAATATCATGTTGCGGTGACGATCGCCTTCTTGCTCCCTGCCGGCAGGGTGCCACGGCACCATTGTGCCGAGCGCCTCGGCCTCGCTCCAACCGAACATGCGCTCCGCCGCCGGGTTCCATCTTTCGATCCGGCCGTCCGCATCACGCACGACGATGGCGAGCGGGGAAGCGTTAATCAGCGCCTGGAACTTCCGGGTTGCCTGCCGCAGTTCTTCCTGGATGCGCGCCTGCAATTCCACCTCTCCCTTGAGTCGCTCGTTCGACTGCTGCACTTGCTGGTTGGCAGCCGAGAAGTCCGCGATCAAGGCGGCGTTTTCGAACTTGATGCGGGTCGAGGCAAGCACGTTCTCTTTCATTTCCACCGCGAGGGCCACGATCACGACCGTGAATACCACCGCCAGCGTCCCCATCAGAATCTGCAGCGGGTCGCTTTGCAGGAACAGAATCACGATCAGCGGCGCCAGCGCCGGGAACACGAAGCCATAGAAGACGCGTTTCACCGGCGCCAACACCACCGCTGCCGACATGGTCATGCCGCCGATGACGAAAATCACCAGGAACTGATGCGGAATCGAATCGTAAGGAAACAGCACGGCCCCCAGGACGCCCCACATGCACCCCATCGCGGTTGCGCCCAGGAAGAAGCGATTGGCCCAGGATTGGGCGGCCGTGTCTGCGACGGACGCAGAGAAATATGCGCGGTAGAGCAGGTAGCGCCCCAGCGTGATCGCAAGGACCGCTGTGAACCACCCCGCCAGCAACACATTACCGACGACGTTCCACAACGCGAATGTCACGATGCTGGCATTGATCAGCGTGCCGAGGTAACCGGCCCGCGACAAACGATAAAGGTGGCGCACCTCTTCGGCGTAGATTTGCGCTGCGCCGCCGGCAGGCGGACTGGGCGCCGACAGCGCAGCAGACTGTATTTCAGAGGACGCGGCCTTTTGCACCATTCGTATTTTCTCTAGCCTACGCATTGTGGCACGAGCGCGGCGCACGGCAAAGCGCGCGCATGGATGAGCCAGCAGGGGAGGCTATCGCGGTTTCGCGGCCGGCGCAGCGGTTATCGCTTCCGCCTTCTTGAGCAGGTTCTGCGCCATGCGGATGCTGGCGACGTCGATAAGACGCCCATCGAGCTGTACCGCGCCCCGGCCCTCCTTCGCCGCCTGCGCCATCGCCTCCACGATGCGACGCGCTTTATCGAGTTCTTCAGGCGCGGGACTGAACACCTGGTTGGCGAGCTCGATTTGCGACGGATGAATCGCCCACTTTCCCTCGAAGCCGAGGGCCGCGGCGCGCCGGGCGGCGGAGACGTAGCCTTCCGTATCCTTGAAGTCGCCATAAGGTCCGTCGATCGGTCTCAAACCCCGGGCGCGGCATGCCGCAACAATACGGGTCTGTGCGGCGTGCCAGGGATCGGCCTGATAGAAATGGCGCTCCCCCTGCGCATCCCGGTCGGTGAGCACGCCGTAGTCCGGATTGAGCCCCCCAATTACGGTAGTACGCATGCGCATGGAAGCCGCGAAGTCGCCGGCGCCGAAACACATCGCCTCAAGCCGCCTGCTCGACTGCGCGATCGCCTCGACATTGCTCCAGCCCAGCGCCGTTTCTATCAGCACCTCGAAACCGATCCGTTTCTCGCGCTGCTTCGCCTGCTCGATCTGCGTCACCAGCATGTCGAGCGCGTAAACGTCCGCGGCCACACCGATCTTCGGGATTAGCAGCATGTCGAGCCGCGGGCAGTTTTCGCCCACTTCGATCACGTCGCGGTACATGTAATGCGTGTCGAGGCCATTGATGCGCACGGAAATCGTTTTCGCGCCCCAATCGATGTCGTTAAGCGCCGCGATCACGTTGCGCCGCGCCTGCTCCTTGTCGTCGGGCGCGACCGCGTCTTCGAGATCGAGGAAGATCACATCAGCCGCCGATTGCGCCGCCTTTTCAAACAGCGCCG
>MERI01000249.1 GCA_001772005.1 Betaproteobacteria bacterium RIFCSPLOWO2_12_FULL_62_58 | reverse complement strand
GACGATTTCCGTGCATCACGAGACCGTGGCCGGCTTCATGGCCGATGTCTATTACCGTGTGTCGGGCCAGCCGACGGCGACGTTCACTTCTTGCGGCCCCGGTTCCGCGAATCTGCCGATCGCCCTCGCGAATTCGTTTTTCGACTCGGTGCCGTTCTACGCGGTTACGGGCAACGTCCCGACCACCCAGTTCAACCGCGGCGCGTTCCAGGAGACTTACCGGCACTATCAGGCGGATTTTCCCTCGACGGTGCGCGCCTACTGCAAGCGTGTATTTCAGCCCACCACCGCGGCGCAATTGCCGGTCTTCGTGCGCCAGGCGTGGAAGACCATGGTCACCGGTCGCCCGGGCCCGGTGGTGCTCGACGTGCCGTTCGACATATTCAACGAGCCGATACCGGAAGAAACGCCGCGGCCCGAGGATTGGAACGCTAATATCACCTGTCGCTGCGGCGCCGATCCGGAAGGGGTTGCCAGGGCGGCCGACATGCTGATGTCGGCGCAGCGCCCGGTCATCCTCGTCGGGCAGGGCGTCCGCTATGGCGGCGCGACGAAGGAACTGCGTGCGCTGGCGGAAAAGCTACGCATTCCGGTCGCCATGTCGGCGAGCGGCATCGGCGCCATCGACGCCACGCATCCTCTGGCGTTGGGCCTCGTCGCGCGCAACGGGCCGTATCAGGCCAACCACGCCGCGCGGCAGGCCGATGTCTTGCTCGCACTCGGCGTACGATTCGACGATCGCACGTCGAGTTCCTGGATACCGGGCTTCTCGTTCACCATCCCGCCCACGAAGCTGATCCACGTCGACATCGATCCGGAAGAGATCGCGCGCAACTACCCCGTAGCGCTGGGCCTGATGGCCGACGTGCGCACCTTCCTGCGGCAACTCCTCGCCGAGATCGACACGCGCCTCGCGCGCGGTGAGATGCCGGCCGAGCGTGGCGCATGGCTTGACGCCATCGCAGGTTATCGTAAGGAATGGGAGGACTTCATCGCTCCGGGGTTCAAGGCGGACACCACGCCGATCGCCCCGCAGCGCGCGGCGCACGAGATCGACCGCGTACTTCCGGAAGATGCAATACTCGTGAGCGACATCGGTGTTCACCACAACTGGCTGATCCAGTTCTGCAAGCCCAGGCGCCCGGATTCGCTGATCGGCTCGATGGGGTTTGGCCCGATGGGCTTTGGCGTGGCGGGCGCGCTGGGCGCGAAGCTCGCCGCGCCCGGACGGCCCTGCGTCGCCGTGGTCGGGGACGGCGCGTTTCTGATGCACGCCAACGTGCTGGGGACCGCTTACGAGTACCAGATACCGGTTGTCTACCTGGTCTGGAACAACTACGCATACGGCTCGATCCGGGGGCTCCAGCGCGGGTATCTCGGCGGGCGCGAGCTTGCCACCGATTTCAGGCACCCCGGGACCAACAAGCCGTACAACCCGGATTTCGCTGCAATGGCGCGTGCGGCCGGGATCGCGGGCGTGAGCGTGGGGCGCGCGTCAGAACTTGCCGATGCGGTGCGTGAAGGGATCGCCAGCGGAAAGCCGTGCGTGATCGACGCCAATATTGACGGTGACCTGAATCCCGGCGGGGCGGGCATCTGGGAGCTGCCGGGCATGGGGCGCAGCAAGCCGGCCATCGGCAAACAGTACGTTCCTGAGTGAGCGGGGCGCGGTTCGTCTCCCGCGATAGAATGCCGGCACAGGAGAATAACATGGCCCGCCTGAAAAAACGCCCGGAAGACCTGCGAAGCTACCGCTGGTTTGGCGTGAAGGACCTGCGCGCGTTCGGCCACCGCTCGCGCGCGCTGCAGATGGGCTATGCGCGCGAGGACTTCGCCGGCAAACCGGTGATCGCCATCATCAACACCTGGAGTGACATCAACCAGTGCCACGCGCATTTCAAGCTGCGCGTCGAGGAGATCAAGCGCGGCGTGTGGCAGGCGGGCGGCTTTCCGGTCGAAATGCCCGCGATCACGCTCTCCGAACCGTTCCAGAAGCCCTCGACCATGCTCTACCGGAATCTTCTGGCGATGGAGACCGAGGAGCTGCTGCGCTCTTATCCGGTTGACGGCGCGGTGCTGATGGGCGGCTGCGACAAGACGACGCCGGCGCTCATCATGGGGGCGACGAGCATGAATCTGCCGGCGATCTTCATGCCGGCGGGGCCCATGCTGCGCGGCAACTGGCACGGTGAGCCGCTCGGCTCCGGCAGCGATTCGTGGAAGTACTGGGCCGAGCTCAGGGCCGGCAACATCGATGAAAATGCGTGGCGCGAAGTCGAGGAAGGCATCGCGCGCTCGTACGGGCATTGCATGACGATGGGCACCGCTTCCACCATGACGTCGGTGGCGGAAACGCTGGGCCTGACGCTGCCCGGCGCGGTCTCGATTCCTGCCGCGGACGCCAATCACCCGCGCATGGCGAGCGAATCGGGCAGGCGCATTGTCGAGATGGCGTGGGAAGACCTCAAACCTGCGGATATCCTCAGTCGCGAGGCATTTGACAACGCCATTACCGTCGTTCACGCGCTTTCGGGCTCCACCAATGCCATCATTCACCTGACCGCGATGGCGGGGCGCGCCGGCGTCGACCTGAAGCTCGACCGCTTCGACGAGATCGCGCGCACGACACCGGTGCTCGCCAACATCCGCCCCGCGGGCAAGAAATACCTGATGGAGGATTTCTACTACGCCGGAGGTTTGCGAGCATTGCTCGCAAACCTCAAGGAAAACCTCGATCTTGATTGCCTGACAGTCAACGGGAAGACGCTGGGACAGAACATTGAAGGGGCACGCACTTACAATGAGGACGTCATTCGTAATCGCGGAAATCCTGTTTCCGCGATCGGCGGACTTGCCGTGTTGCGCGGCAACCTTGCACCAGATGGCGCGGTGATCAAGCCGACTGCCGCCGAGCCGCATCTACACAAGCACACGGGGCCCGCGGTGGTTTTCAGAAACTACAACGACATGGCGGCGCGCATCGACGACGAGAACCTGAAGGTCGACGAAAACTCGGTGTTGGTGTTGCAGAACGGCGGACCGCTCGGCGGTCCCGGCATGCCGGAATGGGGACAGCTGCCCATTCCCAAAAAGCTATTGAAGCAGGGCGTGCGCGACATGGTGCGCATTTCGGATGCGCGCATGAGCGGCACTTCGTACGGCGCCTGCGTGCTGCATGTCGCACCGGAGTCCTTCGTCGGCGGGCCGCTCGCGCTGGTCAAGGACGGCGATCTGATCGAGCTCGACGTGGAGCGCCGCAGGCTGCAACTGCACGTCGACGACCCGGAACTCATGCGCCGCCGCAGATTGTGGCAGCCGCCGCCGCCCCACTACGCGCGCGGCTACGGGGCGCTCTATACGCGGCACATCACGCAGGCGGACAGGGGGTGCGATTTCGATTTTCTGCATTACGGCCCACCCACACCCGATCCGGAGATTCACTGAGAGCGTGAACGAGTGAACAAGTGAACGAGTGAACGAGTAAGAGCGCTCCCTCTCCCCATGCACTGGGGCTGGGGTGAGGGGTTCACTTTTCACCCGTTCACCCGCTTACCATAAACCGAAAGGAAAAACATGGAACTGCCAGTCAACAAGTTCAAGCACGCGCTCAAGGAAGGCAAGCCGCAGATCGGCATCTGGTCGAGCCTGTCGAGCCATATCGTCGCGGAAGTGCTCGCCGGCGCGGGCTTCGACTGGGTGCTGCTGGACACCGAGCACTCTCCAAACGAAGTCCCGATGGTGCAGGCGCAACTACAGGCGATGGTCGGCGGCACGGCGACTCCGATCGTGCGCCCGGCCTGGAACGACATGGTGCTCGTCAAGCGCTTTCTCGACATCGGCGCGCAGTCGCTTCTCCTGCCCTACGTCCAGACCGAAGAGGAGGCGAAGAATGCCGTGCGCTACACGCGCTATCCGCCCGGGGGTGTGCGCGGAGTGGCCGGATCGACGCGCTCGTCCGGATACGGCCGGATCAAGGATTACTTCAAGCGCGTGCATGACGAGCTATGTCTCCTCGTGCAGGTCGAGACGCGGAAATCGATTGCGAATCTCGATGCGATCGCCGGGGTGGAAGGCGTGGACGGCGTATTCATCGGACCCAACGACCTTGCTGCCGATCTGGGCCACCTCGGCAATTGGCAGCATCCGGACGTGTGGAAGGTAATGGAAGAAGCGGCGAAGAAAATCCGCAGGGCGGGCAAGGCGCCGGGAATACTGGTGGGCGACGCCGACGGCAGGAGATGCCTGGATATGGGGTTCCTGTTCGTCGCCGTCGGCGCGGACACGGGGATGCTGGTGCGCGGATCCGATGCGCTCGCGGCGAAGTTCAAGACGTGAAGAAGTGAATGAGTGAAGGAGTGAAGGAGCAAGAAAGGCACCCTCTCCCCGCGCACCGGGGAGAGGGCCGGGGTGAGGGGTTCACTCATTCACTTATTCACGTTTCACTGCGGAGCGCAGCGTAGCGACCATGGCTCAGCCAATCGAAGCGCGCAACATCAGTTTTGAATACGAAACCGCAGCAGGACCGGTGCTCGCGGTGAAGGACGTCAGTTTTTCCGTTGGCGACGCGGAGTTCCTGTGCGTGCTGGGGCCCTCGGGCTGCGGCAAGACCACCATCCTCAACATGCTCGCCGGCTTTCTCACGGCCACACGTGGGGAAATCCTGATCGGCAGCAAGCCGGTCACAGGCCAGGGGCAGGACCGGGGCGTCGTGTTCCAGGATTTCGCGCAGCTTTTTCCGTGGCGCACCGCACGGCGCAACGTCGAGTTCGGGCTGGAAATGCGCAGAGTCCCGGAGGCGGAGCGGCGCGACACAGCGCTCAAGTTTCTGCAGCTGGTCAAACTCGAGAAGTTCGCCGACGCCTATCCGCACGAGCTCTCGGGCGGCATGCAGCAGCGCGTCGCGATCGCCCGCGCGCTCGCCTACAATCCGGGCGTGCTGCTGATGGACGAGCCGTTTGCCGCGCTCGATGCGATGACGCGCGAAGAGATGCAGAAGCTGGTCACCGAGGTGTGGCAGGAGACGAGGAAGACCATCGTCTACGTCACGCACAATGTCGCCGAGGCGGTCTATCTCGCCGACCAGATTCTGGTGCTGGCGGCGCATCCCGGCACGGTGAGAGCGCAGCTCAAGCTCGACTTGCCGCGCCCGCGCGACCCGTTGAGCACGGAATTCGTCGCGATGCAAAGAGAAGTATTGCGCCACCTGACCCACTGAAAAAGGCAGCGTGCGAGGTTGACTCCCGCAGCATCGGGCTTATACTCTTTGTGCTAAACAGGGGCGCTGAATTTCCGCCGGCATTTCACAATACGAACATCGCTCGTGCCGGCGGTTCACACTCATAAGGAGGAAGTCATGACTCATCGCATTTCTCGCCGTAAAGTTCTCACGCTGCTCGGTGGCTCGGCGCTCGCCGCCGCTTTCCCGGCGCGTTCCCTGCACGCCCAGGGTGCGCCGCTCACGCTCGGCATCCAGACCAGCACCTGGGGCGCGGTCGGCATGGTCGCGGAGGCGGAGAAGCTGTTCGAGAAAGCCGGTGCTAATGTGGTCGTGCAAAAATTCGACTCCGGCCGTACGGTGCGCGACGCAATGGTCGCCGGGCGCATCGACCTCGGCTCGTTGGGCGCTGCTCCGTTCGTGGTGGGCGCGGCGAAAGGCGACATGGGCGCGCTCGGCACGGTGGCCTATGCCGGCGGCACGCTCGCCATCGTGGCGAGCAAGAAGTCCGGCATCAAGAGCGTTGCCGAACTGAAAGGCAGGAAAGTGGCCTCGCAACTCGGGTCGGAGACCGACCACGTGTTCCAGAACAAGATCGCCCCGGCCTACGGCCTCAATAAAGGCGATTTCCAGGTGGTCAACGTCAAGTTTCACGACCACGTGTCGGCGCTGGCAGGCGGTTCCGTGGACGCGTTCGCCGGCGTCGAGCCTTATCCGTCGTTGGCGGAGGTCGAGGGCCTGGGCATAATCGTCACCAACTACAGCAAGTACGACATCGTGCCGCTGATGCTCGCCGTCAATCGCCCGGTGCTCGAAAAGCGCTCGAGTGAGCTCGTGCCGTTCCTCAAGGGCTGGCTCGCGGCGGTCAGGATGTTCAAGGACAACCCGCAGCGGGTCATCGCCATCGTGTGGAATTTCTACAAGTCGCAGGGCTACAACGTACAGGAAGAAGTGATCCGGCGCGCGCTCTTGCACATGGATGTCACGCCGAACTACGTCCCGGAGCTCAAAGCCTATCTCACCGACATCGCGCAGACGCTGGTGAAGCGCGGCCAGATCGCGTCCGTGCCGGACTGGGACAAGGTGCTCGATCGCGAGATGTTGCAGCGCGCGACGCAGGCTTAGCCGACACCGTAACCGACCGACCGGCATAACGGCGGCAGAGCGAGAGTTGAGCGGCTTGAAATCAATCGGCGCCAACGCGCTCTGGCTCGCCGCACCTTTTGTTGCCGTCGCGGTCGTCTGGGAACTGTGGGCGCGCCTCGGCAGCTTCCCGCCCAAGCTTTTCCCCAGTCTCATCACCGTCGCTGATACCTTTGTCAGGCTCGCCATCTCGGGCGTGCTGTGGGCGGCGACTGAGGCGACGCTGGTGCGGCTCGTGCTCGGCTTTGTGCTCGCTGCTGTGGTGGGCGTGATCGTCGGCATCCTGATGGGCCGTTACCAGTGGGTCGAAGACTTGCTCGTGCCCATCGTCAGCATGATTTATCCAATCCCGGGGCTGGCGTACGCGCCGCTGTTCGTGTTGTGGTTCGGCCTCGGCGATCTCCCCTCGGTCCTGCTGGTGGCGGTGGCATCGTGTTTCGCGGTGATCATCAACACCTGGAAGGGGGTGAGGGCGGTGAAGCCGATCTGGATCCGCGCGGCCGAATCGATGGGCGCCAGGGACCGCCAGTTGTTCCGGCTGGTGATCCTGCCGGCGGCGCTGCCATACATCCTGACCGGCTTGCGGCTCGGGCTTGCCCAGGCGTGGCGCATCCTGGTGGCGGTCGAAATGCTGATGTCGGTGAGCAGGGGATTGGGCTGGATGATCTTCGGGGCCCAGGAATTTCTCGCCACCGACGTGATGCTGTCCAGCATCGCGGCGATCGGGTTCATCGGCGTGCTGCTGGAAAAGCAGGTGTTCGAGCGGCTCGAGCGCTACACCGTGGTGCGCTGGGGGATGCTCACCGCATGAAGATCGCCTTCTCGTGGCGCGCTTTCTGGCGCGGGGCCGCGGGGCTCGCGTTCCTGCTCCTCGTGTGGGAGGTGTTCGCGCGCAGCGGCTTTTTTTCCAGGGCGTTGTCGCCGCCACTCGGCAGCATCGCGAATGCGTTGTGGCAGACGTTCGCCGATGGCAGCATGCCGCAGCACGCTTTAGTCACTCTCGGCCGCGTGTTGCTTGGAATCGCGCTGTCGTGCCTGATCGCAATTCCGCTCGGCATGCTGATGGGGAGGGTGCGCGCGATGGAGCGATTCTTTCTGCCGCTGGTTTCGGTGTTGATGCCCATCCCGTCGCTCGCCTGGGTGCCGTTGTTCATCCTGTGGTTCGGCATCGGCAACATTTCGACCATCCTGGTCGTGATTTACGCCGCCACGTTCCCGATGGTCTATAACGTGTGGACCGGTGTGCGCTCGATCAACCCGCTGTGGCTGCGCGCCGCGAGCGCGATGGGCGCGAACCGCCGCGCGTCGTTCTGGAAGGTGGTGTGGCCGGCAGCGCTTCCGTTCGTGATCACCGGCCTGCGCCTGTCGTTTGGGCGCGCCTGGATCGCTGTCGTAGGCGGCGAGCTGCTGGCAAGCCCGGTGTGGGGACTGGGCAAGGTGATTTTCGAGGCCAAGGAATTTCTTAACGCTGACGTAATGCTCGCGGCGCTCATCGTGATCGGCGCGCTCGGCCTCAGCTTCGAGCGCGTGGTGTTCCAGGCACTGGAGGCGCGCACTATCGCGCGCTGGGGGATGGTGGCCGCAGCGAAAAGATGAAAAGGCGCGGCGCGCAATGGTGCGGACACGCACCTGCCACGCCGTGCGAGCGGGTTGGGAGCGACGTTACATTCATGAGGAGGGCGATATGAGTTTCGCATCACGCAAGAACCGGAAATACAGCTCTTCGCGCAATTCACGCCGCCGCGCGCTGCGCGGCCTTGCCGGACTCGCGCTGGCGCCGATTGCCGGCCCGATGCTCGGGTTCACGGCGCACGAAGCCCGCGCGCAGGCGCAGATCCAGCCGATACGGTTCGGCCTGCAGAACACCTTTACCGGCGCCGCGGCCGTGGTATGGGCGCGACAGAAGATTTACGAGCGCCGCGGGCTGAAGGTCGAGGCGTTCAAGTTTGCCGACGGGCGCGGCGTACGCGACGCCATGCTGGCCGGCAAGGTCGACTTCGGAACGATGAATCTTACGCCGTTCTTCGTTGGTTCCTCGGCGGGCAACTTCACGTTGATCGCGTTTGTCCTCCTCGGCGGTGATACCGTCGGCGTGGCGGCGCGCAAGGGGATCGAGAAGATCAGCGACCTCAAAGGCAAGAACGTCTCGATCACGGTCGGATCGACCACCGGCCCGGTGTTCGTGCACCAGGTAGGCCCGCGCCTCGGGCTCAAGGAGGGCGAATACCGGATCGTTAATCTGCAGCCCGCCGACCAGCCCGCCGCTTTGGCTGCTGGATCGGTCGATGCGTACGCCGGACCTGAGCCGTATCTCACCATCACTGAACGTTCAGGCATTGGAAAGGTGCTGATTCGCTTTGGGCCGTACGATGCGAACCCGACTTGTCTGGTGGTGAACACCTCGTTTCTCAACAAGCATCCCGAGACGGTGCTCGCATTTCTGCGCTCCTGGCTCGACGGCGTCGAGTACTGGGGCAAGAACCGCGAAGGCGTGGTCGAAGCGCTGCTCGGCATGTATCGCGAAGGCGGTCACGACCTGCAACCCGAATTGGTGGCGCAGATGGCGAGCCTTCCCAAGGTCGTGCCGGATATCACGCCCGAGCTCATCGAGTACATGAAAGGTCAGGCCGGGATTTTGCACAAGGCCGGGCAGCTCAAGAACTTGCCGGAATGGGACAAAGTGATCCGTCCGGACTTGTTGGAGAAAGCTAGAGCAATGGCGTGACGCCTGCCGGCGCTCGTAGCTTCCGCGTGCCGCGGCAGGTTGGTCTGACAATCCAGTGGTTGTCAGTGGGCTGTCGGTCAGGCTGCGGCCCATCGGTAAGCCGCGCGGGGAAGTCGAGCTGGTTCGCGCGGCGCGGGTGCCGGAACAGCTATTCGACGTGTGCGACAGGACGCCGCTCGATCCGCGGGAATAAACGCGAAGTGCGCCAGAGTCAGTGCAGAAAGGAATGATAATCAAGCCAACCGCAATCCTTGCCACGATCGTGATGGCAGCCGCGGTTGCGGTGTTCTTCATCCCGCCTCCAGCAGGCGTTTCTGTCAACACCATGCGTGCCGCAGCGCTGGTGTTGCTGACTATCGGGCTATGGGCGGTCGGCACGCTGCCAGAACACATCACCGGTTTCCTTTTTTTCACGCTGGCGATGGTGCTGGCGGTGGCGCCGGCGCAGGTAGTGTTTTCGGGCTTTGCCTCGGCCACAATGTGGCTCGTGCTCGGGGGGCTGATCATCGCCGAGGGCGTGATTCGCACCGGGCTCGCGGAGCGCTTCGCCGGCGTGCTGTTCGACCGCTTCACCGTTTCCTACCGGCACTTGATCGCTGCGGTTGTCGTCGCGTCCATCGTGCTCTCGTTTTTCATGCCCGCTACCGTCGGGCGGGTGCTGTTGCTGCTCCCCATCGTTGCCGCGGTGGCGGAACGTGTCGGCTGCGAGCGCGGCAGCACCGGCTACAACGGCATCTGTCTTGCGGCGATCATGACCACCTACCAGTGCGGCACGGCGGTCCTGCCCGCCAACGCGCCGAACCTGGTGCTCGCCGGCGCCGCCGAGACGCTTTACGGCGTGCACTTTGTCTACGCCGAGTACCTGTGGGTGCAGTTTCCGGTGATGGGTATACTCAAGGGGCTCACCATCATCGTTTTCGTGTGCTGGCTGTTTCGCGCGGAGGTGCGGCCGGTCAGCGCGCGCCACGACACTACGCCGCTCACTCCCGAACAAAAACGCATGGCCGTGATCCTGGCTGCGGCGCTGATGCTGTGGGCCACCGATTTTCTGCACGGGATCAGCGCGGGATGGATCGCGCTCGCCGCGGGCACCGCGTGCCTGATCCCGCGCATCGGAGTGATGCCGGTTTCCGCGTTCAACGACATCAGGCTCGGCCCCTACTTTTACGTTGGGGCGACGCTCGGGCTCGGGCTGATGACGCAGAAGTCGGGGTTGAGCGACGCGCTCGGCAGACTGCTGCACAGCGTGCTGCCGCTTGAAGCGGGCGCCGATTTCGGAAACTTCATCACATTGTCGCTGCTGGCGACCTTCGCGGGCCTGTTCACCACCAATCCGGCGCAGCCGGCGGTGCTCGCGCCGCTCGCCGAGCAGTTCGCGCAGGTCACCGGCTGGCCGCTCAAGGCGGCGCTGATGACGATGGCGGTAGGTTTCAGCACGATGCTGCTGCCGTACCAGGTGCCGCCGGTGGTGGTCGGTCTGCAAGTGGGTGGGGTGCGGCTCGCTGCTGCGCTGCGTTTGGGCGTGCCGCTCGCGGCTTTCAGCATTCTGGTGCTGCTGCCGCTGGACTATCTGTGGTGGCGGCTGATCGGTTACTTTGGTTGAATTTTTTTTGGGGGTTGTGATGAGTAGCAAGCTGTTTACGCCTTTCTCGATCGGAAAACTCGAACTCGCAAACCGCATCACTATCGCGCCGATGTGCCAGTACAGCGCGGTCGACGGTTCCATGACCGATTGGCACATGCAGCATCTTGGCAACCTCGCGCTGTCGGGGGCGAGCCTGCTCATCGCGGAAGCCACGGGGGTCGCGCCCGAAGGGCGCATCACCCCCAACTGCACCGGACTTTACTCGGACGAAAACGAAGCAACGATGGGGCGCGTGGTCAAGTTCGTGCGTTCGATCTCACCGATCAGGATCGGAGTGCAGCTGGCCCACGCCGGGCGCAAGGCTTCAACCCAGCGCCCGTGGGAAGGACGCAGCTTTCTAAAGAATGGTGAAGGCGCATGGCAAACGGTGGCACCGTCGGCCATCCCTCTCGCTGCCGGCTGGCCGACGCCGCAAGCCCTCAATCGCGAGGGGATGGAAGCGGTGAAGCAGGCATTCGTTGCCGCCGCCCGCCGCGCTGCGCGCATAGGATTTGACCTCGTCGAGCTCCATTCGACGCACGGCTACCTGCTATCGGAATTCCTCTCCCCGCTTGCGAACAAGCGCGAAGACCAATACGGCGGCAGCCTGGAAAACCGCATGCGTTTTCCGCTGGAAGTTTTCCGTGCTGTGCGCGCGGCGTGGGAAAAACCGCTCGGCGCGAAGATCTCCGGCACCGATTTTGCCGCTGGCGGCTGGACGCCGGACGAGGCGGTGGCGTATGCGCGGGAACTCAAAACGCTTGGGTGCGACTATGTGACGGTTTCAGGCGGGGGCGTCGTGCTCGACGCCAAAGTTCCGGTTGGGCCGGGCTATCAGGTGCCGTTCGCTGAGAAAGTGAAGCGCGAAACCGGTATCACCACCGGCGCGATCGGCCTCATCAGCGACCCGCACCAGGCCGAGGAAATCGTCGCTTCGGGCAAGGCCGACTACGTGTCGCTTGCGCGGGCGATGCTCTTCAACCCCCGCTGGCCGCAGCATGCCGCCATTGCGCTCGGCGCGGAACTCAAGTATCCGCCGCAGTACGAGCGTTCCGCGCCGAAAGCCTGGCCGCCGGCCGCAACGCTGGGAAAGATTGCTTGATTTCCAGAAATAACGCGCAATGGCAAGGAACTAACGGTGAGAAGCGCCATCTCGAGGCTGTGGCCACGACCAGCATGTCGAGTACGCTATAAAATGCGCCCGCGGCGAGCGGCGGGTTGATGGTGGTGAGCCCGAGCCACAGCACGGTCGTTCCCCAAGTCCAGTTGCCGAGCCAGGTGCCGTAGATTTCCATCGCCAGAGACAGCGTGAACATCACGGCGTAGAGCTTTTTCGCGCGGCCGAACAGCAGGCACAACATGAATATCGCGAACAGCAGCGCATCGAAACTACCGGCGCCGCTCAACAGCAGCAGGCACACGAACGGGATCGCCGCGAGCGGTGTCAGCCACACGATCCAGTTGCCGGCGCGCGCGGCGAGCATGCCGCCGAACATGAACAGCATCGCATGTCCGGGCGGCACAAATAGCGGAATGTTGCCGAGCCGGTACTCGTATAGCCCCCATATCAGCGACAGGAAGATTTCACCGAGCGTGGCGTAGAGGATGCAGATCGTGAGCGCAATCTGCTCGGCGGCATCAGCGCGCTGCAGCCAGTGCAGAACCAGCGACCACGCCGCGACATTGGCGAGCATCTGTCCCCAGAACGCGACGGTTTGATCGATGAGCAAGCCACCGGCAATGATGCCGGCGACAATGCAGGCCCGCGCGGGTTCGCTCATTTTGCGCGCCGCTCCGGTACCGGATAGATCGAGAGACAAGGACAAGGTTTTCCGTCAGTCGCGTGCGTCGAGGTAACGATACCACAAGTACATCGCGCGCTGGCCTACGCGGCGCGGCGTCGTGAACGGAAAGCGTGGTCGCGGCTGCGGTTCTTTATAATCGAAGTGACTTGACGAATTGGGGGGAAAACCATGGAAGGCATCGCGGTAGTCACGGGGGCAAGTTCCGGCATCGGCGAAGCAATCGCCAGGCATCTGCTCGACGGCGGTTGCGATGTCGTCGCGCTGCAGCGCCGGCCGCCACGGCTCAAGCATGGACGCCTGCAACACTATGCCGTTGATCTTGCCGACGCCGCGGCAGCACAAAAGGTCGCCAGCGAAGTCGCGGCCAATCATCAGGTGCGATATCTCGTCAACAACGCTGGTGTCAATCGGCCGGGACTGCTCGAGCAGGCGACGGTCGAAGACCTCGATTATGCGATGGCGCTCAACGTGCGCGCCGCGCTGATCCTGATCCAGGCTTTCACCCCAGCCATGCGGGCGGCAAAGTTCGGGCGGATCATCAGCATTTCCTCGCGCGCTGTCCTCGGTAAGACTTATCGCACGGTTTATTCCGCGGCGAAAGCGGCGTTGATCGGGATGACACGCACGCTCTGTCTGGAACTTGGAGGCGACGGCATTACCATCAATGTGGTGGCGCCGGGTCCAATCGCGACGGAACTGTTCGACCGCGGCCACCCTCCGGGCAGCGACAAGCGCCAGCAGGTGATCGACAGCATTCCAGTCAAGCGCGTGGGCACGCCCGACGATATCGCGCGGGTGGCCGCGTTCCTGCTCGCGCCGGAGAGTGGCTATATCACCGGGCAGACGATCTTCGTATGCGGCGGCAGCAGCGTGAGCGGTTCGGGCGGCGCGTAAGTAACTAACGTTTGACAGCAATGGGAAAAGTTCAGATAATACCCGGTTTCGTTCGGAGGGGTTCCCGAGCGGTCAAAGGGGGCAGACTGTAAATCTGTTGGCTCAGCCTTCGAAGGTTCGAATCCTTCCCCCTCCACCAGAATTGCGGGTTGGCGAGGCACGCGGATTCTCGAGTCGGGTTTACGCAAATGAGGCGGGTGTAGCTCAATGGTAGAGCAGAAGCCTTCCAAGCTTACGACGAGGGTTCGATTCCCTTCACCCGCTCCAGAATTGCAGCGAGTGAGAGTCGGAAACCGGATCCCTTCCGAGCCCATGTAGCTCAGTGGTAGAGCACTCCCTTGGTAAGGGAGAGGTCGCGCGTTCAATCCGCGCCATGGGCACCAGAATTCGTCTTCGACATTCGTCTGCGACGAATTCTGTGTGTAGAAGCGGCAAGATTTTATGGAATTTGACATTCGATAAAATTTTTCTTCGAAAAATTTTATAGCGGAGCAAAAAAATGGCCAAGAGCAAATTTCAGCGCACCAAGCCGCACGTGAATGTGGGGACGATTGGACACGTGGATCATGGCAAGACGACGCTGACGGCGGC
>MERI01000248.1 GCA_001772005.1 Betaproteobacteria bacterium RIFCSPLOWO2_12_FULL_62_58 | reverse complement strand
CCCTGGAGCAAGCTTTCCGGCGGATCTGCTTCAACATCATGGCCGTCAACCAGGACGACCACGTGAAGAATATCGACTTTCTGATGGACGAGACCGAACGGTGGCGGTTGGCACCCGCGTTCGATATGACCTACGCTCGAGGCGCGGGATATACGCGCCAGCACCAGATGAGTCTCGGCGGCAAACGTGATGGCTTCACGTCACGCGACCTCATTGCCCTTGGCAAGAAATTCGGCATCAAGCACGACGGCGAGCCGATCATCGACAACATACGTGCCGCATTGAAAAATTGGGATCGATTCGCACAGGAATGGCGGGTCCCCGCAAAGAATATCACGGCAATCAAGTCTCTATTTCGCCTCAAGTAGCAGATCGCCAACTCGTGGCATCGGCAGGCCGGTAGCCGCGCTTGAACTTGTGCTCGATCTCGGCGTCAAGATCGTCCTTTTCGTCCTTGGCTTCCCAGTAGCCGAACGGCATGCGCAGCTCATAGAGCAGCGCGCCGTCCACGTAGCGCCGCTCCTTGGTCTTCGTCTCGAACTCGTACTCGGGCACGAAGACCAGGTCTTGCCCGCGTGCCCAGCCCTTCAACAGATCCTTGAAGGCCTCGCGCACCACGCTTTCACGCGTAGTGCCGGACACCTTCTTCAGCATGGCGAGCTGGTTGAGGTATTGCTGGATGAGAAGCTGGCTCACGGTCGCGTGTCTGCTTTTAGTTCGTAGACGATACGTTTCCAGGTTGAAGCACAACGGAGAGCATGGGAATGATTAGGGAACGCTCGGCCGCCGTTGCGGTAACACGGGAGCGTACGGCTACAGAGTGCCACAAAGTGGGCGAATATGTAACCAGTCGGAAAATGGAGCGGCGGCGCGGGAAAAAAGCTGCTCAGGATCGTCTAGGAGCTTGAGGGGCTGTGTGGTTGGTGTCCGAGGTATTGCCTCTTTCGAGTCGGGCCCTCCGGATGACGGGCCAATCTAGTTGCTGCTATCGAGCCAGTCAACAACGGTCAATCCCTTGATGCGAGAAAATTCCCTGGTGTTATTGGTGGCGAGCGTTACGCCCAGGGCCAGGGCATGCGTCCCGATCATCATGTCCAATGAGCCAATGGGCGTCCCCTTTTTTTCCAGCGTTGCTCGAACCCGTCCGTAAACTCTGGCCGCTTCGCGATCGAAGTTTGCAATCTCCAATGGCAAGACGAACTCGTCGAGGGCTGCCTGGTTTTTCTCCAGGTGCTGGCTCTTGGCAACTCCAAACTCCAATTCGGCAAGCGTCACCCAGGAAATGCCAATTTCACCGACCTTGTAAGCGGTGAAACGCTTTAACGCTTGCGGCGGCTTTCGCTTGATAATGGCAATGCAGGTATTGGTATCGAGCATGACCCTCATTCAAATACCGCCTCGCGCTTTTGTTGCTTGGGTTGATCCCTGTCGGTCATGTAGTCCTTGGTGAACTTGTCGAGACTGCCAATCAGGGAATCCCATGAATTGACAAGAGGGATCAAAACCACGGCGCTGCCGGATTTCTTGATGAATACCTCATCGCCCTCGAAGCGAAACTCTTTCGGAAGCCGTACAGCCTGACTTTGCCCGTTCTGAAACAGTTTGGCCGTTTTCATTTTCATCACCTCATAAAGTATATGTGTAAAGTATATACTCTATTCCCGCTCGGTCAAGAGCAATGATCCCCGGCCGGCCGGGACCTAGCGCGCACAAATCTCGGAGGATCGCGGTCACAAAAGCCATGGCGAATGAGTTCGGGCCGCAAGGCATCACCGTGAATGCGGTCAATCCGGGTTCCACCGACACGGGCCGCTGGGCGGAGCTAGTTAATATGACTGCTCGTAAACGTGGCGTCTCAAGGGAGCAAGCCGAGAAATACCTTAACCGCGAAGTGCCGATGGGGCGTGTTGTTCAGCCGGAGGACGTTGCTGATCTGTGTGTATTTCTTGCATCATCCCGGGCCAGCATGATCAGTGGGGTGGCCATTAACGTGGACGGTGGCCGGACACGTAGCATCTGAACGTTCGCAAATATCAGCGCTAGACTACCCGCCTAGTAGCGATCTAGCGGGGTGGCTTTCCTGAACCAGGAGCAGGGGCAGACGTAACCCGTCTCACTCGAGCCGGGTGCTTGTAGCGCCTTCGCTCGCCGCAAGACTTCATTGCGCACGAGCTGACCCGCTTGCCTGGGCGTGTACCCCTCACTCGCCCGGCTGCTCGAGTGCGAGCTGTTCACATAGCGCGGCAGTTGCGCGCTGCACCATTGGGTCGAGTCACGGCATCAGCGGGCTGGCGGCCGGTCGAAGAGGCTGTATCGTGCCGACGTTTCGTAAATGGGGACCCCTTTTACGTCACCGCTTGCACCGCGGCGGCCCCATTGGGCTACTCGGCGCGAATCCGCAGGTCTGTTATCAATTTCCCCCATTGCGCAAACTGTGCCTTTAGAAACGCCGCAAAATCCTGCGGGGATTCGGCAACTGGCCGCGAGCCATCAATAGCGAGCCGCTCGATGACGTCCTTCGCGCGCGAAGCTTTTGCGATCTCGCTGTTTAGCCGCGTGATGATTGGCTGCGGCGTTGCCCCCGGCAGAAGCATCCCGGTCCAAATGATGCTTTCGTACCCGGGCACGCCAGCCTCCGAGATTGTCGGCACATCGGGAAGCGCAGGGGAGCGCTCCGCCGTGGACACGGCGAGAAGCCTCAGTCTGCCGCTTCTCACCGGACCAAGTGCGCTGAGCGGATTGATCAATGCGAGCGTGACTTCGCCGACCAGAAGCGCGGTAATGACTTGTGCGCTGCCCTTGTACGGCACATGCAGCATCTCGGCTTTGGCGAGCGATTTGAACAATTCCCCTGCAAGGTGCGATGCAGAGGCGATGCCTGCCGAGCCGAATGAAAGCTGCCCCGGCTTCGATCTCGCGAGCTGCACCAACTCCTGCACCGAGCGCGCCGGTAGCGACGGATGAACCACCAACACTGCTGGCGTGATCGACACGCGCGATACGGGCGCGAAATCATTTATCGGATCGAACGGCACCTTCTTGTTAAGGATTGGAGCAACGGTGAACGTGACACTCGCAAGGTACACCGTGTAGCCGTCCGGCGGCGCTTTGGCGACAACCTCAGAGGCAATCACGCTGCCGCCCCCCGGCCGGTTGTCGATAATCACCTGCTGGGCCATGCTTTCGGTGAACTTCTGGCCGATGATGCGCGCTACGGTGTCCGCGCCACCGCCCGGCACGAACGGCACCACGATCCTTATCGGCCGGTTTGGATAGGGCTGTTGCGCGAATACCGGAGCGACCCAAAGGGCCGTGAGCCATGCGAGCGCAACAACGAGCGATGCAATTGCGCGCCGGATATCGGTCTTTATTGCCTTCGTCGTCACGACCGAGTCGCCAATTGCGATGCGACTACACGAGGTCCGCACGCCTGTAGAGGAGGTAGCGGTCACCCTCCACACCCACCTGGGTAATGCCGCCCTGAGTGTCGTTCGATACCCACTCCATGTACTTACGATACTGCTCGAAGCGAGGGTCCCCAGGCCTCACAATTTCCGCCTTGCTGTTCGCCGTGTTGACGACGGTGGGCAGCACGCTCACTTTTCTTACGCCACTCTTGTCCAGATCAATGAACACGATCCGACCTTCATCCTTATGGCGATTGTAAGCGAATGATTGGCCCGGGTCCATGTGCTTGGTGTATACGTGGTTGAATTCGTACTCGCCGCCTGGGCAGCAAAAGTTGGGCGATCCCGCTTTGCGAATCATCGCGAAGTTGCCGAGGCTGTAGAAGATAACCGCACCCTTGTAAAGTTCGATCGGCTGCAGGATATGTGGATGGTGGCCGAGGATCACCGATGCGCCGGCATCGATCGCGGCGTGGGCAACGGTTTGCTGGTAGTCGGCGATTGGCCGCGCGGTGTAGTGCACTCCCCAATGGAAGGATGCGACGACGACGTCCGCAGCGCGTTTTGCCCGCGCGATGTCCTCCAGCAGGAGTTCCAGATCCTTCGCGTGCGGAATGGTGACGATGCGTGGAGGAGATCCCGGCTGATATTCGTACGGTTCGTAGAAAGTATGGGCGCGCATCGGCGTGGAGCCGGCCCTGGTCTCCGTCGCCCAGTACTGCGGCAGCATAACGGAGACGTAGCCTAAGAACGTCACGGTCACGCCGTTGCGTTCAAACACGATCTCTTTTCGCGCCTCATGAATGTTGCGCCCCGAGCCGATCGTCGCTATGCCGAGCCTGTGAAACGCATCAATAGTGTCTTCCGCTGCTTCAGGGCCCCAGTCTCCGGTGTGGTTGGAGCCGGTCCCTACGACGTCAAATGGTACGCTCTTGAACGCGTTGGCTGAGCGTGGATGCTGGCGCACATGGGGTGCTAGGCCCTGTTGCTGGAAGCTGCCACGCTCGGAGTAGACTCGCTCGCATTGTGCGAAGCGTAGGTCTGCACCCCGGAGCACCTCCCGCACATTGTCGAATACAGCTTCGGAGTTGTCCGCCGCGGTCGCGACATCACCGATGGCTGCGAAATTGACGTAATTCCTACTCATCTGTGCCTCCCGCATTATTGGGACTCGTCTTCGTAGAACCTGCGCGTCGACTGATTATTGAAGCTGATTGTCAAACACGCGTCTGCCCTGACAGAAAATGGTCAACGCGCACTCGCGCGACGCATCACATTGAGCAGTTCACGCACTTGGCCCTCAAGCCGGGCGTCGCAGGTGGAGGGGCTGCGCACGAAATCGGAGCGCAGGCGTTCGAGTTCGGTGAAAGCGGCGAACGCCGGCTGTATAGCCGGCGGTAGTGCAGGTGCCGCGATGCCGAGCTTGGACGGTGTATTCACGTGTTCCGCGTCCGGCAGCACGCCGTGGCTGTGAAGCAGTGCGTTGCCGTAGTGATAGCCAGCGACGAGCGAACCATCTACGATGGCGAGATAGTCCTGCGGGAATGCGAGTTTGTTCACGCCCGCCATGATGCTTTCCGCTTTCGCGAGGTGTTCCGCCGGTGTCATGGCGATTTCCTTCCCAGAACGGAATTCGTATCGCGCTTGATTAGCGTGTAGGCGTCGAGCGCCCGCTGCGCGGCAGGCGCATCGAGGCGTTTTGGTCCGCGCACAATATCCGGCCGCAGGTTCTCGATGAAAGCGAGTGCCGTGAACGACGCCTTAAGCGACTCCGGGGCTGGCGAGTTCATAGGCGGCTTGTAGGTGTGATTGAGATCGCCGAGTTTTTGTTCGGTGGCGGGGCCATCGGTCGTAGTGCCAAGTACATGCAGTGCGGCGTTAATGCGATTAGTGCCCGCGCGCATCAGAAACACGGCGTAGAGTTCCCCGTCGCGCAGCGGGTCGAGCCGCGCGAGGCTTGCCTCGAATGCGTCCGCTTTCTTCAAGTGTTCGTCGATATGCATGCCTCTAATGCCTCACCATTTCGAGATCGATTAATGCGCGTTTGAGCACATCGTACTGCTTGTCGAGGTATTTTGCCGTCTCGCGGCTCGTCAGCGCGGCGCTGTCCCAGTAATTGCGCGCAACATCTTGATTCCATTCCTCCAATTTGTACATCCTCGAAAAAACGCTGTCCCAGTACGCAATCTGCTGCGGCGTCAGGCCTTTTGCGCCGATCACACCGCGCCAATTGTCAATGATCGCATCGATACCGATCTCTTTCCACGTCGGCACCGTGGCAAACATGCCCGGCCGCCGTGCGGCTGATGTTACTGCCAGCACGCGCAGTTGGCGTGACTCGAAAAAACGTGCGGAAATGCTGGTCGGCCCGACAACGACGTCAACGTGACCGCCAAGCAACGCAGTGATCGACTCGCCAGAAGACTTGAACACAACCGTCTTTACCTTTTTTGGATCCACGCCTGCTTCGCGCGCGGCCGTGGCGAACGCGATATGGTTGATGTTGCCCAAGGCAGTGGATATGCCGAGCACGACCGAGCCCGGATCTGCCTTGAGTTTCGCGAGCAGATCCTTGGCGGCGGCAAGTGGCGAGTCCGCCTTCACGTTGAAGGCCATGTACTCTCTGATAAGCACGGCGAGCGGTGTGAAATGGGTGTAAGAGAGCGGGGAAAGCCGCGTGATATGGTTTGTTAGAAGCGTGTTGGACGTGACAGCGATGAGGTTGCCCTTGCCGGTCTGCTGGTTGAGATAGGTGAATGCGATCGAGCCTCCGCCTCCGGGGCGGTTCACGACGTTAATCGGCACGGCGATGAGCCGCGCGTCCTGCATGAGCTTTTGCAAAGTTCGTGCGGTGTTGTCGTTACCCCCGCCGGGACCTGCGCCGACTACTATTTCGACGGCATCCGTGGGTTTCCAGGCTTGTCCGCCGGCCCCGGCGCTAAACGCCGCTGCGAGAATACCGGTGACTAAACGAGCTGCGATTTTCGGCATGGCGCCTATCGGTACGGCACGAATTCGATCGGCACTTCAATCAGCGTCGGTCGGTCGGCCGCAAGCGCCTCCTTGAGCGCCGGCGCAAGCGCCTTCGCTCCATCGGCACGCACCGCGCGGAAGCCGAACGACTCTCCGAGCTTGACAAAGTCTGGGTTCGTGAGCTCGGTGCCAATCGTGCGGCCGAACCGCCGCTTCTGCGTGTTATTGAGTATCTTGTAGCCGCCGTTGTTGAAGACCACGACCGGAATGTTGAGCTTGTAGTGGGCGATGGTCGCCATTTCACCGCAACCGAAGAGAAAACCGCCGTCCCCACAAAACGCCACTACCGGGCGCTCGGGACACGCGATCTTGGCGCCGATGGCCGCGTGAAACGCGAATCCCATCGAGCCGAACGCGTTGGCGAATAGAAAACTCGACGGTTGGTACATTTCGAGCGCGTAGCGCGCCCAGTGGCCTGCGATAGACTGAGCGGAAACGATCGCATCTCGCGGGAGCGCGGCGCGAATGCTGTCGAGGAGCGCGATCTCGTCAGGAACGCGCTGCATGAGTTCCGTGCGGGCGCGTGCCTTGATATCCAACATTTCGCGCTCGCGTGAGGCACGCGGCGGGAGCTTGCGTGCCTGTAGCACACCGATTAGCCGGCGCAGGACGTCTTTCGCATCTGCCTGTATCGACAGCGTCGCGGTGTAGTTCTTGCCAAACTCGTTTGCGTCGATATCAGCGTGGATCAGCGTGGGCGGCATGGAAATAGTCCAGCCCTTCGCCGAGCGACCCGTCACGTCGGCAGGGCCGCTTTTGCGGCGGGTACGCGTCGCACGCTCTGAAAAGCGCGTCCCGACCCCGAGCATTGCATCTGTCGTGGCGAGCACTTCTTCCTCAACGGTTGAACTCATTGTCAGAATATTGCCGAGCATCAGCGGACGGTCTTCCGGAACGATGCCTTTGGACCCACTCGTCGCGAGGATGGGCGCCTGCAGCAGCTCGGCTAGTTCCGCAACCTCAGATCCAGCGCCGGATTTCACGCAGCCGCCGCCCACCCATAGCAGAGGCTTTTTCGACGCGGCGAGGAGATCCGCCGCCTTGCTGATCAGGGCATCGTCGGGACGCACCAGCGAGGTCTCGGCGGGAGGCAAGATGGTGACATCTTGTTCGGCGTTAAAGACGTCGGCCGGGATCTCGAGCACTACCGGTCGTGGACGTCCGGAGCGCATGCGATGAAAGGCCTCGCGTATCGCCTCTGGGATTTCACCGACCTTGGTGATGCGGTGAGACCAGCCGGTCACGTGGCGAAACATGGCGAGCTGGCCCGGCGACTCGTGGTACACACCCTTTTCCTGATCGAGATAGGGCGTGGGCACCTGGGTGACGATGTTAAGCACGGGCCATGATTCGGCATAGGCCTCGCCCATCGCTGAAAGGCTCGCGGCGGCTCCAGCGCCAACGGTGACCATCGCAACGCCGACCTTGCCGCTCACGCGCGCATACGCGTCGGCCATATGCAGGGCACCGTCCTCGCTGCGCGGCGCGATAAGTCGCATGTCCGAGCGGTCGCATAGTGCATCGTATGGCCGCAGTAACGTGCTGCCGAGCACGCCGAATACCGTGTCGACGCCTTGTGCGTACAGTGATTCGATCACCGCTTTTCCCCCGTTCATTGTTGGCATGGTGGGAAGTCCTGTCCCTTAACTCGTTAAAATTAGACGCTTGCGGCGCAATGCTTTGATCATCGCGCCGCCTAAACGCATATTTGCCATTATTTTGGCGTTTCGAATGTCAATTGTCACAGAAACTAGACCAGAGATTATCATGAATGGCAGATCAACTAGGTATCACTGATCCCCATGTCGCAAGGAGATTTTTTTGCTTGCTGGAATGGTTAGCCCTTCGTGAAAGAAATGCTCGATATCTGGTCAAATTTGCGTGATAGTTTACACACAGGCAAACACGCGAGCATGGCGGCAGGCGCTCAAGCGTGCAGGGGTCGTGGATTTCCGTTGGCACGCTCTCCGGCATACCTGGGCAAGCTGGCTCGTGCAACACGGCACACCGCTTAACGTAGTGCAGGAGATGGGAGCTTGGGAATCCGCGGAGATGGTCAGGCGTTACGCACATCTCGCGCCCGCGCACCTTGTGAAGCATGCGGAGGTCGTTGCTAACCTCCTCAGCGACACAAATACGGCACAGTCTGCAAAAGAAAAGGAGCTAGCGGCTCGCTAACTCCTTGAATCTTGGTAGGCGGTGGGAGATTTGAACTCCCGACCAACGGATTAAAAGTCCGCTGCTCTACCAACTGAGCTAACCGCCCACGAAAAGCGCGAGAGTTTACCTTCACGAGAGGGAGGGGTCAATCAAAAATGCTGCGCTGTGCTCCAGAAAAAGCGTGACTGATGATTCGTGACTGGTGATTCGTACCCCTCAGGGGGGTATTGAAGAAAATGACTGGTGACTGGTGACTGGTGACTGGTTAAGACCGCATTGCGGGAAATTCTATCGCGCCGGAACCGCTCGATCCTGAATCCTAGATCCTCGATCCTGGTTCTAAGCTTCCTGCATTATCTTCCGATATTGATACTTCATGGTGCCCGCGGATCCGATGACGATCGCGAAAAAGGTAAGAATCGACCCGATCGCGAGCGTGGATACGCCGGTGATCGCCTGCCCGACGGTGCAGCCCATCGACAGCACGCCGCCCACGCCCATCAGCACGCCGCCCACGGCATGGTTGACGAAGTCCTTGAACGACGCGAACCACTCGATGCGGAAACTCCGGGTCGCAGCCGCGTAGAGGAAGGAACCGGCGATCACCCCGGCGAGCGCCATCACGCCGAAATTGATCAGCGACAGTTTCGTGGGGTTCAAAAGGTAGCGCACCGAGTCGCCCATCGGGCTGATGAAGGTGTAGGACTGCACCTGCACGCGGCTCGGCACCTCGGTCGCCATGTCGGCGTATTCCTTCCACGCCTGCCCCAGCGCGCCTCCCGTGAGATACCAGCCGGCGACGATCGCCAGTCCAATCACCGCGCCGCCCAGGATGTTGTCGAAGTTGCCGCGGAAATCCGTTGACCGGAACACGAAGGCATACATGCCGAACGCGACCAGCGTGGCGACCATGAAGTTGAGCGCGCGCGAGGGCGCGAGGCCGAACATGCCCGAGATGACGGAACCCACTTCCTGGGTCGGCACGCCGTGCTGCGCGAGGTTGATGGCGGTGGCGGAAATCCAGGGATGAAACGCCTTCTCATAGAAGGGCGTCCACAGCATGATATAGGAACCTATCATCGCGATCGCGAGCGCAGTGAGCGATTTCAGGTTGCCGGCGCCGACGCGCACCAGCGTCTTGTTGCCGCAGCCGCTCGCGAGCGTCATGCCGACACCGAACATCAACCCGCCCAGCAGGTAGCGCAGCCACGCGAAATTGGCGGTGCGGTACGGCGGGAAGGTCTCGGCCGAGAGGTTGACGATGCCCGCGCCTTCGAGCGCGATCACGCCGGTCAACGCCACCGCCATTGCGAACACCCACGCGCGCATGCGGCCGGTATCGCCGATGTTGACCCAGTCGGAAACCGCGCCCATGGTGCAGAAGCTGGTCTTGTTGGCGACCGCGCCCATGATCGCGGCGACCACGAACACTGCGAGCAATACCTGGTTATGTACCGTAAATTCCATCGCACATCCCCTGCAACCGATCTGCGCCGCGAGCCGAGCCCTGGTTTAATCCCTGCGCCTGCCGCCGCACATCGTCATATTAGCGGATTCCAATTTGTCGGGCACAGAAAGTGAAGCCAGAAAATCGATGTTCAAGGGGCTTCAGGCGTAGCGAGTGGGGTCGGCAATCCCCGCGGTTTCAAAGCCGGCGCGGCGCAGCCGGCACGAATCGCAGCGGCCGCAGGCCGGCCCCTCGTCGCCGGCCTGATAGCAGGACACGGTGAGCGCGTAATCCACGCCGAGCGCGACGCCACGCCGGATGATTTCGGCCTTGGTGAGCGCGATGATGGGCGTGTGCAGCGTGAGCTTGCCGCCCTCGACCGCGGCCTTGGTGGCAAGATTGGCCATTGCTTCGAAGGCGCGCATGTACTCGGGCCGGCAGTCGGGATAACCGGAGTAATCGACCGCGTTGGCGCCGAAGAAGATGTCCTGCGCGCCGAGCACCTCGGCCCAGGCGAGCGCGAGCGACAGCAGAATCGTGTTGCGCGCCGGAACGTAGGTAATGGGAATACCCTGCGTCGGGGCTTCGGGCACCGCGATGCTGCGGTCGGTGAGCGCCGAGCCGCCGATGGCGGCGAGATCGAGCTTCATCACGCGGTGCTCTGCGGCGCCGAGCGCGAGCGCGACGCGCGCGGCAGCGTCGAGTTCAGCACGGTGGCGCTGACCGTAATCGACGCTCAGGCAGTGGCAGGAGAATCCGTCCCTGCGCGCAATGGCGAGCGTGGTGGCGGAATCAAGTCCGCCGGACAGTAAGACAACGGCTTTGGGCACAGCGCAAGATTAACAGAAGGACCGCAGGACGGTCGGCGCTCCGGAGACCTCAGCGGAGAATTGTGAAGTAGTGGTTATCCCCGCCAATTGTCGGAGGCGCCATTGCGCGCCACCTCCGCCTCGAGGCGGGACGTCGAGCGTACGATGGCATAGCGTGCAGGCCCGCGGCCACGAACCACCCAGCCGTACGGCGCCCCGCGGGGCACGTGTATCACGCCGCCGGGACGCATTCTCCGCTTCTTCCGGCCGACCCGTGCGTCGAGCGACCCGCTGATCAGGTAGGCGAAGAGTTCGTGCGCCGCCTTGCTCTCGCCCATGTCGTGGCCGCGCGGCGATTCGATGAAACCGAAAGCGAGATTGGCGCCTTCCAGCCAGCGCTCGCAATGCCCGGATGCGACGGGCGCGCCCAGTCCGTCTATCATGGGATGGAAGCAGTCGCCCAGGCCGTCGACGATCGCCTGCGACTTTTCCGGCTCCTTGCGGCCGCCCGGATACCTGCCGGCCTTGATGTCCCTCGCCACTTCGGTGGCCGACCGCGCTTTATCCGGCAGGGCTTCGTCCGCGGCGGCGCCTATCATGGTCCAGGTGCGGTCCTTGATGTAGAGATAGCTGATGTCCTCCCGCGATTTGAAGCTGTGCTGCACGTTGGACGGGATGTGAACCAGGGTCCCGGGGCGGACGACGCGGCGGCCGCGCCCGACCACGGCGTTGATCTTTCCTTCCAGCAGAAACGCCATGAACTCGTTGGGATGATAATGCAGCCTGGACTTGCCTCCCCCCGGCTTCCTGACGCGCCGGAAATACATGTACTGCCCCTCGATGATCGGACCCGTCGTGGACGACAGGTGGGGATTGAAATGGTAGGACTTGAGCTTCTCGAAACGGTAAAACGCCATGTGAAAACTCCCCTGTCACTCGGGCTTGAGGCCGGCGAGCTTCACCAGCTTACCCATCTGCTCGTAATCATCGCGGATCAACCTGCCGAAGTCTTCGGGTGAGCCGCTGGCAGGCTCTTCCCCGAGTTGGAAAAAGTGCTTGCGGAGTTCTGCGGAGCCGAGCGCTTCGTTCATCACGCGGTTGACCTTGGCGATGATCGGCTTGGGGGTCCCGCGCGGCGCAATCACGCCGTTCCAGCCGTAGAAGCGAAACCCCGGCACACCGCTTTCGGCGATCGTCGGAAGATCGGGTGTGACGATCGAGCGTTTGTCGCCGCCGGTAGCGAGGCAGCGTATGCGGCCAACCTTGACGTGCGGCATGGCGGCGCTCAACGGCGCCACCGTCCAGTGCACTTCTCCCAGGGAGACGGCCACGATGGACGACCCGCCTTTGTACGGCACGTGGTTGGCCGGGATGCCTGCCAGCGTCGCGAACAGGATGCCGCCGAGGTGGCTGGTCGCGCCGACGCCGGCCGAGCCCATCAGGATCTGCGCGGACTTCGCCTTCACGAGATCCACGAACTCGCGCACCGTGCGCGCCGGCACGTTGTTGTTGACGCACAGTGCGGTCTGAGCCAGCACGAACATTCCCACCGGCACGAAATCGCGCAGCGGATCGTAGGCAAGCTTGCGATAGATATGCGGCGTGATGGCGAGCATCGACGCAGCGACGCCGACCAGGGTGTAACCATCGGGCCTCGCGCGGGAAGCGATGTCCATGCCCAGGGTGCCGCCCGCGCCCGGCCGGTTGTCGACGACCAGTGGCTTCCCGAGCCGTTCGGCGGTGTGCGTGAACACGATGCGCCCCAAAAGGTCCGTGGTGGCGCCGGGTCCCTGGGGGATGATGACGCGCACCGGCCGCGCGGGGTAATCGATCGGCTCCGCGGCGTTTGCGCTTATGCACGAGAGAATCGACATCAGCGCCCACCAGCGTTTCATGATGTTTCCTCCTTCGGGTGTGATTTTCTCTGTATTTTAACTTGACAATACCCGCTCTACTGCTGCAGCAGCTTGGGCGCAGAGCCCATAGCAGTCGTTCGCGCGAAACGCAATGCGGGGGTCCTCATTGCGGCATCCGGGCTGGTGGACGATGACCCGGTGCATTGAAAAGCAACGTCCCCTGTCGACCCCAAGGAGACAGTGGCGACCGGCAGCTTTGTGGCGTCAGAAATTGCCCCAGCCTTTTTTCGACGCTCATTGGCCAATGTTGCCTGTCATGCTCAGGGAATTGGTGCGGGCAATTGGAGCAAAACGTGCGTCAGCAGCTTGGGAAGCTTTCATTCTGCCAATGACTACACGTGCGGCCCCGGGATTTTACGTTAGTTGAGCGAAAACAGGAGAGTGGGCTGGGACCGCCCTGTATTTGATGACCATCTCGGTGTCTACTCATTCACTTCGGTTCTAAAGGGTTTCTGAAGAATCCAGTTGCTAATCTCTGCGGAGACAGGTCTTTCAATTCCCAGAAAATTGTGATGCGCCCAGGATCTACATTCCGGGAATCTATCGCCCGCTGACTTTTCCAACTGCTGATAACCACCGGTTACAGAAATCAAAGGAATATGGTACTTCTTGGCAACGTCCAGCCAATCACTATAACGAGTATGGGGGCACCCCTCATTCTTATGACTCACCATTAAAATTCTTTGCTTGAGTGCTCTGTAATCAAAACCCGATAGCCCAACCGAGTTTCGGTCTGCTAAATGACCAGACATTGACACTATACCCGCAACCTTCCCTTCTAGACGTTTTGCAATATAAGCAACGGACACCCCACCCCGACTGATTCCGATTAGGTAGACCGGAATATCTCTGTGTCCCTGCCGGATGTTGCTTACAACTCCTTCTATGTCTCTTACATGGTCTTCCGTCTTACGGAACTGCACCGACAAATCTTGTTGATCTGAGGGGGTGTCAACTAGCGCTACTAACATACCGTTTGCAACAAACTGATCTATAGTTCTTTGCATAAATGCATTTTTGCTGAATAAAATTTCGCCTTCCTTACTTCTGATATTTACTCGCCCGGATCCGCCCGGAAACATGATCAAAGCCACCTTTGGAGGACCACTAGGCGATACCAGTAAAAAGGTTTGCTTAACGCCCTCTCGTGTCTCAATGGTGACAACCTGAGGGTTTGCGAAGGCACTAAAACTAATTAGCCCAATTAGCGTCAAGCCGATTCGTGCCCACATAAACTCTCCTCTAATCCGGAATTTTAGGAAGCAATTTATTTGAGTTTCACGCTTCAAATACTGCCATTTGTTGCCTTTCTTGCCAAGGAATACAACCACTAACCGACCCCTTGCGAACGGCAGCTTTAGAGCTGGCTTTTTGGGCACTCAAATGACGGCAGTTGGCCGGTAAGCGACCGCCGCCCGCCCCGGGGACAACTAGAACTAGCCTCGGAGCAGCTCGGGTGCGGGAAATGGCTTGCCGCGCGCTCGCGGCTGGAATAGATTAATCAATAATTAATCACTGATCCCGCTCGGCACGCGCCCCAATTGCGGTCGTCTCGCGAGGACGAGGAGGCAAGCATGAACACAAGGTCCATGATGCGCTGTGCGGGACCTCCCGTACGAGTGCTCCCTCATTTTTCTTTCTCCATCATCTTATTTCGGAGGTCATCATGAGCAAACTCGCTCGCTGTGCCGTTATTGCGTTTGCACTGTTGTTCACTGCGGCAGCCGTGCATGCCCAGGAGAAATACCCGACCAAACCGATCCATCTGCTCACTCCCTTCGCTGCCGGTGGCGGTTCGGACATTCTCGCGCGCCTCATCGCCGCGCCGGCGTCCGAGTCCTTCGGGCAGCCGGTCGTGGTGGACAACCGGCCCGGCGCCGGCGGCACCGTGGGCGCCGGTATCGTGGCGCGCGCCGACCCGGACGGCTATACGCTGATAGTAGTCTCCGGCAGCTATGGAGCGAACGGCGCGCTCTACAATCTGCCGTACGATTCGGTCACCGGAATTACGCCGATCATCCTGATCGGAACAACGCCGCTGGTCGCGTCGAGGCACCCCTCGGTGTCGATCAAGTCCGTCAAGGAGCTCATCGCTTATGCAAAGGCGAACCCCGGCAAGTTCAACTTCGGGTCGTCCGGCATTGGCAGTCTCGATAACCTTGCTGTCGAGCTTTTCAAGCAGCAAACCGGGGTGAAATTAACTCTCGTACCGTACAAAGGCAGCGCCCCGGTCATGACCGCTCTTCTCAGCGGAGAAGTGGATTCGAGCTTCAGCAGCCTGGTGCCGAGCATGCCGCACTTGAAGGCCGGACGGCTGCGCGCCATCGCCGTGACCACCCCCAAACGCTCGCGCGCGTTACCGGACGTGCCTACCGTAGGTGAAACGGTGCCCGGTTTCGACGTGACTCACTGGTACGGCATGTGGGGACCGAAGGGCCTGCCCAGGGACATCGTGATGCGATGGAACAGTGAAGCCGCAAAAGTAATCAAGACGGACGCGGTGCAGAAATGGATGGCAAGAGAAGGACTGGAACCTGCCGGCGGCCCGCCGGAGGAGTTTCGGGACCGGATCAAGAGCGACGTCGAAAAATGGAAGAAAGTGGTCAAAGAGGCGCATATCGTCATCAACCAGTGATGGATGCTGATTCGCGGGACGGCGTTTCCCGCCCACGATGGGGGACAGTGTTTTATGAGTACGGCAAGGAAGCTGCGCCAGGATATCAAGAGCGGCCCAATGATCGTCGCGCCTGGCGCATACGACTGCATTACCGCCAAGCTGATCGAGCAGGCGGGCTACGGCGCCGTTTACATGTCAGGCGGGTGCACGGCGGCGATGCTCGGTTTCCCGGACTACGGGCTCACGACCATGACGGAAATGGTGGACAATGCCGGGCGCATCGCTGGCGCCGTCAATGTGCCGGTCATTGCCGATGCCGACACCGGTTTCGGCAATGAACTCAACGTCACGCGCACTGTACGCGAATATGAATTGCGGGGGATCGCGGCGATCCAGATCGAGGACCAGGGCTTTCCCAAGCGCTGCGGGCATCTGGACGGCAAGGAAATCGTTCCGCTGAAGGAATTTCTAACGCGGATTCGGGCGGCGGTCGCGGCGCGGCGCGACCCGGACACGCTGATCGTCGCGCGCACCGATGCGCGCAGCGTTGCGGGTTTCAATGAGTCGATCGACCGCCTGAACGCGGCGCTCGATGCCGGCGCTGACGTCGCCTTCTTCGAGGCGCAGCAATCGGTGCGGGAAACCGAACAGATCCCGCGACTGATACACGGGCCGTGCCTGCTCAACGTCACGCGCGGGGGAAAAAGCCCGGTGCCGGATTCGCGGCAGGTGGAAGACATGGGCTATCGCATTGCCATACTTCCCGGCCTGCTGCTCATGCATATCATCGGCAGCTGCCGGCAGATACTCAAGGAAGCGCGCGACACGCGCACGCACCCGGTTCCCCTCGGCGACATTTCGATACCTGAGATGTGGCGTGTGGTCGGGGCGGATGGGTGGGATGCCGTGCAGGCGAGATATAAGTAGAAACCGTACCCGAGCGAGTGCAGCGCAATTCGACGTCGAGATCACCGACACGACGGTTGAGACGCCGCTCGTGTCACATCCGGATTTCTCTGGTGCAAGGGACAGGGCGCTGGGCCGCGATGTGCAGCACGTTCTTTGAAGCTTCTGCACTCGCGGCAGTCTGCGCCCGCTCGAACCGGCGCATCTCGCGACGCTGCGCCGCCTCTTACTGATGCAGATCACGTTGGGGCGAGATTGTTGGAACCAGGAAGCCGCCTGCGGCCAGCGACATGCCTCCTGCATTGAGGCGAAGCATGTTGCTGGATGGGATTGCGCTGCGAGACCGCGGACGTGCCGTAAGTATCAGGAACACGGCGAACGGCCGGTTTTGGCCGGTAAGCGACCGTCGGCCAAGGGGCCAGATGTTCTGCTGCGATGTGGGCATACCGCGGCACGAATAGAATTTAATCATTGCCGGAGAAAATTCAACGCGCGTGCCCCGGCAAGTGAACCTGCCCCCTTTTCCAGGTGCGATGGGACTCAAGTGATTAAGTGATTGAGTGACTGGGTAAAGCACCTGGACTGCTCACCAACCAATCACTTAGTCACTGAATCACTAAATCACCTTCCCTTTCTCCGCGCATCCGCGTTAATCTGCGGTTTCAAGGATAATTCAAAGCGCGATCTTTGGAGGAGAAAATATGATGATTGCGTGTTCCGTCGTATTTCTGTTGTTCGGTGGCATGATGGTGCTGGGCTCGAACGTGGCGACCAGCCAGGATTACCCCACCAAGGTCATACGCATTCTCACCTCAGCGCCTGGCAGCACCAACGACGTGGTGGCACGCATGATCGCGCAAGGGCTGACAGGCAGCCTGCGGCAGCCGGCGATCGTGGAGAATCGCGGAACGCTCGCGGCGGAACTCGTTGCCAGGGCGGAACCCGACGGCCATGTCCTGCTTTTCTACGGTAGTTCCGTCTACTTGCTGCCGATGATGCGCCCCGCGCCCTACGATCCCATGAAGGATCTGACGCCAATCACAGCGGCGGTAAGCCAGGTTACCCTGCTGGTTGTTCACCCATCGCTGCCGGTGAAGTCCGTAAAGGAGTTCATCGCCCTCGCCAAAGCCAGGCCGGGGGAACTCAACTATGGCGCGGGAACATTGGGCGCTTCACCCCACCTCGCGACCGAGCAATTCAAGGCCATGACCGGCGTCAACATCGTGCGCGTTGCCTATAAGGGCACCGGGCCTTCGGTGATAGGCCTGTACAGCGGCGAAGTGGTGGTGATGTTCGTTGGCATGGGTTCGGTCGAGCAGCACATCAAGGCAGGCAGACTGCGGGCCCTGGCGGTGACGACCCCCAAGCGGTCGCCGCTGGCCCCCGGCTTGCCTACCGTGGGAGAAACCGTGCCGGGCTATCAATTCGTATCAGAAATAGGCATGTATGCGCCGGGCAGGACGCCGGCGCCCATCATCAATCTCCTCCATCGGGAGATCGTGCGGATCCTGCAGAATGCGGATATCAGGGAACGCCTGTTCAACAACGGCATAGACGTCGTCGGCAACACGCCGCAGGAGTTTGCGGCCATGATCAAAGCCGACGTGGAATCGAAAACGAAATTGCTGAAGCTGATCGGCATGCTCCGCCAATAAGGCAACAGGGCTGAGCGGCGCAGCGAACTTCTCCATACACGTGTTCGCTCTTAACCGTTTCCAGCCCGTTATAAACGCTCTCGAGCTGCGTTGGTCAGACAATGTCTGTCAGATCAAGTCGCGACTACCACATCTTACGCCTCACGCCTCGCGCCTCACGCCTTTCTTTCTAGCGCCCGGGGACCTCGCCCCACAAGTGCTTGTGCAGTTGCACCTGCATGCGCACCGGCAGCCGGTCGCGCAGTATCCAGTCGGCAAGCGTTTTCGCCGGCAGCTCATGATAGGAAGGCGAAAAGAGCACGGGACAGATGTTGTCGAGTCGTCGCTCGGCGAGCACCCGTCTTGCCCACCCGTAATCGGGCTCATCGCACAATACGAACTTGATCTCGTCGCGCGGCGTCAGCCGGGCGAGATTGTCCCACCGGTTCTTGTCGCATTCCCCGGAGCCCGGCGTCTTGATGTCGAGTATCCTCGAGACGCGCGGATCGACGCCCGAAATGTCCATCGCGCCGCTCGTTTCGAGCGACACCGAGTAGCCGCAGTCGCACAATTCCCTGAGCAGCGCGAAACAGTTCTTCTGCGCCAGCGGCTCGCCGCCGGTAACGGTCACATAGCGCGGCTGATAACGGGCAACTTCGGCGAGTATTTTATCCAGCGTCAGCGATTCTCCGCCGTGAAACGCGTAAGCGGTGTCGCAGTATCCGCAGCGCAGCGGGCAGCCCGTAAGACGCACGAACACCGTGGGCAGCCCCACACGGCTGGTCTCGCCCTGCAGCGAGAAGAAAATTTCGGTGATCCGCAGCGTTACCTGCAGGATCGAGGAGCGAGGATTGAGGATCGAGGAAGAAACCGAGGACATGGCCTACATTGCTAACCGGACCGAACCGATATTATGACGCGAGAGCGCAAACAGGAATAGGTTGCGCAAAACCGAACGAGAAGCAGCCAATCGGCCGTCCCTCAATCCTCGATCCTGAATCCTCAATCCTTGCGCTTCAGCGCAACGTAGCCAGCCGGCGCTTCGCCTTTTCCGCCGCCTCGCTCGCGGGATAGCGCTCGACCAGACCATCCATCGTCTTCCTGGCGGCCGTGGTGTCGCCGAGTTCCACCTGGGAACTCGCGATGTTGAGCAGCGCATCCGGCACCGATGGGCTGTCGGGGTAGGTGCTGATCAGCTTCTGCTGGCTGGCAATCGCGCTCTTGAAGTCGCGCAGATTGAAGTAGGAGTCGCCGATCCAGTACTGCGCGCGCGGCGCGAGCGTGCTCCTGGGATACTGCGTGATAAAGCTCTGAAACGCGATGATGGCGCCCGGGTAATTGCCGATTCGGCGCTGGTTCTGTGCCGCTTCATACACGCGGCTCTCGTCGGCAGCTCCCGGCGCGGACGCGACTTGCGCCGGCGCCACGCCGCCCGTCGCGGCCGATGGGGCCGGAGCCGCGGGGGATCCTCCCGCAGCCGGCTGTTCCAGGCGCCGCAGCCGCGTATCGAGGTCGACATACATGTCGCGCTGGCGCTTGGCGGCCATATCGATGTTGTTGCCGACCACCTCGATCTGGCCGCGCAGCTGCCGCAACTCCTCGCGCAATGCCTCGATCTGGGAAACGAGTCCGAGCACCGGCTGGTTCTTGAGCGCATCCTCGACCTTGGCAAGCCGCTCGGCGATCAGCTCCTGCTGCTGTCTTACATCATCGAGACGTTTCGACTGTTCGACGATCTGCTTGCGCGCGATCTCGTCGTCAAACAGCCCGGCGCGGGCGGGAAAAGACAGAAAAACCGCAGCGCAGGCCAAGGCTGCGAGAACAGCAGAAGGTTTTTGCCCCTCTCGCCTCTCGCCTCTCGCCTCACGCCTCACGGCTTACTCGCCCTGATAGCGGATGTCCGCGCGCCGGTTCTCCGTCCACGCCTTCTCGTCGCTGTCCTGGGCGCGCGGCTTCTCTTCGCCGAAGCTCACGGTTTCGATCTGGCCCGCCGATGCGCCAAGCAACTGCATCATCTGTTTCACCGCGTCGGCGCGGCGCTGGCCGAGCGCGAGATTGTACTCGCGGCTGCCGCGCTCGTCGGTGTTGCCCTCAACGCGCGTGCGCACGGAGCGGTTCACGCTCAGATACCTGGCGTGCGCTGCAACGATCGGCTTGAATTCATCCTTGACGAGGTTGCTGTCGTAATCGAAATAGATGCTGCGCTTGGACAGGATGCTGCCGGGATCCTTGAGCGGATCGCCCGCCACCTTGCCGGTGCCGAGCGGCTTCGAGGTCGCGCCGGGATCGGCCGGCCCGGTTTTCTGGTCCGGCGCCGCCACCGCCGACGGGATGCGGTCCTCGACCCGTGCGCCGTCTTGTTCCTTGGTCGGCGCGCCGCTGCAACCCGCCAGCACGCCCGCAATCAACAGACCCGTAAGAATTTTCCGCATGAATCGCTCCTCGAAAAAAAAGAAATCTAGTGTTTGACCAGCGGGCCCCACGCCGGTTCACGCACATCGCCGGCATTTTCGGTGAAACGCTGCTTCACTCGGCCGTCGCTCGATACCGCGGCTAATATACCACGCCCCCTTACCCCGCTTGCGTAGACAATCATCCTGCCGTTGGGCGCGAAACTCGGGGATTCGTCGATGCTGCCGTCGGTCAGCACCTGTACCTGGCGCGTCGCAAAGTCCTGCACCGCGACGTTGAACCGGCCGCCGTTTCTCTGTATAAACGCGAAACTCTTGCCGTCGGGGCTGAAACGCGGCGACACGTTGTAACTGCCGTCGAAGGTGAGACGGCGTGTTTCCCCGCCCGTAACCGACATGCCGTAGATCTGCGGGCTGCCGCCGCGGTCGGAGGTGAACAACAGCAATTGGCCGTCGGGAGAGAAATTGGGCTCGGTATCGATCGCCGAGCTGCTGGTAAGCCGCGTCGGCGTGCCGCTGCCGTCGGCATTGATCAGATAAATCTGCGACCCGCCGTCCTTGGTCAACACCACCGCCAGCCGCCTGCCGTCAGGCGACCATGCCGGCGCGCTGTTGCTGCCCGGGAAATTCGCTACCGCCTGGCGCCCGCCGGTGATAAGGGACTGCACGTACACCACCGGCTTCTTGCCTTCGAACGAAACGTAGGCGAGCCGCGTGCCATCAGGCGACCACGCCGGCGAGATGATCGGCTCGTTCGAGGCAAGCACGGTCTGCGGGTTGAAACCGTCCGCGTCCGCCACCTGCAATTCGTAGCGCGAGCCTCGCTTCACAATGTAGGTAATGCGGGTGGCAAACACCCCGACATCGCCGGTCAGCTTCTCGTAGATCACATCGGCGATCTTGTGCGCGGTGAGCCGAAGCTGCGACGCCGCCGCAGCGTAGGCGAAACCGGCGAGCTGCGTCTGCTTCACCACGTCCATGAGCCGGAAGCGGATGTCGTAGCGGCCATCCGGCAGCGGCGAGACGCTGCCGATCACGATTGCCTCCGCACCGCGTGCGCGCCATATGGCATAGTCCACCTCACCCGGCTCATAAGGCACCGGCACGACGCCGCCGGAATCGACCATCTTGAACAGCCCGCTGCGGGTGAGGTCCGCCGCGACCACCGGCGTGATTTTCTGCGCCAAGCCGTCCTCGGCGCGGAATGGAACGATGGCGACCGGAACCTGGTTCGCGCCACTGCCGATGATCTCGATGGTGAGCGCGGCGCGCGCCGCGCCCGGTAGCGCGAGCATCGCAAGGAGCCATAACGTGCGGAAAAGTTTCGTCTTGGTTCGTGAATTCATGGGGCGTAATTATAGCTGCTGAAACTCACTCTTTCGGGCGGAACTTGAGGTTGAGCTCCCGGAAGTCCTTGAACAGCGCCGGATCGGGCGGCAGCGGCAGCGGCTGCGCCTTGAGAATCGCACGCTCTACCGCGTTGTCATAAGCCGCCAACGCGCTGCCTTTCCTGAGCTTGACGCCAAGCACTTCGCCGCCGGGCAGTAGTACCACGTCGAATTCGACCTCCGGATTGCCCTGAAGGTTCGGCGGCTCGACGATGAAGCGGCGGATCTTGTCGCGGATGCGCTGCTTGTATTCGTTGATGAGCCGGAGCTGCGCGGCCTGTTGCTGCGCAAGCTGCTGTTTGATCGCTTCCTCCTGCTCTTGCTTTGCTTTCGCTTCTCGCGCCTGCTGCTCCTTGAGCGCCGCCTGTTTCTTTTTCTCTTCATCGCGCTTCTTGGCTTCGAGTATCTGCCGCTCCTTGAGCTTGCGTTCCTTTTCGAATTTTTCCTTCTCTTTGAGCGCGATGTCAGGCTTGACCACCGGCTTGACTTCGGGCTTGGGAACCGGCTTGAGCTCCACCTTGGGCGCCGGCTTCGGCGGCTCGGGCGCAGGCTTCGCTTCCGGCAGGGGCTCTTCCACCTTGGGCTGCGGCAGCGGCGGCAGGTCGTTCCACAGATCGACGATCACCGCGGAATCGGGCTTCTGCTGCTGCCAGCTGACTCCGAACACGAGCAGCGCGAGGAACAGCAAATGCGTCGCCAGCGCCAGCGCGCCGGAAATTCTCTTTTCGTTGCGGCTGACGTCGTTATAAGTCATGGGCTCCGTGGTTTCGCCAGCAACCCGACCTTTTTTACCTGGTTCTGCTGCAGCATGTCCATCACCTCCAGCACCGCCGCATAGCGCACGTCCTTGTCGGCGGCGATCACCACCGCCTGCTGCGGATTCTGCGCCTGCTTCTGGCGGATAGCCTGGATCAACTCGTTGCGCGTCACCTTGCGCTCGGCCGTCGTTTTCTGCCGGTCGCGCAGCCACAGCGACTGGTCGGTGTGTATCGACACCTCGAGCGGCGCCACCGGCGGATCGGACGTCTTCCCGACCTGTGGCAGCTCGATCTGGCCCGGATTGATGAGCGGCGCCGTGATCATGAAGATCACCAGCAGCACCAGCATCACGTCGATGTACGGCACGACGTTGATCTGGTTCATGAGCCGCCTGCCGCCGCGTTTTTCGATCAGCATGAAATTGCCCTTCGGGCAGAGAGGCGAGAAGAGAAAGGGGAGAGAAGCAACGGCGATGAACCGCGCTCCGCGCCTTCTGCCTTTTTCCTATCTCCTCTCACCTCTCTCCTCTCACCTCTCCCGCCGTCTTCAGTGCACTTGCCGCTGCAAAATATTGGAAAACTCTTCCATGAAGGATTCGAAGCGCGTGGCCAGGCGGTTGACGTCACCGGCGAAACGGTTGTACGCAATCACCGCCGGAATCGCGGCAAACAATCCCATCGCGGTCGCGATCAGCGCCTCAGCAATACCGGGCGCAACATGTCCCAGCGTCGCCTGCGCGACGTTGGCGAGCCCGCGGAACGAATTCATGATTCCCCACACCGTGCCGAACAGCCCGACGTAGGGGCTTACCGAACCCACCGAGGCGAGAAACGACAGGTGTGATTCGAGCCGGTCCAACTCGCGCTGGTAGGTCGCGCGCATTGCGCGCCGCGTGCCGTCCATCACCACGGCGACGTCCATGCCGGGCTGCTTTCTGAGCTTGGAAAACTCCCGGAAACCGGACTCGAAGATACGCTCGAGGCTGCCTGCGGCAGTACGCGAGTTGACCGCGCGCTGGTAGAGCTCGTTGAGATCCGCGCCGCTCCAGAACTCCTTCTCGAAGTCGTCGGCAAGTCTGGAGGCGCGCTTGATAGTGAATATCTTGAGAAAGATATAGTACCAGGAAAAGGCGGAAGCCAGCAGCAGCAACGCCATCACCAGCTGCACCGGCAAGCTTGCATTGGTAATGAGGCTCCCAACCGACATGTCATGGATAACGGCGGGATTCACGATGTCGTTCCTATTTTTGTGATGATCGCTCTTGGAATTCTAACGGGCTTGAACGTTTGCGCATCCACGCACGCCACCTTGACCTCGGCGGCGATCAGCACCTCGCCTGCGCGCAGAACCCGCTGCGCAACCACAATTTGACTGGCGCCCACCTTAACGAGTTCCACCGTGACCTGCAAGCTGTCGTCAAACAACGACGGTTTGATGTACTCGATCGCGACCGATCGCACCACGAACACGATTCGATCGCGCGCGGCAAGCTCGGTTTGTCCGAAACCGAGCCCGCGCAGCCACTCGGTGCGCGCCCGCTCCAGGAACTTCAGATAGTTCGCGTAATAGACAACGCCGCCGCTGTCGGTGTCTTCGTAATAAACGCG